>NZ_CP016757.1:637500-937500 GCF_001701045.1 Cloacibacillus porcorum
TCTTTGGTTCGCAGAAACCAGGCTCAGGCGACTGTTTAACTAAAACACAGGACTCTGCTGAAGGCGCAAGCCGAAGTATAGGGTCTGACACCTGCCCGGTGCTGGAAGGTTAAAGGGAGAGGTCAGCCGCAAGGCGAAGCTTTGAACTGAAGCCCCAGTAAACGGCGGCCGTAACTATAACGGTCCTAAGGTAGCGAAATTCCTTGTCGGGTAAGTTCCGACCTGCACGAAAGGTGTAACGATCTGAGCGCTGTCTCGACAGTGGGCCCGGTGAAATTGTGGTACTGGTAAAGACGCCAGTTACCCGCAGTAGGACGGAAAGACCCCGTGGAGCTTTACTGTAACTTGATATTGGATTTCGGTATAGTATGTATAGGATAGGTGGGAGGCTATGAAATAAGGTCGCCAGACTTTATGGAGCCGTCGTTGGAATACCACCCTTATTGTGCTGGGATTCTAACCGCAGGCACTGAATCGTGATGCGGGACATTGTCAGGCGGGCAGTTTGACTGGGGCGGTCGCCTCCCAAAGAGTAACGGAGGCGCGCGAAGGTCACCTCAAGATGAATGGAAAACATCTACAGAGCGTAAGGGTATAAGGTGGCTTAACTGTGAGATTGACAGATCGATCAGAAACGAAAGTTGGTCCTAGTGATCCGGTGGTCCTGAGTGGAAAGGCCATCGCTCATCGGATAAAAGCTACCCCGGGGATAACAGGCTGATGCCGCCCGAGAGTTCCTATCGACGGCGGCGTTTGGCACCTCGATGTCGGCTCATCGCATCCTGGGGCTGAAGCAGGTCCCAAGGGTTGGTCTGTTCGCCCATTAAAGCGGTACGTGAGCTGGGTTCAGAACGTCGTGAGACAGTTCGGTCCCTATCCACTGTGGGCGCAAGGTATTTGAGAGGAACTGTCCCTAGTACGAGAGGACCGGGATGGACGTACCGCTAGTGAACCAGTTATTCCGCCAGGAGTAAAAGCTGGGTAGCCATGTACGGATCGGATAACCGCTGAAGGCATCTAAGCGGGAAGCCGGCCTCAAGATGAGATACCTCATTCGTCAAAGAAGTAAGGTGTCCGGCAGACGACCGGTTTGATAGGTTGGAGGTGTAAGAGGGTAACGCCCTTTGAGCTGACCAATACTAATACACCGAGGCCTTAACCTCATAAATCCTTTATCCGCCTAAAGAGGGCTGATATAAAAGTTTCTAGTGGTAATAGAGGAGTGGATCCACCCGGTCCCATGCCGAACCCGGCAGTTAAGCACTCCATCGCCGATGGTACTACGGAGGGTATCCGTGGGAGAGTAGGTCGCCGCTAGAATTAATTTGAAGAACGGCCCTGAGGAAATCCTTGGGGTCGTTTTTTGTGTTATTTATTCTGTGCGTAACAAGGGAGTGGGTCCACCCGGTCCCATGCCGAACCCGGCAGTTAAGCACTACATCGCGGGTGGTACTACGGAGGGTATCCGTGGGATGGCCAGGGAGCCAAAAGGCCGGTTCTGCCTTTTGTGCGAGGTCGGCTAGTTTGTTTGTTAGAGTAGGTCGTTGCCGGAATTAATTTAAGCGAGAGAGGGAAGTCAAGTGAGACTTCCCTCTCTTGTTTTGTTTTGTGAGAAGCCGTTATGTGATGTGCCATGAGTTCTGATCGTTCCTGTATAGTTAAGAGAAAAGCAGCTCAAGGAGAAATTTTCTCTTTGGGCTGCTTATTTGTTGTTGAGCGGAGATTAAAAAGTCCGGCGCTAAGGCCGGACTTTTGTCTTTAATGTGCCGTTTCGAGCTCCGGCAATTTGAAATCTTTGAGGAGCTCTTTGATCAGCTCTTTTACCTTAACGATCGATTTGACCTGTGAAACGTTGCTGCCGCAGAAGAAGAGGCCGTTTTCCCAGTCTCCCTTATAGGCGCACACGAGGGCGTCCGCGATGCAGAAGGACTCATGCTGGAGGCGGCAGATACAGTGTGAGAGGCAGGCTGCGCGGCAGCTTACCTTTTCAAGGGCGCCGGCGAAGTAGCGTTCGATGAGCGGGCTCATTATCGCGCGTCCCGGAAGGCCGCAGGGGCTTTTAATGAGGACGACGTCTTTTTCTTCCGCCTCTATATAGGCCTGTTTGAAACGGTCGGAGGCGTCTCCCTCCTCGGTGGCGGCGAAGCGCGTGCCCATCTGTACGCCGCGTGCGCCCATCTCGAATGCTTCGCGCATGTCCTTCCCGTCCCAGATGCCGCCGGCGGAGATCACCGGGATGTTGTGGCCTAGTTCTTTCAGATATTTTACCAGAGCGGGGACGACCTCTTTCAGAGAGAGGTTGCCGTCAAGCGCCTGTTCCTCGTCACGCGCGCCGAGATGTCCGCCCGCGGTGTTGGGGGTCTCGACGACGAAGGCGTCAGGAAGTCTGTTGTAATGCTTGAGCCAGCGGTTGAGGATGAGGTTTGCGGCTTTGACGCTGCTCACGATTGGTACGAGTGCCGTATCAGGGTGTCCCTCCGCCAGCTGCGGCAGTTTGAGCGGCAGTCCGGCGCCGGAGATGATGATGTCCGCCCCCGCCTCGCAGGAGGTACGCACAAGCTGTTCGTAGTCGCTGAGGGCGCACATGCAGTTTACCGCGATGACGCCGCCGTTTGAAGCCTCTTTAGCCTCTTTTATGTAACGTGCCAGTACTTTATGGTTGTTTTCATCGATTACTTTTGCGCCGGCGCTTAGATTGAAATCGGGGGATGAGGCCGATATCCCCACCGAGGCGATGGTTCCTACGCCGCCGGCGGCGGCCACAGCGCCAGCCAGCCTGGGGCCGGAGACCATGATACCCATTCCTCCCTGTATGATGGGATATTTGGGCTGGTGTTTACCTATTGTTAATAAAGGTAATTCTATTTTTTTGTCGGTCATTTTAAGTTCCTTCCAAGCATTTATTTAAAAACTTCTATCCATTCTTATAATAATGGAATGCTGTATATACTATTCCATAAACCCTGCTTTGGCAAGCCCTTTTTACAATATTGTGTGAAAATAAATGGAATGATTTTGGTATTATAATTTACATATAGTTGACATTTAGCTCATCGCACAATATAGTATATTATAAGTTTTATAAAGGGAGCTGATGTTACGTGTGTGTACTTGCTTCGCGCTCTGTCGGGCTCTGTGACTGTAATAATTTTTTTGTCTCTTGCGAGCGGCGGGAAGATCCGGCGCTCGTATCGCGCCCTGTTGTCGTCCTTAGCGGCAATGACGGATGCGTTGTGGCTCGTTCCAATGAGGTAAAGGCTATGGGGGTGCCGATGGGCGAGCCGTATTTCAAGGTCAGAGGATTGCTGGAACGCGCCGGTGTCGTGGTGCTGAGCGGCCGCCTTTCCCTTTATAATAAAATTTCCTCCGAGGTGATGTCGCGTATCGCAAGATTCAGCGATGTGACGGAAGTCTACTCGATAGACGAGGCGTTTATAAATCTTGCGATATCTTCCGTTAAGGATCCCGTCGCCTATTGCCGGGAGCTGCGGGCGGATGTATGGAGGCATTGTTCCATACCGGTCTCGGTTGGTATCTCTTCTACCAAGACGCTGGCAAAGCTGGCCTCTCACTGCGCCAAGCATAAGGATGAAGGGGTTTTCTGGCTTAAACGGGAGCTCTATTCCGACCCCGGATGGATGGCACAGTTTGAGGTCGGCGATATCTGGGGTGTCGGCAGGCGTATGGCTAAGCGTCTTAATCTTTATCACCGTATTTTGAATGCCGCCGACTTTGCCGCGGCGGACGACCTGCTTCTTAAAAGGGCTTTTTCTGTGAATGCCCTCTATACGGCCTGGGAGCTGCGCGGCTATCCGGTGCATCCCCTTTCGGGAGGACGGCGCGCACCAAAGTCTATCCAAGTCTCCCGTTCCTTTGGCGAGGCGGTCTTTTCTTATGACGAGCTGCTGGAAGCGGTCTCTTATTTCACTCTTTGCGCCGCGCGGCAGCTGCGCGAGGCGAGGCAGCGCGCGTCGCGTATGGGGATATATATAACGACGAGCCGCTTCCGCGAGGAAAATTTTTATGCGCGCGATGACGAACGTTCTTTCCCCTCTCCGCGTTCGCTGGACTGCGATTTTTTGTCGGCGGCGCGTGAAATGCTCGCGGGTATATATCAGGAGGGCTGTGCCTATAAGAAGGCGGGAGTGATTCTCTATGACTTCACCGACGTAAGCTGCGGAGTCCAGAGGCAGTTGTTTGACGAGGATGGACGCTCGGAGGCGCGGGAGGGGAGGTTCATGCAGGCAGCTTCCGTGACAGACTCGTTGAACCGCGAGTTCGGACGCCTTGTAATCGGCTCAGCCGATAATTTCGGCGCTCCTAAGAGGCCGTCCAAATGGTATCCGCAGCGAGGGCACGGCGCCGCCGGTGATTATCGGGAGCGTCCAGCGCTGCCGATAGGCCCGGCACGTAAGGTCAGTTTTTGACTGTGGATGAGGCGCCCATATCGCCGCGGTCAAAAACTGTCAGCGCTGCGGGCGGGATTTGGGCCGCATACAGACAGCGGGGCAGGAATCGAAATTCCCGCCCCGCTTAGTTGTTTTTATTTATCCGGCGTCAGTTTGTATCTGTATTTTGCCGGTATCTGTTTTCTAGAACTTCTTGAAAATCGAGGGTTTCGCGCCGCAGATGGGGCAGGGGCTGCTGGTCTCGCCCTTGTGGATGAATCCGCAGATGGGGCAGAGGTAGTAGTCGGCGTCGGTGTTGCTCATATCCGAGAGCGCCTCTTTGTAAAGCTTCGCGTGCACCTTCTCGGCCTCGTTGGCATAGTGGAAGATACGGGCGGCCTCTGTGTTGCCTTCAGCCTTTGCCTGTTCGATCATCGGGGGGTACATCTCTGAGAATTCGTAGGTCTCTCCGTCGATACCGGCCTGGAGGTTATCAGCGGTGGTGCCGACTCCGCCCTTGGCTCTGAACTCAGCGAAGGCGTGAATGGTCTCCGCCGCCGCGGTGGCGCGGAAAAGCTTGGCTACGCCGGCGAATCCGTCTTTCTCCGCCTGTTCGGCGAACATAAGGTACTTACGGTTGGCCTGTGATTCTCCAGCAAATGCGGTTGCGAAATTTTCCTGTGTCGTTGACATGATTTGATTTCCTCCTTGAAATTTTTATGTCTTTTCTTTTTAGTGTTATCTCTAAAACAAGCTTGGTTATTTAAAACAGTTTTAGTTTAAATCTTTTCTCTAATTTTGTCAAGTTTAAAATCAGAGTTTTTAATATTCAACGCCCTTGCGCGCGGTGATTCCCTGGCGGTAGGGATGTTTGATCTCTTTCATTTCGCTGACGAGGTCGGCCATGTCAAGCAGTGATTTCGGCGCGTTTCTCCCCGTGAGCACAATTTCGGTCTTTTCTGGTTTGCCGCGAAGCAGCTCCGCCACGTCGTCGGCGTCAACAAGTCCGAAGTCTATCGCCACGTTGATCTCATCCAGTATCACGAGGTCATATTCGCCTGAGTCGATGAATTTTTCCGCCTCTTTGAGTCCGCGCGCCGCCTCTTTGAAGTCTTCGTCCGTTTCGTCTCCGCGGAAGATACATTTTTCGCGTCCGGTGTGGACCAGCGTCACCCCAGGCAGGTGTTTGACGGCGGTGAGCTCGCCATACCGCGCCCAGCCCTTCATAAACTGCACGATCGCGACGTGCGCTCCGTGACCGCAGGCCCGTACAGCCAGACCAAGGGCGGCGGTCGTCTTGCCCTTGCCGTCTCCGGTGTATATCTCGATGAGTCCCTTTGAACCAAACATCTTATCACACACCTTCCTCTCTTATTCTCCCAATGATGGGAGGCCCAGCCATCAGTATTTTGTATGTCTCTTGATAAAATCTTCTATGAGTTTTGCGGAGATGCTGACGCCGCGGTAGTATTCCGGTATTTCGTGGGGGGCGAACCAGCGGACGTCGGTGACTTCAGTGGTATCGGGACAGATGTCGCCCGATTCCCATTCGGCGATAAAGCCGAGCATCAGCGAACGCGGGAAGGGCCAGGGCTGGCTGGTGAAGTATTTTATGTTTTTGACGCGGATTCTGGATTCCTCGTAGACTTCGCGCGCGACACATTCTTCAAGGCTCTCTCCCGGTTCGACGAAGCCCGCGAGCACGCTGTAGCGCCCTGCGGGAAAGTTGACGCCGTGGCCGAGTAATATCTTCCCCTCTTTTTCAACGCAGACGATGATCGCCGGCGAGATAACGGGGTAAAAGAGTTCGCCGCACGCGAGGCATTTCATCGCCCCCTCTCCGGGGTCGAAGACATTCTGTGCGCCGCATTTGCCGCAGTATTTGTGGAGCCGCTGCCAGTCCATGTAGTGAAAGGCTTTGCCGATACGGAAGAATTGCTCCTCGCCGACCGCCGTCCAGCAGCCGCGCCGTTCGCAGGCGTCAAACCCGTCGGGCAGCTTTGCAGTCACTTCAAGCTCGGCCCAGCGGTCTCCATCTTTATCCTCTTTGTCGACGCAGCCTGCGTTGACAAAGTGTTGCCTGAGTCCGTCGATCTCCGCCGCTTCCGGTATGGCGCCGTCTTCTTTGAGGATTATTTTGCCGTTTTGAAATATATAGTAAAAGGACATTCCGAAGCCTTCCCTCGCTTGGTGTAATATTAACTATTATAACTGCTTATTTTACTGGACTTATGCCAAAAAGAACACTATCATTTATGATAAGCCGTTGATTGAATATGTCTTTAAGGGGCGGAGCATTCGTTCGTTCTCACCGTCTGCCGGTTTGTTTGATCGGAGGCGTAAAGGTTGGGAACCGCCTGGCGTATTTTGTCCACAGGCAAAAACTTTCAGGAGGGTTTTATAATGATCGAAAAGTTGGAAAATGTAACAGCGATAGCTAAGGCGAATGTATATTTTGACGGAAAAGTAGTCAGCCACACTGTTTATATGGAAAACGGCGACCGCAAAACGCTCGGCCTCTTCCTCCCAGGCGAGTATGAATTCGGAACGGGCGACGCGGAGATCATGGATCTTACCGACGGCGTCTGCCAGGTGCTGCTTCCCGGTTCCTCCGAGTGGCAGGAGCTCAAGGCTGGTGAGACCTTCAATATACCGGCGAACAGCAAGTTCGGTTTCCGCTGCTACGTGCCCGTGCAGTATGTCTGCTCCTACGTAAAGGCCTGATTCTCGATTATATGACGCTGGCATAGAGTTTTTGCCCCGCGGGCGGAGAGTTATCTTTCGCACGATGCGGCTGTTTTGTATTGACGATGGCCCCTGATAAACTTGAGGTTTTATCAGGGGCCTCTATGTAAGTCGTAAGTCCTAATTTTCCGGGAACTTGGCGTGGGGCTTTAGTTCGAGGATTTTGTTTTTGATGTGGGTGAGCCGGCGGTCGTCCGGCGGGTGTGAATTGAAGCCGCTTGGCTGAGTATTGTTTATCTTCGCGAGCTTACTGATCGCGCTGTACATGCCGACGGGGTCCTCTCCCATTTTGACGGCGAGCTCCACGGAGTAGTCGTCCGCCTCGATCTCCTGTTCGCGGCTCCAGCCCGAATTTACAAGATTGGCGCCGACATTGACGGCGGTGCCGGCAATATTACCGCCCAGCAGCTGTCCGAGGACCGCCGCGGCGATTGAGAGTCCGGCGCTGCGTGAGGCGCTTTTGTGGAGATGGTTGAGTTTGACGTGTCCCGCCTCATGGGCGAATACGGCGTAAAGCTCGGCCTCGGTGTCGAGTATATTCAGCAGGCCGGTGGTCACCGTTACGGATTCTCCGTTTGTCACCCAGGCGTTCGGCGTCTTTTCGTCTTTTATATAAAACGGCAGCGCGGTCAGCGCCGTCGGCTCCGCCACCTTATTCCATATCCTCTTAGCCTCCGCATGCGAAATCAGCGCCTCCGAGGGGAGCGGGGCGGCGATAATCGCCAATGCTATCGCCACGAGGACGGTTTTCACTATCTTCATACATTCTCACCTTCCGTCGATCCTGTTTTTTTATATTATACCCAAGCGCGGCTTTAAAGACAAAAAGGGACGCAGACGGCTGCGCCCCTTAATAATATGTTTGTCCGCCGAATGCTTTATTTTTTGATTGGCTGCCGCCATTTACCTTCGAAGACGAAGCCGTCCAGCGGCAGGCGTTCGCGCTTGTCAAGCTCGCGGTCTCTGAGCTCGCCCTCAAGCAGCTCCGGTTCTCCCACGTAACCTACGGCGACGGCGACCAGCGGTTCGTAGTCTTCGGGCACGCCGTAAGTTTCGCGTACGGCGTCCGTGGAGAATCCCGCCATCGGGTGTCCCTGCAGGCCCTGCGCGGCGGCTTCAAGCAGAAGGTTTTCCAGCGCGAGCCCGCAGTCATGCATGGCCCAGCGGTTAGGCTTACCGTTGTAGTCGAATTTATTTTTTACTACGAGGATGATAAGCATCTGCGCCCTCTTTGCCCATACCTGATTGGATTTTGCGAGGCAGGAGAGCATCTTCTCAAATTCCTGCGGGTCGCTCTTGGAGGCTGTGATGAAGCGCCAAGGCTGTTCGTTGAAGGCGGAGGGGGCCCAGCGCGCCGCTTCGAAGAGGGATAGTATCTTTTCCGGTTCGAGGTTTTTGTCCGAGAAGGCGCGCGGGCTCCAGCGCTCGGCGATGAGTTCGGTTATTTTATGGTCTGCTGCCGCTTTTTTGTCGATCATTTTGTCCACCCCTATAAGTGATATTTATATATAAACTTATTATAACGGTAAGGTTACAGAGTTAAGGCCGGCGGCGAAAGCGTAAAAACCACAGTTTAATTAAAAAAGCAGTGGATTTATTTAAAAGTATGTAAAATTACCTGCTATAAAAACCCCGGCCTTAGCAACGGGCCGGGGCAGTTTTTTTATATCGTTATCGCGGATGCTTTACTGCTTATTCAGCGGCGTTGGTGCGGACGCACTTGAACCAGAAGATTGCGAAGCAGAGCGCGGCAAAGGCGATACCGACTGGATAACCGACCTTGGCGGCCGCGTCGATCGCCGCCGCTCCTGTGAGGGGCTCGCCGGAGACCATTTTTGAGATCATCGGGCCGAAACCTTCGGGGGCGACAAGGATATATGTGCTTGAAACCGCCGACATGAAGGTCGCCGGTATCGCGAGCGGCCAGAAGTTGTGGTGTACCTTGCAGAGGAACACCGCGGCCGCCCAGAGGGCGATCATCGCGAGGGTCTGGTTCGACCATGAGAAGTAGCGCCAGATGACCTGGAAGTTCATGTTTGAAAGCAGCGCGCCGCAGAGAAGAAGCGGGACGGAGAGCAGCAGACGCTTCGTGCGCGGCTTCTGGTCGATGCCGAACCAGTCGGCAAGGGTGAGACGCGCGGAGCGGAAGGCGGTGTCGCCGGATGTTATCGGGCAGACGATGACGCCGATCATCGCGAGCACGCCGCCCACGGGGCCGAGCACCCTGATGCAGATGTCATAGACGAGCGCCGACTGCCCGGCGAGGCTGGTCGTCGCGTCCCAAAGTCCCTGTGTGCCGTTGTAAACGCTGACGCCGGCCGCGGCCCATATCAGCGCGATGACGCCTTCGGCGACCATCGCTCCGTAGAATACCTTGCGTCCCTGATATTCACTCGTTATGCAGCGCGCCATCATCGGCGACTGCGTCGCGTGGAAGCCCGAAATCGCTCCGCAGGCGACGGTGATAAACATCAGCGGCCATATCGGAAGCGCGCGCGGATGGAGGTTGGCAAAGCTGTTCCACATCTCCGGCAGCTCATACCCCTGTACCACGAGGCCGCCGCCGACGCCCACGCACATGACGATCAGCGCCGCGCCAAAGAAGGGATAGAAGCGCCCTATTATCTTGTCTATCGGCAGGAGCGTAGCGAGGAAGTAGTAGACAAGAATTATTGCCAGCCAGAAGGTGACGTTGAGCGATTTTGGCGTAAGGAGCGCCAGAAGTCCGGCGGGGCCCGTCGAGAAGGTGGTTCCGACGAGCACGAGCAGCACCACCGCAAAGATACGCATGACCGTCTTCATCTGCGGGCCGAGGTAGATGCCGACTATTTCGGAGATGCTCGCGCCGTTATGGCGCTCCGAGAGCATACCTGAGAAATAGTCGTGCACGCCGCCGGCGAAAATCGTACCGAAGACAATCCAGAAATAGACGACCGGTCCCCAGAGAGCGCCGGAGAGGGCGCCGAAGATAGGTCCCAATCCCGCGATGTTCAGCAGCTGGATGAGGAAGGACTTCCATATGGGGAGCGGCAGATAGTCGACGCCGTCCGGATGGGCGATGGCGGGCGTCTCTCTGTCGTCAGGAGGCAGAAGCCTTTCCACAACGACCGAATATGTCAAAAACCCTACAACCAACGTTAAAAGCGCAATAAAAAACGTCAGCATAAAAAAACCACCTCTCTAAGAGTTAATAAAAGATACTCTATCTTGTGAAAATATAGCACTGCGGCTGACAACGGTCAAGAAAGAGAGTTATCCATTTTTAGGTATATTTTATTGCCAAATGCAGTATAGTATTATAATTTTAATGTAGATTTATCTATAATACCTTATTTTATTAAGAACAGAAATCATTAAAAAAGAGCCTTTCGCGCAGAAAGGCTCCCGGCAGCAGAGCTGCGTTTTATTTTTAATTAAATCCGACAACGACGGCGGCGATTACGAAGAGAGAACCGCAGAGGAAGAGGATGCCCTGGAACTTTATCTGCCATTTCGCCCAGGTGGCCCAGTCGATGCGGGCGGCGCCGATCGAGGCCATCATGACCGCCGAGGTCGGGACGATGAGGTTTGTAAAGCCGTCGCCGAGCTGGAAGGCGAGCACCGCCACCTGGCGCGTTACGCCGGCGATATCCGCGAGCGGCGCCATCAGAGGCATCGTCAGCGCCGCCTGTCCGGAACCGGAGACGACGAAGAAGTTGAATACCGACTGGAAGAGATACATCAGCCAGGCAGAGATCACCGGCGAGAGCCCGGAGATCATCAGTCCGACGTTGTGGAGCACCGTGTTGAGCACCGTCGGCTCCGTCGGCGAATCTCCGCCGAGTACAAGGATGATGCCCTTTGCCATGCCGACGACGATTGCCGCGCCGAGGAGGTCGGAGGCCCCCGCTCTGAAGGAGACGGCGATATCGTTGACCTTCATACCGTTGAGTTTGAATATAACGCCGATGATGCCTGAGACGAGGCCCATGACGAAAAACTGCGAAGCTATCTCCGGAATATAGTATCCTTTTTCGACGACGCCCCAGATGGTCCAGACCATGCCGAGCGCGATCGTGAGAATCACGAGAATGTCGCCGAGGCCGAACCTCTCGTCCGTCTCGCCCGCAGCTTCGAGCTCTTCGCGGAAATAGTTGTCGGACTCACGGACCGGTGAAAGAGAGGGATTTTTGCGTATCTTCACGGCGTAGCGCCAGGTGTAGAGCGTGCCGAGCAGGGTAAAAAAGAACCACATAAAGATGCGGAAGCCGGAGCCGGAGAGCACCGGTATCTGCGCGATGCCCTGCGCGATCGCGACGCTGAAGGGGTTCATCCACGAAGCGCCGAAGCCGATCTGCGTCGCGCAGTAGGTGATCATCACGGCCACTATCGAGTCGTAACCGAGCGCGATCACAACGGGAACGACGATAAAGACGAAGGGGATTGCCTCCTCTCCCATGCCGAAGACGGCCCCGCCGAGGGAGAAAAGAAAGAAAAGCACGGGTATTATCAGCGTATCCATGCCCTTTGTCTTTTTTATCATGCGCTTCATGCCCGATTCGATCGCGCCGGTTCGGAGGACGATGCCGAAGGCTCCGCCGACGATGAGGATGAAGGCGACGACGCCGACGGCCGATCCCCACTTGTCTCCCGAGACGAGTCCCTCAAAGGCATAGTTGAGGATGCCCGTTTCGCCGTAGGGTTCGAAGAGCTTTACGCCGTTCATTACCGGCTTGCCGTCTTTGCCGAGCTCATACTGGAACGACTCCGGTACGAGCACGCTGCGGCTCTTCTCGGAGCTGCCCATAGTATATGTTATCTCGTGGGTCTCAAACTTTCCGACCGGTACGGTCCATGTCAAAAGCGCGGCGAAGAGAACGACAAAAAAGATGATAATGTAGGTATCCGGTATCCACCGTGTCCTGTTTTGTGCCATGATTAAAATTCCTCCATTGTGATATGTGATATTTTTAAATATCTCATGTAAAGTGATCTTTTATATTATATAATAAAAACAAAAAAGCAAAAGAGGCATGAAAAATGTTTATACTTATAAAAAACGCAGACATTTATGCTCCTGAACCGCTCGGCATCTCTTCCCTGTTGATATCCCACGACAAAATCGCCTGGCTCGGTAAAAATTTTCCCGCCGAGGCGACCTTGCCAGACTTGGAAATAATCGACGCCGCGGGGAAAATCCTCATCCCCGGCATCGTAGACGGCCATGTGCACGTCATCGGCGGCGGAGGCGAGGGCGGTTTTGCTACGCGTACGTCCGAACTCGTCCTCTCCGATATGGTAAAGGGCGGCGTGACGACGGTCGTCGGTCTGCTTGGCACCGACGACGTGACGCGCAGCACGGGAGCCCTCATCGCAAAGACGAACGCGATACGCGCCGAGGGCATGAGCGCCTGGGCGATGACCGGCTCCTACCAGCTGCCGGTCAAGAGCCTCTGCGGCGGTGTCCGCGACGATATCGCGCTGCTCGAACCGGTCATCGGCGTCGGCGAGGTGGCCCTCTCCGACCACCGCTCATCGCAGCCCACCTTTGAGGAGTTTATGCGGCTTGCGGCGGCGGCGCGCGTCGGCGGGATGCTCTCCGGCAAGGCGGGAGTCGTAAACGTGCACCTCGGGGACGCGCCTTCGGGGCTGGATTACCTCTTCCGCGCCGCCGAGACGGAGATACCGCCGTCGCAGTTCATTCCCACACATATGAACCGCAATCCAGAACTCTTCAAAGAGGCCTGCCGCTACGGCGCGATGGGCGGCTATGTAGACCTCACGACGAGCACGACGCCGCAGTTCCTTGAAGAGGGCGAGGTCGAGTGCGGCCGCGCGCTCGCCGAGCTGCTGGCGGCGGGCGTCCCCGCGGAGCGCATCTCATTCTCATCCGACGGGCAGGGCTCGATGCCCGCCTTCGACGCGGCGGGAAACCTCACCGGGCTCACCATCGGACGCGTCACCTCTATCTTTGAGACCATGCGCAGTACGGTGAAGAACTATGACCTCCCCCTTGAGACCATGGTGCGCGTCGTCTCGACGACTGCCGCCGACCACTGTAAGCTGCCGGGCAAGGGGCATATAAAAGAGGGATATGACGCGGATCTGATCCTGTTGGAGGCCGACGGCCTCGGCCTTAATACGCTCTTCGCGCGCGGCAGAAAGATGATGTCCGGCGGCAGGCCGCTAGTTAAGGGAACCTTTGAATAACAGGAGGTACGAAACAATGAAAGATAATACAGTTATCATAAAGAAAGAGGGACCTGTCGCCTGGGTGACGATGAACAGGCCGGAGTCGCTCAATTCCCTCACCGTGGGGCTGTGCGCCGCGCTCAAGGCGGCGTTTGCGGATTGCGAGGATGACAACGACATCCGCGTCGTTGTGCTCAGCGGCGAGGGAAAGGCCTTCTGCGCCGGCGGCGACCTGCGCACGATATTAGAGCTGTCAGATTATGAGGCGGCGCGCGAATACGTACACGCCGCGGGGGAGATAACGGCGGCGGTCATGCGCTCCCGGAAACCCTTTATTGCGATGGTCGGCGGCGCGGCGGCCGGAGCCGGTTTTAATATCGCGCTTGCCTGTGACTTTGTCTGCGCCTCAAAGAGGGCGAAGTTTACCCAGGCCTTCTCCTCCATCGGACTCATATCCGACTGCGGCGGCAATCTGCTGCTGCCGCGCCTTGTGAGCCCACAGACCGCGAAAATGCTGATGATGCTGCCGGAGACGCTCTCCGCGGAGGAGGCGCAGGCGCTGGGGCTGCTGACGGCGCTTGCCGAAGAGGGAGAGCTGCGCGAAGATACCGCCGCCCTCGCCGTGCGCCTCGCGAAACAGCCGCCGCTGGCGCTCGCGCAGACCAAAAAACTGCTGAACGGCGGTAAAGAGCTGGAAGATATCCTTCGCGCCGAAGAAGACATCCAGGCCGCCCTGATAATCGGCGAAGACTGCAAAGAGGGTGTAAGAGCCTTCTTTGAAAAGAGGCGGCCGGAGTTTAAGGGACGGAGCTAGGTTTGCGGGCGGCTCGGTATGAGATGAAGGCGGTGCTGCTGTTCCGTAGTTTTCTTATGATAAAAATATTAAATCATTCTAATCTTTCATAGGCTGTTTTGCCGATAGGTTCAATAATTAAACTTCTTTAGGCTATTCTGAATTATTACTTTTGTAATATTACAGAATAGCCTTTTCTATATTATACAAAAATAGATAAGACCTTCTGAAGTTATCTTCCATATATAAGAATATTCGAAAATGAATTACTAATGTGCGTTGTGCTACGTTGACAGCCTCGTGTATTGATGCTAGTATTTTTATTATCAAAATACGAAATTTATTCCGTATAGTGAGAAAATAAGGTGGTGATTAGAGGAAAGAGAACGTTAGAGTATTATTTTTATCTTGCAGGATGGGGGAGCGTCGTCAGTATTTTTAATGAGAGCACGTAGATGTTTAGGAGGGTAAAAATGAAAAAAAGTGTTTTTATGTTTTGCTGCGCTTTGTGCATAGCATTTTGGGGAATCACCGCGAACCAGGCCGAGGCGGTGATGAAGCTTCAGCTGGCGCACGAACAGCCGGAAATACATCCTTATCACATCGGCGCGGTGGAATTTGCCAAATTAGTCAAAGAATATTCCAAGGGCGAAATGGAAGTTACAATCTTTTCCAACGGAACGATGGGAAAGGCATCCGCGTTGGCGGAGAGCTGCTCGATGGGCACAATGGATTTCGCGTCCGTGTTTTCGATCATCCTCGAGGCCTATTCGCCGAAGTTCGGCGTTTTGACAATGCCGTATTGTTTCAGGGATTGGGATCATTCAGACAAAGTTCTTGACGGGCCGATCGGCGACGAATTAAAAGCCTCTGTGGAGTCTAAGGGGATAAAGGTGTTGGCGTTTTGGAGGAACGGTCTTGCCGAGGTACATTCAAGAATGCCGATACGCACGCCCGAAGATATCAAGGGGAAAAAACTTAGAATCCAGGAAGGTCCCAGCTATGCGGCTCTGAGCAAAGCGCTTGGCACAGTCACGACGCCGATGTCGTTCGGCGAGGTCTATTCAGCGCTGCAGTTGGGGACGGTAGACGCTCAAACTCAGACGATAAATAATATTTATGCCTCTAAAATGTTTGAAGTGGGCAAGTATTTTACGAAAATCAACATGAACTTCAACACACAGCCTTTCATAATGAGCATGCAGCTATGGAAGTCGCTTACCCCGGAACAGCAGGATATAATCGAGCGCGCGGCGCTTGGCGCGACAAAGGCGGAGAGAGCCTATCACGTGAAAGATACCCAAACATCGTATGATGGCTTCGTCAAAGGCGGCGGCAAGGTGATAGAACTCAATAAGGCTGAGCTCGAAAAATGGAAAGATGTCTGCGCCCCGGTATATAAGGACCCGCAGTTTTCCGCTGTTATGGAGATCTTCAATAGAATACAAAAGCAGTGATAACATCAGTGTTATGGTGTCTGCATGATGTTATATGCAGACACCGCCTTATCATATTACAGTCAATTCAGATCGGACTCTGATCTTACAGCCGAGTAGTTTTGTTAAACGTCAACACAATAACACAAGAGGAGCTGACGTATATGGCTTGGTGTATCCTTGAAAAGTGGTATAAGGTAATAAATTTTCTGACGTGGGTTCTAATGGGCAGTATGTGCCTGCTGATCGGGTTCCAAATAATCAATAGATTTGCGCTCCATCTTCCGGCACCGTGGAGCGAAGAGTTTTGCCGGTACAATTTTGTCTGGCTCACGATGGTGGCAAGTGCTAAGGCGACGCATGACAGGCAGCATCTGGCGGTCGATATAATGCCATATCTTCTTGAGCGCAGGCCTCTGCTGAAAAACGCTGTAAAGCTGTTCGCTCAAATTTTGGCGCTGTTTTTTTTCGCCGTCATCTTTAAGCAGACTGTGTTCTTTTGCCTGAACAGTATCGGCACTTCGTGTCTCACGGTGAGAATGCCCATTTTATATGTCTATATAATCCTTCCCGTTGGTTTTTTGTCGATGTTTCTCTTTGAGCTAAAAAACACGTCCGTGACAATAAAAAATCTTTCCAAGAAATATTGAGGTGATTATAGATGAGTATAGGTGCATTTCTCGTTCTCTGTCTGGTCGTGTTTTTGCTTGTCGGCCTGCCGATAGCTTTTTCATTGGGGCTTACAGCCGTCTCCTATTTCTTCTATACAGACAATCTGCGTTACCTGATAGTTCTTGCGCAGCGGACATTCAACGGCATAAATTCTTTCGAGCTGATAGCGATACCGCTCTTCATATTAGCCGGGGATCTTATGTATGAGGGAAAAATTTCTCAGGCGCTGGTAAATCTTGCGAAGTCGCTGGCCGGCTCGATGCGGGGATCTATGGCGATCATCGCGACGCTCGCCTGTATGTTCTTCGGCGCCGTCTCCGGTTCCGGTCCTGCGACGACCTCCGCCATCTCTTCAGTAATGGCTAAGGGGATGAAAGAGGACGGTTATCCCCCGGTATTCAGCGCCTGCTCGGTCGCCGCTGCTGGTCCCCTCGGTTCGCTGATACCGCCGAGTATCACAATGGTCGTCTATGGAGTTACAACTAATACCTCTGTCGGAGAACTTCTTTTAGCCGGCGTATGGCCGGGCGTTATATTCGGTCTTTGCCTGATGGTATATGAGTTCTATATATGTAAGAAATACAATTATGGAACGGTTATTCCCTTCTCCCTTGAGGCTCTCGCTAAAAATCTTGTCGTTTCGATTCCGGCCCTGGTCACCCCGGTGATCATACTGGGAGGTATATATTCCGGGGTATTTACCCCTACGGAAGCCGGCGGTGCCGCCGTATTTTACGCATTGCTGGTGGGGATGTTATGGAACAAGAGCATTAAGGTCAGGGATCTGCCCAGGATATTGCTTACCAGCGGCGTTGCGGCGGCGACGATAATAATTATAATCGGCAACGTATCATGTCTCAGCTTCGTCCTTACCAGAGAACAGATTCCCGAACGTCTTGCCGCGATGGCGGTGCAGAATCTCAGCGCGCCCTGGCAGTTCCTGCTTGTGGTAAATATTATCTATATCTTTGCGGGTATGATCGAAAACGGATCATCAGCCATCGTTATGCTGGCCCCGATCCTTCACCCGATAGCCTTGAAGTTCGGCATAGACCCCGTATTCTTTGGCGCCATGACGGTAGCCAATCTGGCGATAGGGATGATCACCCCTCCGATGGCGGCGTCGTTATATATAGCCGGGCGTATATTCGAGGTTGAGATCCCTGATGTTATTAAAAACATAATGCCTTTTTTCTACGTCATGCTCGTAGGTTTGTTTATCGTCTGCGCCACAGCGCCGATGGTCACATGGCTCCCAAGCGTGCTTATGTGATGCAGAAGACAGGCTTGTGAGTAAAGGAGATATTTCATATGTTTTATCACCAGAAAAACACCTGCTATGAGACCCATACAAGAATGGTTGTGGGAACGAACTGTATAGAACAGCTTCCCGAGGAGATAAAAGCCTGCGGCGGCGAAAAAATTCTGATCGTTTCCGACCCAAATGTCAGCAAAACGGAGTTTTATGCGAACTGCATCGACTATATTAAAAAGAGCGGATGCCCCTATCTCGTATGGAATGAGGCGGAGGAAGAGGCTCCGCTGCGCAATGTCGACACGGTCTGCGGGATACTGCTGAAAAATGCCTGTAATTTAATGATCGCGGTTGGCGGCGGCAGCGTTATCGACATCTGCAAACTGGCCGGCGTCCTCGCTACAAACGGAGGTAAGGGGCCTGATTGGGCCGGATACGAGAAATACTCGATACCGCCGATGACGCTTTTTACAATACCGACGACGGCGGGAACCTCCGCTGAAGTAACGAATATGGCGGTGGTGCACGACGAAGAAAAGAACGTTAAATTCACCGTAGGACACCGCATATTGGGGGCGGCAAAGGTCACTTTCCTTGATGGAAACAGCATCGAAAGCTGCCCGCGCGGACAGATCGCCTGCTGCGGCATCGATGCGCTGAGCCATAGCTTTGAATCTTACATAGCGCTGAATGCGAATCCGATTACGGAGGCGCTTTCCCTCTCCGGGGTCAGGCTGATAAGCCGCAATCTGCGGGCAGTTTACGGCAACAGCAGCAACCGGCAGGCCGCGCTTGACCTTATAGTGGGCAGCGCTATGGGTGGACTTGCCTTCAATAACACCGGGTGCGGCAATATGCACTGCATTGGAAGACATGTGGGGCCCCAGTTACATATCAACCACGGCCTGTCTATCGCGCTTGTAATGCCGTCTGTGGCCAAATTTAATTTTCCGGCGCAGATGGAGAAATATCGCCGTATTGCGGAGGCCATGGATTTGGACGTGCGCGGCGTACCTCTTGCCGATGTCGGAGAAATTGTTGTCAATGGATTGAAGAAACTTATCAGTGACGTCGGCATCACTGTAAAAATGTCAGATTTCAAGCCCTCAGTGGAAGATTTTGAAAAGATAGCTCAAGACAGCTACACACAATATCAGAAATTCTATCACTACAGAAACCCGGTAAAGATGACGTTCAAAGATTATATGATGATTTTGGAGGACTGCTGCAAATGATAAAACAAAATTCAAGGATACCATGCGTAATTATGAGAGGCGGAACCAGCCGTGCGCTTTTCTTCCATGATAAAGACCTGCCGCGGGATGAGGCGCTGAGGGACAGTGTCATTTTGAGCGCTTTCGGAAGCCCCGATATTCGTCAGATTGACGGCCTTGGCGGTGCGACCACATCCACCAGCAAGGTTGCCATAATCAAAAAGAGCGAAAGAGACGACGCTGACGTCGACTACTTTTTTGGTCAGGTGAGCGTCGATCATCCCGTAGTGGGGAAGACGATGAACTGCGGCAATATTTCTTCCGCGGTGGGCCCCTTTGCCGTTGATGAAGGACTTGTTGAAGCTGTTGAGCCGATTACCAGGGTTAGGATATACAACGTGAACACAAAAAAGATCATAAACGCGCGCGTACCGGTAAAAAACGGACGGGCGCTTACTGAGGGGGACTTCGCTATCGACGGGGTTCCCGGCACCGGAGCAAAGATACAGCTGGAGTTCAACCACCCCCAGGGTGCGGTGTCTGGAGTGGTACTGCCAAGCGGCAGACCGCTGGATACCATTGAAATTGACGGCAAAACATACGAATATTCCTTCGTTGATGCGGCAAATCCGGTCGTTTTTGTTCATGCCTCTCAGTTTGGCCTGAAGGGGACGGAATCGCCTTATGAATTTGAGGCCAGAGCCGACTGCAAAGACATAACACGTCTGCTTGAGACAATACGCGGTACGGCGGCAGTTACGATCGGACTCGCGAAAGATATCGGTGACGCTGCAAAAAATAGTCAAACGCTGCCTAAGATCGGCATATATACCAAACCTGTAGATTACGTTACCCCTGATGGGAAAGAGATAAAAAAAGAGGATATCGATATTATCGGAAGGCTCTTCTCTATGGGGCGTATGATACAGGCCTATATGGGAACGGGCGCGGTATGCACGATGGTGGCCGCCAACATTGAGAATACTCTTGTGAATAAGATTGTGGCTGGCGGCGGCGACGGATGTAAGAAACTGCGGATCGGGCACCCGTTTGGGATTATGGAGGTTGAGGCGGAGCTTGATCATTCCCCGGACGGTATCGATGTCAGCTGTGCCATGATCGGCCGGACGGCAAGAAGGCTGATGGATGGCTTCGTATATGTCAGAGAGGAATAAATTTCACTCTAAAATTAATGCTGATGGTCATGCTTGATGAAATTATACGATAAAAACAGCCACGCTTAAATGTATCCTGTCCCAAATGAAAATTTGGTTATTTCAGGCCTTTTTTATCAACACGGAAGGAGATGTTTGTCACCATGATAAAAAGAAATTTTGTGATCAACGGAACTCTCAAGTTTGTCACGTTTGAGGAAGGAGATACGTTGGCCGACCTTTTACGCAGGCTGGGGCTTCGGAGTGTAAAAATAGGCTGTAATGCTGGACAGTGCGGATCGTGTTCGGTGCTGGTCGACGGCGATGTCGTCCGTTCCTGTATAAAAAAAGCTAAGGATATAAAAGAACATTCGGCCATTGAGACGCTGGAAGGGATGGGGACCGCGAAGGCTTTGCATCCGCTCCAGCAGGCATTTATCACATATGGCGCGGTACAGTGCGGATTCTGCACTCCCGGTTTTTTGATGTCGGCTAAGGCTCTGCTGCAGGCCAATCCAAACCCGACACGCCAGGAGGTGCGCGAATGGTTCAATAAGCACCGTAATATCTGCCGCTGCACTGGTTACAAACCAATCGTCGATTCGGTGATGGCAGCCGCGGCCGTGATGCGCGGGGAAGCGTCAATGGAGGACATTACCTATCATTACGAAGAGGGGGCCGATATCTACGGTACCAGCCACCCCCGTCCCGGGTCTCTGGCTAAGGTCCTTGGCGTATGTGATTACGGCGAAGATTTCGCCGCCCAAATGTCTGACGAAGCGCTGCATTTAGCCGTCGTACAGGCGAAAGTACACCACGCGAATATCCTCGGCATAGAATATAACGAAGCTGAAAATATGCCCGGAGTCGTAAAGGTAATAACCGCGGCCGATGTTAAAGGCTCAAATATTCTGCGTATAATACCCCCTCTCGGAAGTCCGCATTACTACAGCGACGGTCTGGATCATCCCATCATATGCGATAAAAAAATATTCCGTTACGGTGACGTTGTCGCGGTGGTCGCCGCTCATACAAGGAAACAGGCGCGCATGGCGGCGGAAAAGGTAAAAGTTATTTATGAAGAACTGCCCGCCTATCTGACCTTTATGGAGGCGGCGGCAAAGGACGCCATCCGGGTACACGAACAGTCGCCTAACGTTTATATAGAACAGCCGCTGTTTAAGGGCGGCGACACAAGAGAAATATTCAAAACATCCGAATATTCTGCAGAAGGCAGCTTCTCGACCACCCGTCAGCCGCATCTGCCAATAGAACCGGACACCGCCCAGGCATACTGGGGCGAGGACGGAGTGATGATGATCCACTGCAAAAGCCAGAATCTGTACGGCAATATAGCGGCCCTGGCGGATTCTATCGGCCTTTCGAAGGGAAAAATCAGGCTGGTACAGAATACCGTCGGCGGCAGCTTCGGTTATTCGATGTCGGCACAAATGCCAGCTCTGGTTGCCGTCTGTGCGATGGCGACTGACAAGCCGGTATCGCTCACATTGTCATATCCGGAACATCAGCATTACACCGGCAAACGTTCCGCGTCATACACTAACGCGCGTCTTGCCTGTGATAAAGACGGAAAGATTACAGCCCTGGAATTCCATATGGGCATCGATCACGGAGCGTACAGCGACGCCTCTACCACGCTCACTACGAAGACTATCCGCTTTCTCGGGTATCCGTATAATGTCCCAAATATCAGAGGGCTTTCCCAGATGTGTTTCAGCAACGGCAATTTCGGTATCGCCTTTCGTGCTTTTGGCTCTCCCCAGGCGTATATGGCGAGTGAAAGCCTAATCGACATGCTGGCGGCCGAAGCTGGAATAGACCCGTTTGAATTCAGGTACATCAACGCGGCGCGTGAAGGAGACCTTTCCCCAAATTCCATGTCATATAGGAATTATCCCATGAGGGAGATGCTGGACCTGATGCGCCCATATTATAAGCAGTGGAAAGAAGAGGCAAAACGCAAAAACACGGCCGATAAAAAATACGGAGTTGGCGTAAGTTTTGGCGGCTATCACGTCGGCAAGTCGCACGACAGCGCGGAGGTCGCCCTAGAACTGAACGAGGATGGGAGCGTTTCGCACTACAACACTTGGGAGGAGATGGGACAGGGGGCTGACATCGGTACGCTTGCCCACACCTATCGCTGTCTTCGGGAACTCAACCTGCGTCCTGAGCAGATACATCTTGTGCAGAACGATACGGGAACATGCCCGAACACGGGGTCGGCCTCCTCAAGCCGTTCTCATCATATGGCCGGCTGGGCTACAAAAATTGCCGCCGACAAACTGCTTGACGCGATGCGTAAGCCGGACGGCTCGTTTCGCAGTTATTCCGAAATGATACGGGAGGGAATCCCGACAAAATACTTTGGAAAATATGAATCGCCCTCTGACGTCGGACATATAGATAAAAATACCGGACATGGTTTTGACAGTGTCGGACAGAATTTTATTCTGAATCTGGCCGAAGTAGAGGTGGATGTGAAAACCGGCAAAGCGAAAGTTTTGCGCTATCGAATCGTCTCAGATATAGGTATCGTGGGCAACAGGCTGGCGGTAACGGGACAGGCCCTCGGCGGGATGTCGCATTGTGTCGGTTTCGCTCTTACGGAAAATTATGAAGATATGAAGAGACACGGAACGATGGCAGGGGCCGGTATTCCGTCAATAAACGATATCCCTGACGATGCGGAGGTAGTCTTCAACGAAACGCCGCGGGAATACGGACCTCAAAATTCCACCGGATGTTCTGAATCGTATCAATCATGCGGACATGTAGCGGTGCTCAATGCGATATATGATGCGACAGGCGTAAGGATTTACACTTTACCGGCTGCTCCGGAAAAAATTAAAGAGGCGATGAACGCATTGAATCGCGGTGAAGCAGTCAGGCAGGAACGCTGGGATCTTGGCTGCGATATGTTTGAGCGTCTGAATCATTTCGAAGCGAAGGCGACGGCGGAAAAATTGAAATAAACGCAGCCATAACAGATATTTTATTATGAGCGTGAATAAAGGATGGTCTAAATGGAAGTAATAGCGAAGACCTTAGCTCAGTTTGCCGCTGGGACAAAATATGAAGATCTGCCGGGTGACATCGTCCAATGCGCTAAAGAAAGGATCATAGACATCTTGTCGGCGGCGATGGCAGGCGCATCTCTTTGGGAGTATCGCAACGGGATAATAGATACTTCAAGAAATATGGGAGACAGCGGGTATTCAACCATTATGGGGAGAAAGGAGACCGCCTCTTTTCCGGCGGCGGCGGCCATAAACTGCGCCTATGCCCATTCCATGGAATTAGACGACGGGCACAGGAACGCGGGTGCCCACGCGGGGGCGGTCGTCATTCCGACGGCGCTTTCTTTGGCGGAGAAATTAAATATAGACGGCCGGCATGTCATTCTGGGGGTCGTTATCGGTTACGATGTCGCGTACCGTTTTGCAAGAAGCATGTCTCCGCTATTGATAGAAAACGGCTTTCACCCGTCCGCAGTTTGCGGGACGATGGGCGCCGCGGCCGTCTCCGCTTCGCTTTTACGGCTGAATGCGTGTCAGGCCGCAAAAGCGTTGTCATTATCGGCACTGTTTGCTTCCGGCCTTATGGAGATAACCCATTCGGGGCAGTCTTCTAAGGGGGCGATGGTCGGGCACGCCGCCTTTGCCGGAATCTACTCCGCGATTATGGCAAAGAACGGATTTTCAGCGCCGGAGGCCTCTTTTAGCGGCATGAGCGGGCTATTTAAAGCGATGTCCGACAACAATGTTGACGCAGCAAAAATGCTTGAAGGCCTTGGAGAGAATTATGAAATAAAAGATACATATGTAAAACTTTACCCTACCTGCAGGCATACCCATGCGCCGATCGAAGGTACCGTGGCTTTGTGCTCCGAGCATAATATAATGGCTGAAGAGGTCAAGAGGATCGATATCGGGACCCATCCGGTGGCATTTAACCTGACCGGCGCCGCGGGAGCCCCATGTGATATACAGCAGGCGAGATTCAGCACGCCCTATTGTGTGGCAAGCGCGCTGATTAACGGTACCTTTGGTATAGTCGATTTGAAAGAGGAGAATATTAATGATGGCAGGCGGGCACAATTAAGCTCCCTCATACATGTATATGTCGATAAAGAAGTAGCCTCTGAATTTCCTAAAAAACGGGGAGCGAAAATACGTATAGAGCTAAAGAACGGCACTGCATTTGAAAAGACAATATATAATCTTAAGGGTGCCCCCGAACTTCCGGTAGGGTATATGGATTTATGCGACAAATTTAAAAACATGGCGCAGGTATCGCTCTCAGAAGAGAATATAAGAAAAATATGCGGCAATGTGCAAAACTTTGAAAAATTGGCGGAATTAAGCGCGTTTATGAGGCTGTTGAAGAGTACAAATTAGATATCATTTATGTCATTTAACGGTAAGATGCCCTTATCCAGGCAGGATTTTCCTTTGTTTATATGTAATCACGGAGTTATATTGGCAAAAGGGTTTTTGTGTTGACATCTTTAAAAAATTGCTAATTGAAAGCAGCGGCGGAATGCCATTATAATTTAAAAATGTCGGCAAAACTATATTTTGTACGGAAGGGCTGATAATTCTTGAAAGATAAAGATGATATCATACACAACGAAGAATTGAGAAATAAAAAGTCCGTCATTATGTCCGTATTCAAGGCTTATAAAATACTGGAATTATTTGGAGAAAAAAACAGCCTGAATTTCGCGGAGATAAGCGAACGCCTTGATCTGCCTTCCGCTACGCTGTACCGGTTTTTGTCGACTCTGATCGTTTGCGGCCTGCTGGATATGGACCCGAAATCCAAACTCTATTCCCTTGGCCCCAGCATGATATATTTGGGAAACGCCGCCATCTCGTCCATAGACATAGTCGCTTTGGCGAGACCGTTCATGGAAAAACTAAAGGATGAAACTAACGAAACGATTTCCCTTTTTATCAGAAAGGGATTTAAGAAAATCTGCATCGCCAAAGTCGAGAGCGACCTGTCGATCAGATATTCGGCAAAGATAGGGGAGACGAACTACTTACACGGAGGCGCTTCCGGTAATATCTTGATGGCGGGTATGACAAAAAAAGAGCTTGATATGCTGGAATCGTCGGCGGGCTTTCCTAAATTGACGGAATACACCGTGACGGACAGAAAAAAAATCGAAGAAATCCTGGATAAAACCCGAAAAGACGGATATTGGGTGAGTTATAAGGAGCGCCGCGACGATACGGCGGGTATAGGCGTACCGATTTTTAACCACCTCGGCCAAGTCGTGGCAAGTTTGAATATAACCCTGCCCTCCAGCCGCTTTGACGAAGTGACGGTGGAGAAATGGATACCGCTTTTAAAAAAAGCCGGCGTTGATATCTCCAGGAAAAACGGCTATTACGAAAACTTCGCACAGGAGCCGGGACATATGCGCTGACGAAAAATGGAAAAGAAGATTAAAGGTTTCTAATACGATATTAAAAATACGAGTCTGTGAGAAAAATCTTATTTTCAGCGGATAGCCGAAAATACGGTAATGCACTGCCAGTCTAAACGCCAAGAGGGGCTTATGGCCGGGGTGTTTTGCATACCAACGTCCTGAAAATTCTTCGGTGCATTTTTTGCTTCCTGTGCCGTTGAATCAGAGTGAGCATATTGGCCTCAAGTATATGGCGACTGCCTTCATTGCCATACTGCGGCTGCTTTTCAAATGACAGATGATATATGAAATTGTCTCTATAAAGTTTTTTGTTCTTTTTTTCTAAAACCCTCTGCGAAATATACGTCCATTCCAACCTCTCCTGGAATGTGATAGAGCGAAGCCTTTTCGTCTGTGTTGCTGTCCGTAACATTGCCGATGGATTCTTCGTCAATGATATTGGCCCACGCCGACCTCAGGTATCTTTTGAAATAGGAGATGTCGTAACTGTGCTCCCATGATTCGGGGAACTGCCGGTGCAGCTCCTTTTCCGCAGAGCTGTTCGGCTTAAAGGAGAAAAAACTTCCTATCGCGCGGCTTTCGCTGTGAAAATATCGCGCAAGAGCCTCTGTGGAGTAGCCCTTATGATAAAGGGCATACTCATTTGCCGAATCGAAATCAATATACATGTCCACGCATCCGTCCTTCAACGGCAGCATATCGCTTGCCGCCGCGATATAAAGAACCTTTTGTTCCAGTCCCAGCTTATCAATGAGCCCCTTATAAATCGCGACAATTTCCGGATATTTGTCACTGATGATATAAAGCGCTTTGGATGGCATCTCTTCAAAATTTGCATGGCAGAAGCAGTAGTTGTTCACAAAATCCTCCAGTATCACCTTACCGTCCATATCGCATTGTCCAAGCCTGTCCAGCAGCCAATGGTAGGCTTTCTGCATGTATGAAACCAGCGTGGGGTTCATAAGACGGTAGCAATTGCGTTCAATATCCGGCCAGTCATATTTGCTTATTTCGCCAGAGGGGCCGATCAATATCCCATTCTTTATCACCGCGCTGAAACCGCATTCACAGTTTAGCGTACCGGATAATATCTGGTCTTTTTCAATGCTGCAGTTACTCAGGCTCAGATTCTCTTTGCAAGAAGGGCAGGCGAGATATTGGAGAAATTGCAGCGGCACGCCGTTTTTTCTTTTTGCGTTAAAGGAATGTTTGCCTGATGAACTGCCGATTTCGTCCTGCAGCAAACTGATTATTCCCTGTAGTTCCCGTTTTTCGCGCTGAAGTTTCTTTTTATGATCAACGAGAATATTTATATAGTCACTTAGCTCGTTGGGGCTGTCGAAACCACTGAGCCTGCGAAGCGAAAGCAGCCGATGTATTTCCACAATGGAAAATTTGAAGGATTTGAGCCGTAATAGCAGCTGCATATCGTCAATGTCATTTTCTTTGAAGTCATACCGGTCATTTTTTATCATAGGGCACAGCAGCCCCTTATTGACGTAGTAGCGTATTGTTTCTGGGGACAGGCTGAACTGTTCGCTAAAAGCTCCGATCCTCATATCATCCACCTCTTTTGTTTTCTATAGTGTACTATAGAAAAAGGCTTTTGGAAAAATAAATTTTGACATTTATCTTAAGCTGTTGAAATAGCAGGCATATTTAATAAAAATAATGGCTTGTTGTTGACTGAACTTAATGTCTATTATTGAAATATATAAAACAATATATGTTTTATATGGCGGTAATATTCAAAAAATATTAAAGGAGGGGGAAAAATGATTCCTGCGTGGAAGTGGTTTGTATTCTTTTTACCGATATGGAGCAGTATCGTCATATCTTACCTATTCTATAAGAGGGCCAATTTCTAGGAGGTAGTGAGAATATGTTAGCGAGTATTATCACATTTGTTCTTTATATCGTAGTCCTTATCGCAATAGGCGTGATCACATATCTGCGGGCAAAATCCTATTCGGATTATACGCTTGCAGGACGTTCGAACAACAAGTGGGTGGCGGCGATATCCGCCGAGTCTTCCGACATGAGCGGATGGCTGCTGATGGGGCTTCCCGGCGCCGCCTTTGCCGGTGGTTTTTCTTCAATATGGATAATGATCGGACTGATATTTGGCACGATGATCAACTGGATGTATGTTGCGAACCGTCTGCGCATCGCTACGGAGGTCTATAATGTCTATTCGATCACGGAATATTTTGAGAAGCGCGTAAATGACAAAAGCGGTTCTGTCGCACTTGTGTCGGGGATAGCGATCATCGTTTTTATGATAATCAACGCCTCGGCTGAGATAATCGGAAGCGGCAAGCTGCTTAACGCGACCTTTGGCCTTGACTACAGTACCGGTATCGTTATCGGACTCGTCATTGTTGTCCTTTATACCTTTCTTGGCGGATACATGGCGGTTAGCTGGAGCAACCTTTTTCAGGGCAGCATTATGTTTATCGCGCTGCTATTTGTGCCGCTTGCCGTTCTCGTTGAAATCGGCGGATATCAGCCGGTCGTGGAGAGTCTTTGGAGACAGAATCCGGCATTCTTTCAGTTTTTAAACGGCGAGACTGAATTTTTCCCGGCTCTGTCTATCGCGCTTGGAGGTCTTGGGGTTGGCCTCTGTTACTTCGGTATGGTGCATGTGCTGACCTGCTTTATGTCCATTAAAAACAGCAGTGAGATAAAGGATTCGACCTTTATCGCCACTACGTGGGTAAGTATCTCTACCTTCGGCGCGGTGCTTGTGGGGATGATTGGCGCCTATCTTTTCCCGTCTATCGGCGACCCGGAACAGATATTCTTTGCCATGGGGAAAAATTACTTTCCTTCCTACATGCTTGGTCTGTTCGCGGCCGCGGTAATGGCGGCTATATTATCCTCGGTGAGCGCCTATGTCATCGTCGCCGCAGCAGCTTTCGGGGCCAATATAGTAAAGCATTACGCCGCAGAGATCGACGACTCTAAGATAGTCAATCTGCAGCGGGCCGCGGTGGTAGTGATCTCGCTTCTTGCCTTTTTAATGTCGCTTAAATCTGATCTTGTCTTTGCAGTCGCTCTGCTGGCAGCGGCTGGATTGGGATCATCGTTCGGCCCGTTGGTGCTTTTCTGTCTATACAGCCGCAACGTTAATAAGACCGGCGCTATATCAAGTATCATAGTGGGCCTCGTTACGGTAATATTCTGGTATTACAGCGGGCTCTCCGCCTATATATTCGAGCTCATACCGGGCTTTATCGCGAGCTCGCTCGCCCTTATCATTGGTACTAAAATCGGAGGTGGGGCTGACGCGGAGACGGTTGCCCAGTATGACGCGTATCTTGATAGATTAAATAAAAATAAGAGGCAGGGATAACGGCGTATGACAAAACTTTTTATGCCTACCGACCGCATCGGTTTGGAATCGTATCAAAAGAGCATTGCGAATAATTTCAGCACCGTCAATGAACTACTGAAGAAGGGATTGGCTCCGCAATGGCATGTAAACGGAGTCAGGTTTGAAAGTACGCCGGCCTGGCCGGAAGGACACTGTTACCAGTGTGGCTTTTCAGTGGACGACAGTTATGCGGCACGGTCTGTCTTTGATGAAAAGGGTATCATTTATGAAGAGGTGGAGATGGTACCATCTAAGGGCCGGATAATTAAGAAACTTAAAGCCGCGGTGTATAACGGCCGCGGAGCAGGCGAAGATTTCTCCGCGCCGCTGCTTGAGGTGCTGGAATGGGGAGGGTTTAATTACGATTTTGTCGGCGATGCCGATATTCGGGGCGGGAAACTGAATGATTTTGACGTCATGATAGTTCCCGGCAGTCCTGACGCTGGTGAATGTTATTACGCAGGGTTGGGTGATAGGGGGTACGACGCGATTCGTTCATTTATCGCCGACAGAGGACACTACCTTGGGGTATGCGGCGGCGCATATCTGCCGCTCACATCTTACAATACGGAGAACCGTTATTGGCTCAACATTGTGGCGGCGACTGAAACGGAGGACCTGGATTACTGGAGAAGCGGAAGCGGTTTTGTACGCTGCCGTATCGAAGATAATAAGCATCACCTCTTTGCGGGGATCGCGCTGGGTGTTTCAAGCACGATGAACCTGGTCTACTGGGAGGGACCCTCTATAACGATAAAGGGCGGCAACGTTAAATCACTTGCGCGTTTTGAGAGCCTCCTTGCCAGCGGACGCGATCCGATAAAGCCATATTGGGATATGTATGACAATAAAATGGCGGAAGACGCGGTGCGCGGATGGTACAATCCGCTTACGCCTGAGATATTCGCCAGCCTTCTCCATGGGAAGACGGCTTTTGCCGAGGCGGAATCCCACGGCCACAAGCTGCTGCTGTTCTCCCCGCATCCTGAAATGGGTAATATCGGTTATGGCCCCAGGAAGGACAGCCTGAATTTTCTGCTGATATACAACGGGCTGACATATTTGGCCTGCCAATAATTATCTGGGAAATGTGTGGCTCCGTGATTCGTCATGATTGCGGAGTCACACGCACAGTTTATATATTTTGTTTCAGCCATTCGGTCTCGGATTTGATCTCGCTTTCAATGGAATAGATAAAATCCTGGATATATTGAGGCATATAGCTGTTTTTCAGGGTTATGCAATCGATTCTCAGTGATTCATTAAGATTCTTAATAGGGAATATATTTATATGGTCGTCCTCTCCCGCTCTATCATTAAATTTTAATACAGTCCGGCATATTAAGGCGGGGATGAAAGCCGCCACCTGATGGGAGGCGCACAACTGCAGCTGTGTCCCGTAGTCGCTGATTGAAAATACGGTCTGCAAGTTTATGTTATAGCGGTTTATATGCCTGTCGATCAGACTGTTGATTGTGCTTGTGGGGTAGTTGCGTACAAATGGTATTTTTTCAAATAGGGATAAATTGACTCCGTAAGGAAAGATTTTTTTATATTCTGCGTATCTCTCTCTGAACGATTGCTTTAATAGGTTATTGGAAACAATAACATAGACCGGATCGTCCGCAAGAGGGGTGATTTTAAAAAGTGGATTGCTTGCGACATCCACGCCGATAACAATATCTAATTTACCGTTTATGAGCATCTCAGTCATCACAGAGGTGTCGTCGGAGAATACCGAAATTGTGACGCGGGGGTATTTTTCGTGATACTTTTTAAATAATATGGGCATAATTACGCGAGCCCGTGAAGCGTTGGAACCTATTTTGATCTCTCCCATCGCCCCTCGCGCAATTTCTTTTAGGTTCAGTTCAAGGCTGTTTTTCATATTTTGGATTTGCAGCATAGCTTGGTACATGGATTTACCGGCTGGTGTCAGTACTAATTTAGGGCGGCGTTCAAAAAACGATACGCCGTATTCCCGTTCCAATTTTTTTATGTGTTCGCTTATACACTGTTGGGTTAGAAAAGTTTTTTTTGCCGCTTTGGTAAAGCTCATTTCTTCTACGACGAGCATAAAGATTTTTTCGCTGCTGTTCAATAAAAACACCTCCCACTATGAATAATATCGATTGAGATACCAATAGGTATGTTTAGATTATAATATAAATTTTGCGTTCCACAAATAAATATTTGTGAAAAAACAAAATACTACTTGTTTGATTTTGTGATATATAAAACCTAAACTAATCTTAATCTCAGAAAAAGGTGGGAGAAACGATGAAAATAGGTTTTATCGGTCTGGGCAAAATGGGTAGGCATATGGCCGTGAATATGTTCAAACATGATACTGACATAAGGGTTTTTGACGCTAACAGAGAGATCTTAACAGAATTATCAAATCTTGGCATTCCGACCGCGTCGTCACCTGCCGAAATTGGAAAATTGGCGGATGTCGTCTTCTTGAGTCTGCCCAGCGCAGGGGTAGTTGAAAAAGTTCTTTTTGGAGAGGGCGGCGTGATAGGCGACGGCGCGAAGAGAAATATTATCGTCGACCTTGGCACCACGGCGTATATGAAGACCCTTGAATTTGGGAGCCGCCTAGGCTCTTTGGGCTTCAAATTTGCCGACGCTCCTGTTTCCGGTATGGAGAGCAGAGCTGCGTCTGGAGAGCTGACGTTAATGTTTGGCGGCGAACAGAGTGTTTTTGATAAGATAGTTCCCTATTTCAACATGATAAGTAATAAGGTTATCAACTTTGGCGGTTTAGGCTCAGGACAGATGGCGAAACTTATCAACCAGCTGCTATTTGATATTAACACGGCGGCGCTGTCGGAGGTTTTGGCTTTGGCCGCAAAGCTTGGACTTGATCCGCAGAAAACGGTCGAGGTCGTTACCAGCGGTACCGGACGCTCCTGGGCGGCGGAGTTTTTTGCTCCGAGGATACTCTCGGGAGTTTTTAATGAGGGCTACGCAATGGACAATGCGTACAAGGATTTAGTCTCCGCCAGTGAAATTTCAGCGCAGCTGAGAGTTCCGATGCCCATTCTTTCAGCCGCGACGGCGATATATCAAATGTCATTATGTAAAGGTCTGGGCAATGAGGGTAAGGGCGCGATGATCAAGGTCTATGAGGAATTCCTCGGAGCAGAATTCCGGGACAGGGAAGTTTAAAGAGAAGAGGGGCTGTTTTGATGCCTAATAAGAGAGGCCATGCCGAAGATATAACGGAGACATACTATATAGGTTTGATGAGCGCGTTAGGAAATCGCATGAAGGATATAGAGAAGCCGCAAATTGCGATTGTCAATTCTTGGAGTGATGTAAATCCCGGGCATAAACCTCTTGGCGAACTTGCCCGTTACGTGAGAGAGGGAATTTTGTGTGCCGGCGGCAATCCTGGAGAGTTCAATGTACCTGCTCCGTGCGATGGGATCGCTCAGGGAGATGGCCAGCACTACATCCTCCCCCAGCGGGATCTGATCGCCTCTTCTATCGAAGCGATGGTAAAGGCCCATGGTTTTGACGGTATAGTGATGCTCTGTTCTTGTGACAAAATCGTTCCCGGTATGCTGCTGGCCGCGGCGAGGATCGATTTGCCGACAATATTCTTGACCGGAGGCGCGATGCTGCCTTTTGTGGAGAAGGGGCGGACATATGTTACAAGCGACATAAAAGAGATGATAGGGGAGCGGAACAGCGGGAAAATTGACGAAGAGACATTTGAACGCCGCCGCAGCGGTATTTGCGTGTCGTGTGGTACCTGTTCGATGTACGGCACCGCGAATACGATGGGAACTTTTTTGGAGGTCGTTGGAGTAGCTCCCTTTGATTCGTCGGCCATGCTTGCCTGTTCAGCTCAAAAGATGCGCCAGGCAAAAGATGTTGGTGAAAGAATTGTAGATCTGGTTAGAGAAAAGAAAACGTTTAAGTCGTATGTCAATAAAGAGTCCATTGAAAACGGAATTAAATACGTTTCAGCCACCGGCGGGTCAACAAACGCGGTACTGCATATCATGGCTTTGGCAAAAGCGCTTGACGTAGAGATGAATCTGCATGATTTTGATGTCTGCCAGTCTTCTGTTCCGGTGGTGACGAAACTAAAACCGTCCTCTCAATATAATTTGTCGGATTATTACAGCGCAGGCGGAGTCAGGAAGGTACTTGAGATTATCCGTCAGCATATAGACGATACGCGGCCGCTGGTTATGGGAGGTACGGTGCGTGATTCTCTGGACGGCTTTTTTGCTGAAAATTCAGAGGTGATACGCCTGCCTGATAGCAAGTTTTATGAAAACGGCTGTTTTTCCATACTTTATGGAAATCTAGCTCCTAACGGCGCCGTCGTGAAAAAGACAGGCGTGGACCCTTCGATGTACTACCACAAGGGGCCTGCGGTAGTTTTTGACTCTGAGGAAGACGTCAGGAAGTATATGCTGGAGAGCTCAATCGAACCTGGTTCCGTACTGGTAGTGCGGTATGAGGGGCCCAAGGGCGGTCCCGGTATGAGGGAACTTTCAATCCCGGCGGCGATGCTGATCGGAATGGGACTTGAGAAATCCGTGGCGATGATAACAGACGGACGTTTTTCCGGTGCGACACGGGGGCCGTGCGTAGGTTATATCACCCCAGAGGCGTGGGAAGGCGGCCCGATCGCGTTGATTGAAGACGGAGACCTTATTGAGATAGATTTAGAGTCGAAGCGGATCAGTCTGCTTGTCCCGTCTGATGTGCTCGACTCCAGGCGGATGAATTTCAAGAGAAAAGAGAAAAAGGTAAGCGGCGTAATGGAATCATATCGGGACAGGGTCTTAAGTGCGGATAAGGGTGCGCTGTGGCTTTGATTTTTGTATAGCTGAGAGGGGCTGGTCTATTTTTATTGCAGAGGATCAATTATTTCGCGCCGTATCACGTCTACCAGAGGTTTTTATCGGCAAGATTACATAACAGGAGGAATATATAATGTTTAACAGAAAAATGAAGATGGGTTTTCTAAGTTTCGTGGTATTCAGCCTTCTCCTCGCAACAGTTATGACGGCCAACGCAAAAGAGTTAAGCATGGGCACAGGGGGGACGGCGGGGACATTTTTCCCTCTTGGAGGGGCGATCGCGAATACGATCAATAAACATTCAAAGGGGATAAATGTAACCGTGCAGACGACGGATGGTTCCGTTAACAACGCCCATCTTCTTGGAAAGGGCGACATTGACGTTGCCCTCATACAAACCGACATCACATACTATGCGTATAATGGTATGGAGATGTTTAAGAACAAGTATCCCAATTTGACGGCAATTTGCAGAGTATATCCCGATACGACCCACATAATCGCCAAAGGAGACGGCAGTATAAAAAGCATTTCCGACCTGAAAGGAAGATCCGTCTCCGTCGGTGCGCCAGGCAGCGGCAATGAAGTTACCCTGCGGCAGATACTGGGTACGGCTGGCATTACATATAAGGATTTAAAGCCGTTTTACCTCTCCTTCAGCGAATCCTCAGAGCACTTTAAGGATGGCCATATTGACGCGTTTCATACAAACTCAAGCGTGCCGGCGGCAATCGTCCATGATTTGAATTCTTTGAACAGGGTGACGCTTCTTCCCGTTGGAGGAAAGCTGAGAGAAGATATAGTAAAAAAATATCCCTTCTATACGCCTGTGACCGTCCCCGCCAATACATACAAATATCAGACTGCCCCGTATGAGACGGTGGCCGTTCAGGCACTGCTGATAGTTGATTCAAAATTACCTGAGGATATTGTCTACGGGATGACAAAAGCACTTTTTGAGAATCTTGACGAGGTTAAAACAGCGCATTCCGCCGCCAAAGGAATGTCATTGAAGACAGCGTTGGATGGCGTGGCAATTCCTCTGCATCCAGGTGCAAAAAGGTATTTTATGGAAAAAGGTGTTTTGAAATAAAAAGTAACTTACGTAATTAAAAGGGTTCTTCGCGGAGGTCCTATTTTATATAAAAATGGAAGAGAAGGGCCCTTTTATTTTTGATCTCCGAAGGGGGAAGAAACATAATGAGCTTTGATACAAAGAGCTTTAACGCTACGGAAAATGAAGCAGCAGCAGAAAAAATGCTCGAAAAGTTCGATAAAGAATCTACCTTTAGAAAACTTGCGGGGAAGTGGAACATTTTTATATCGCTGCTATGCGTAGCCTTCTCGGTTTTCCAGACCTATACGGCCGCGTTTGGCGTATTTCCCGCCCAGATACAACGCTCCATACATCTTGCATTTGCTCTGTCTCTGGGGTTTTTACTCTATCCGGTAACGTCCAAGAAATCACGCTCAAAAATGGATCCGATAGATGTTATTTTAGCTTTAATCAGCGCAGCCGCCTGCCTTTATATCACGGTATACTACCACGATATTATGATGCAGGGTGGTATGGCGACGATCCATGATGTCGTCCTGGGGAGTGTTCTTGTCCTACTCGTATTGGAGGCGACAAGAAGGGTAGTCGGGGCACCTATGACGGTCGTGGCGGTGTTGTTTCTGATCTATGCAAAGGTGGGGCCGTATATTCCAGGTTTCATGGGACACCGCGGTTTTTCTGTGGAAAGAATCATAAGTCATATGTATATCTCCACGGAAGGTATTTTCGGATTGCCTCTTGGTGTTTCCGCAACCTTTGTTTTTATGTTCGTCCTTTTCGGGGCGTTTTTACAAAAATCAGGGTTGGGGAAATTTTTCATAGACCTTTCTCTCATATTGGCAGGACATAGAGTTGGGGGCCCGGCAAAGGTCTCTGTTTTTGGGAGCTGCCTCTTCGGCACCATATCTGGAAGCTCCGTGGCAAATACAGTTACGACCGGTGTATTTACGATCCCGCTGATGAAAAAAATCGGTTATCCGGCGGCGTTTGCCGGCGGTGTGGAGGCGGCGGCCTCTACAGGAGGCCAGATAATGCCGCCGATAATGGGTGCGGCGGCATTCATCATGGCGCAGTTCCTGGGGATAGCATACGTGAAGATCGCCGTTGCGGCGACGCTGCCTGCCATTCTCTATTATACGGGTGTTTGGGTTATGGTCCATATGGAGGGTAAACGGCTGGGGTTGAAGGGGATACCTAGAGAAGATCTGCCAGACCTTAAGCAGACTTTGGCGGAGGGGGCTCATCTGTTTCTCCCAATAGTCATTATTGTGTATCTCCTTCTAAAAGGTTATACGCCAATGACCTCCGCGCTGATCAGTATAATCTCCACGGTTGCGGTAGCGATGCTTAGGAAGAATACTAGGTTTACCAGGAAAACTTTGTTTGACGCTCTTGAGACGGGAGCTAGGTCTATGATCGGTGTCGCTATCGCCTGCGGCTGTGCCGGAATAATAATAGGCGTGGTTACGCTGAGCGGTATGGGGCTGAAGATCGCTAACGGCATAATATATCTGGCGCACGGCATGCTGCTGCCCACGCTGTTGCTGACGATGTGCGCTTCGATGATATTAGGGATGGGGCTTCCGACAACAGCGAAGTATATCATCCTGGCTACCATGGCCGCCCCTGCCATCCAGCAATTTGGCGTACCTGATATTGCCGCTCATCTGTTCATTCTCTACTTTGGAATAATGGCGGATATCACCCCACCGGTGGCGCTGGCGGCCTTTGCCGCTTCCGGCATCGCAGGTTCGCATCCGATGAAGACGGGAGTTAACGCCGTTAAGATCGCCCTGGCCGGGTTTATCGTACCATACGCATTTGTATATAATCCGGAACTGCTTTTTATTGGAGATCCTCCTAAGCTGCTTGTCTGCCGGTTTGTCATCACGGCTATTTTAGGAACGTTCTCACTTGCCTGCGCGGCTTCCGGATATTGGAAACGGGATCTAAAACTGGTGGAGCGTGTGATGCTGTTTGCCTCGTCGTTCTGCCTCATAGACCCAAAGGGTTTCACTGATGCTGCGGGACTGGGACTCTTAATAGCGGTTTATCTGTCACAAAAGTTTTTTTCGAATGACAGAGCACGTATTGATATTGAGAAAGAGGGAGCGTAAGTATTATGAACCATGCTTTTCCGCGTAATTTCAAATCAGAGTATTTAAAGGCAGAAAAGGGCGCCGGGATATATATTTTTGACGCTGACGGCAAGGAGTATATCGATGGATGCAGCGGCGCTCTCGTCTCCAACTTGGGACATTGCGTAGACGAAGTCATTGAGGCGGTCAATCAGCAGTATAAAAAACTTGAGTTCGGACATCCCTCGCGCTGGTCGTTCCCAATTGTGGAAGAGGCGGCTGCCGCCGTTGCGGAGATCGCCCCAAAGGGTCTGGACACAGTATGGTTTGTCAGCGGCGGAAGCGAAGCCGTTGAGTCGGCGCTGAAGCTTGCGAGGCAGTATTTCTACGACAGAGACGGGATTTATACGAGCAAATCTTTGACGATAGGCCGCTGGAATTCTTTCCATGGGAATACCCTGGGCACGATGGCTGTAGGAGGGGCGATGTCCAGGCGCAGGATATTCTCTCCGCTGTTTAAGGAATCTCCCAAAATAGAGGCGACATATTGTTACAGGTGCCCATTTGGGTTGAAACAGGAATCATGCAATACGCGCTGCGCATACAGGCTTGAAGAGGAGATAAGACGCGTAGGGCCGCAGTATATATCCTCATTTATCGCCGAACCGATCGTCGGTTCAACTGTCGGCGCATTGGTACCGCCAGATGAGTATTGGCCGATAGTCCGCGATATATGTACCAAATATGATGTTCTTTTAATTGCCGATGAAGTCATGACAGGATGCGGCAGGACGGGAAAAGGTTTTGCCGTTGATAACTGGAACGTTGTCCCCGATATAATTGCCACGGCGAAGGGGCTGGCGGCCGGTTATGTTCCTACCGGAGGTATGATCGCGAGCACCAGTATCGTGGATACGATACGTAATACAAGCGGCGGGTTCATGCACGGCCATACCTATAACAGCAATCCGATAGCGGCAGCGGCGGTAGTTGCGGTCATGAGGTATATGAAAGAACATAAGGTTATCGAGAATGTCGCGAGGAACGGAGAATATCTGATCTCCGGAGTTCGTAAGATAGCAGCGGAGAATCCAATCATCGGCGACGTTCGTGGCAAGGGGTTTATGTGCGGTGTTGAAATAGTCAAAGACAAGGACACTAAAGCGCCATTTGAAAAGGGCGTTGGCGCCGCGGGCGTAGCCACAAAAGAATGTATAAACGCAGGTCTGATAATCTATCCCTCCGGCGGGATGATCGACGGTGTGGAGGGAGACAACTTCCTCCTCGCGCCGCCGCTTGTTACAACGAAAGAGGAGATAGATCTGATCCTTGAGAGATTAAGCAAAGGTATGTCAGCCGCTTCAAAGAAACTTTTGAAATAGACGGTATCTGGAAAATTATAAAGAGGCCCCGACATCTTAGTAACGTAAAGATGCCGGGGCCTCTTATCGGTGCCATTATAATGTTATTTAGTTTTTGTCGTTAAAAATTTCCGCGACTTGCGGCTCAGCCGCCTCATAAGAAGGCTGCTTTTACAACCCCTCCAGCCTCTCGTAATCCTTTGAAGTTATCATTGCCGCTTCGGCGGAGTTTTCGATGAGCAGGGCGATTATTTCATCGGTGCGGTGTGTCATCGCCTTTTTGTGGATCTTTTTGAGCAGCGCGGCGGGGGCGCGTTCGGCTATTTCACAGCCCGCTTCGCCGGTCTTCGAGTGCCACTTTGAGTATAGCTCCACGAGCCACTTGGCCTCGGGCGAGATGTCGCGGAAGGCGGCCATGCCGGTTTTTTCATTTGGTACGGACTCTATTTCGACGCCGCTTTGGGTGCAGCGGACCATGAAGTCGCGGAATACCTCGTCCATCGTCAGCGCAAGCAGCGTCTCCGGCCTGTCGAGTGAACGGGCGAAATCCGACTCCATGAATTTCTGCGCGAAGTCCCAGATATCGAGACGGCGGCGGCAGGCGGCGGTGAAGACCGCTTCGAGATATTCGCGGTGGATCTGCTCAAGCGTCTTTTTAGCGAGTTCGGCGCTGCGTTTTTTCGCCTCCGGTCCGTAGTCGTTGTATATTGCAAAGGTTGATTTCAGCATGGCGTCTAGTCTCTTTCCCGATAGCCGTCCATCTTGAGGGTGGCGGCGCGTCTTGCGTCTTCTTCCGTGATTTTTTCGGCATATTCTTCGGGCGGCAGGTTTATCTGCGCCGCGGAGACCTCGTAGTGGAGCAGTTCGAGCGAACGCGCCGGTTCGGAACGTTCCGGCGCGCAGAGCGCGGCGAGCCTCGCCGTCTCCGCGATCGCCTCTTTGGTGATGTCGGTCCGCGGGTAACGCACGCGCGCCACGCGTTCAAGTATCTCCAGCAGCCGCCCGTGGTCCGGCTCCTTCAGCTCTACGGACTGGAAGCGGCGCTCCATCGCGCGGTCGCGGGCGATATAGAGCCGGAACTCTTCGGAGGTCGTCGAGATGAGCATGCTGAGCCCGCCGCTGGTGATGTATGGTTTCAGCGTGTTGAGCAGGTTCGAGGGGCCGGAGTTTTCGCTTAGGCGGTGGGCCTCGTCGACGTAGATGATGATGTTGTAGTATTCGGCCTCGTCAAGGATGTGCTTGAAGCGGAGGTCTCTCTTTTTGCGGTCCTGGTTTATCAGGTCGATGTTGAGTTCGACGACGCGCCGTCCCGCGAGCCGCCGGTAGCGGCCCTCTTCGATGAGCGCCGCGAGCTTGCGTACGGTCGTCGTCTTGCCGCAGCCGGCGGGGCCGGTGAGCGCGACATTGTTCTGCTCTTCGGAGGCGAGGGCGACGGCGATGCGGTCCAGCGCGGCGTAATCTTCCAGTATCTGATCGACGCCGCTGGTTTGCCCGTTAAGTTCACGCCCGTATTTCGCGCAGAGCGGCGGTAATTTCCCCTTCATAAGGCTCAAAGCGTCTCCCCCTCTTCAAGAAGCGAGGCGAGCGTCAGTTTCTCATGGCGCTCAGCCCCCTCGGCGATCCAAAGTTTTGCCGCGCGGCGCGCGCGGCGCAGCTTCACACGCCGTTTGACGGGAGCGGGGCGGGGCTGTTCTTCGAGGGCGGCGTAGGTCACGCGCCCCTCTTTTTCCACGGCGCGTATCTCTTCGTTGAGATCCTCCGGTCTGTAGATGACGTCGGCGGCGGAGACGTAGGTGCCGAAGGCGCGGTTCAGCCGCTCCTCTTCGCTTGCGTGCCAGATGCGCTGGGTGCTCGCGGAATAGAGCGTTTCCAGCAGCTGGCCGTCCTCCGTCCTGCTTTCGAGCGACAGGCGCGAGAAGTTGTCGTAGCCGAAGGTGAAGCTGAGACGGTCCCAGCTCTGGCGGAATTTATCAAGGTAATTAAGGAGTCCCCAGCGGTCCAGCTCTGGGATGAGTATCACGGCGGAGCTCTTTGTGTTTTGCGCCGCCGCGCCGATCGCGGCGATCAGGAGCGGCGCGAAGCCGCGGTCCGCCGAGGCGCTGCCGCTGGAGCAGACGAAGAGCGGCCGTCCCTGCGGCGCGCTGAGGTATTCGCCGAGCTTTAGGGTGTTCAGGCTGCGGAAGAGTCCCGCGCCGCGTCTCATCAGGGTTATCAGCGCGCGGAAGTCCGCCGTGCTTGCGTCGGCCTGCATCTTGATGCAGCGCTGGGTGTTGGTGTTGTCCCCGTTTGTGGAGAGCAGATCGGCGAAGGGCAGGGGCGCGTCGCGGTCGCCGTTTTTCTGGAAGCGCAGCTCATGTTCGAGGATATACCTTGCGAGGGCAAACTCCCTGGTTATAAAGGCGCTGGCTGCCTCCGCCTCTTTGAGCCGGTATTTTACGGGAAGTATCCCCGTCTCGCCGCCGATCGTCTTGGTCATCAATGTTTCGATGAAGCGGTGCTGGCGGCAGAATATCTGGAACAGGTTCAGCGACGGCAGGGTGCCGATCACGCCCTCCTCTCCCTCGGCTCCGGCGCAGGCCGTGAGGTTGTGGACGACGTTTTTCGCCGTCTCCAGCATGTAGAGAAGCATTCTGTCGGTGACGAGTTTGCCGAGGTCGTCGAAAAATTTATCGTTGGCGTCGCGGGATTTTATCTCCTGATAGACCGCCTGGCGTATGACGTAGGCGATATTTTCGCTGCCCACTCCGATATCTTCGTTGGCGATGAAGGGTTCGATGAGGTCTGGAATGAGGGACCCCTCACTTGAGAGGTCGGCCAGCAGCGCCTCCCGCGCGAAACTCTCGTAGAGCCGCCCTTTATGGTCCAGCACGATGAGCGCGCGGTCGGGAAAGGACTCCGGCCACGTCTCTATGATCCTGCCGATGCTGGCGTTTTTCCGTTCGCTGTTACCGAGCAGGAGCGTGTCCTCCCCGCATATCAGCCCGGCGCTGAAATCTTCGATCTCCACCATGATCATTCTCCGTCCGCGGCCTTCGCCGCCGGTATTAAAAGCAGCTTTTTAAGCAAAACAAACAATTAAGGTCCATACCACGAAAAAGAATAACATAGAGCGGCGAATTTGAAAATGTATCGGCCGCGCGACATAAAAAAGCCGCGGCCTTCGGTGCTAAAATAGAACGATGAAGAGCATTCTATGTTTTGGCGATTCGAATACTTACGGTTACATCGCGGGCGGTCTTGGACGTTACAGCTTTGATGTGCGCTGGCCGGGACGGCTGGAGCGGCTGCTCGGTCCCGGGTGGCGCGTCGTTGAGGAGGGGCTGTGCGGGCGCACCACCGTCTTTCGTGAACCGGTGCGGCCCGGCGGAGCGGGGATAGATTACATTTCTCCCTGTGTCGCCTCGCACCGCCCCCTTGATTTTGTCGTTCTGATGCTCGGCACCAACGACTGTAAGGCGGAGTTTCACGCCTCCGCGAAAGAGATAACGGCGGGGCTGCGCCGGATCGTCGATGTCGTGAAGGCCGAGACCTCCGGCGCGGCGAAGATCCTCATAATCTCGCCGGCGTCTTTAGGCGAGGGTGTCTGCGGCGGCAGTGATTTTGGTTTTGACGCCCGTTCGTACCATGTCAGCCTTGAACTTGCGGATAGGTTCGCGGAACTAGCAGGGGAGAGGGCGTGCCTGTTTCTGGACGCGGCGCGGATCGTTACGGCGAGCGGCGTCGATTTCGTCCATCTCGACGAGAGGGCGCATGATTTGCTTGCACGCGCGGTGGCGGAGATAATCCTGAGAGAATACTGAGAAAAGAAAAACGCGGGTATGCGTATATTCCCCATACCCACGCTTTTTCAGTTATTTTTACTTTTTGCGGCTGTTTGAGTACCAGCAGGATAGTCCCTGCGCGTTGAGCTCGAGATCGACGCGCAGCGACTCTTCGACCGTCGCGGCGGGCAGCGAGGTGCCCTCTTTCTCCGCGGTTTCTCTATAAAGTTCCGCCAGCCCGGCCTTTATCTTTGCCTTGTCGCCGGATGCGGCCTCCGTTATTTCAACATATTTTTTTACACCCTCGGTCAGCAGCGCCGCGTTTTTACGCACGTTCGTCAGTTCGCCGAAGTGGGTGATGAATATCTGTTCCGGCGCGAGCGCGACGATCTTTTCCGTTGTCGCGGTCATCGCCGCGGGATCAAACTGGACGGGGGAGGCGGTGGGGAAGGCCCAGCGGCCGTCCGCGCCCTTCATCCAGCGGTATGAGATGCCGAAGGCGTCTCCCGCGAAGAGCGACCGTGTGCTCTTTTCAAAGAATATCATGTGGTGCTTCGCGTGACCAGGCGCGTCGTAACAGACGAGCGTCATCTCCCCGAATTTGAGTTCGCGCCCATCCTCCGGCGCGATGACGCGCTCCTCCGCCACGGGGATTATCTCGCCGTAGATACGTTCCGTCTCCGCCTCGCCGTAGACCGCCTTGACGCCCTCGACGAGCTTTGCGGGGGATACCATGTGGCGCGCGCCGCGCGGGTGGACGACGAGTTTCGCCTGCGGGAACTCCCGCATGTAGCTGCCGGCGCCTCCCGCGTGGTCGAGGTGGACGTGGGTGACGCAGATATAATCGATATTTTCACGCTTCACGCCGAGAGCCTTGAGGGCCGCGAGCAGATGAGGCAGCGAGGCGTTATGCGCCGTTTCGATTATGGCGGCGCGCCCCTCGGAGACCAGCAGATAGATTGCCGCCATCCCCTCGCTCTCGTAGTGTGCGTCGATGCCGTATATACCTCCGCCGTAGCTGCGCATTAGAGAATCGCCTCCATCTCGTCGAGGGTCTCTTCAAACTGTTTTACGACCGCTTTGACGGGTTCGGGCGTGCTCATATCCACTCCCGCGCCCTTCAGCAGTTCGATGGGGTAGTCGGAGCCGCCCTTTGTGAGGAAGTTCAGATACCTTTCCGTCGCGGGCGCGCCCTCCTCGAGGATGGCCTGCGCGAGCGCGGTCGCCGCCGAGAAGCCGGTGGCGTACTGATAGACGTAGAAGGGGCTGTAGAAATGAGGTATCCTCGCCCATTCCATTTTCAGAGGTTCGTCGATGACGATCATTTCTCCATAGTATTTCCTGTTGAGCTCATACCACAGCTGCTTTAGCCCCTCGGGCGTCGTGTCGCCGCCGTTTGCCGCGCGCAGGTGCACCTCGCGTTCAAAAGAGGCGAACATCGTCTGGCGGTAGACCGTCGTGCGGATATTTTCAAGGCGGCGGTTCAGCAGGTAGAGACGGCGCTTCTTCTTTTCCGTCTCGGAGAGCAGCCCGGAGAGGAAGAGCACTTCGTTCGTCGTCGAGGCCACCTCGGCGGTGAAGATGCAGTAGTCGGAGGTCGCGTAGGGCTGGCTGCGGCGCGAGTAGAAGCTGTGCATGGAATGGCCCATCTCATGGACGAGGGTCATTACGTCGTTGAGGTTGTTTGTATAGTTCATGAATATATAGGGGTGGGTGCCGTAGGTGCCCCACGAATAGGCGCCGCTGCGCTTGCCGCGGTTGGGGAAGATGTCCGCCCAGCCCTCGCCGAGCCCCGCGCGTACCTGCGCGAGATATTCTTCACCGAGCGGCGCGAGATAGTGGAACATCATCTCCTTCGCCTCGCTCCAGGCGATCTCCTTAAAGGGATCGGCGACGAGGGGGACATAGAGGTCGTACATATGGAGCTCCTTGACCTTCAATATCCGTTTGCGCAGCTCCATGTAGCGGTACATCGGCGCGAGGCTGCCCTCGAGCGTGTCCACGAGGCTGTCGTATACGGAGATGGGGATATTGTTGGCGTCGAGCGCCTCCGCGAGCGGCGATTCATACCTGCGGCACTCGGCGTAGAACTTCGAAGTCTTGAGCATGCCGTCGAAGGTTGCGCCGAGAGTGTTCTTCATCGCGGCGTAGGGGGTGTAGAGCGATTCGAAGGCCGCCTTGCGGACCGAGCGTTTGGGCGAACGCAGGTAGGAGACGGCGCGTTCCTCCGACATCTCGACCTTTTCGCCCTTCTCATCGCGTATCGGGGGGAACTCCATGTCGGCGTTTGTCAGCATTGAGAAGGCGTTGTCCGCCACGCCCGCCATGTCGCCGGCGCGGGCGATTATCAGCTCCTCGGCCTCCGAGAGGACGTGGGCGCGCTGACGCAGCAGTTCGCGCAGAGAGAAGGCGTAATCGGCGAGCTCCGGCGACTTCGCGAACTCTTCGAGGCGCTCCTGCGGCATATCGAGGATCTCCGGCGTGACATAGCTGGCGCAGGCGGAGAACTCCACTGAAAGGGCGGAGACCCGATTCGCCGGTCCCTGGTATTTAGAATCGGCGGTATCTTCGTGGCTCTTCATGTTCGCGTAGACGAAGAGCTTGCCGAGGGTTATCGAGAGCTCGTCGCGCAGCGCGAAGAACTTCGCCATCTGCGCTGGCGACTCGGCGAGCGTTCCCTTGTAGGAGGCGATCTCCGGCAGACGCGCCCTGAGCGCCGCGAACGCCTCTTCCCACCTCTCCTGCGAGGGGTAGATATCCTCCAGCCGCCATTTATAATCCGCGGGCATGGCGGCGCGTTCCGGCAGCACCGCGCCGCGTCCCAGCTCCAGCTCCGCCGCCTGTTCGCTCCGGCGAAGATTAGAAGTTTTCTTAGTGGGCGAACACGCGGGCGTCTCTGCCGATGTATTTTTTATAGACATTGCTCATTCCTCCAGTTTTTACGTCGTTATATTTGACAGTTTTTCTATTCTACCTCAATTTATGCTTGCATATACAGATAATAAAGCGGAAAATATAGATGAAAAATCCGGCGCAGGCCATAATAACGGGAGGACATGATGAAATACGATTTCAATAAATATATAGACAGAAGGGGCACCGACTGCGAAAAGTGGGACGGCCTCAAGGATGATTTCGGCCGCGACGACCTGCTTGCGATGTGGGTCGCCGACATGGACTTCCCCGCGCCGCCCGAAGTGCTGGCGGCGATACATAAGAAGGTCGACGAGGGCGCTCTCGGTTATCCGATGATCCCCGACTCACTGCGCGACGCGATATGCGCCTGGGAGCGGGAGCACTACGGCTGGGAGTTCGGCCGCGAGGCGCTGAGCTGGGCCCCGGGCGTCGTCGCCGGACTGTCGTTTGCGGTAATGGGCCTCACCAAACCCGGCGACCAGATAATAATCCAGACGCCGGTCTACATGCCCTTCTACCGGACGGTCCGCGAAGCGGGGCGCATCATCGTCAAGAACCCGCTCATCTATGAGAACGGCCGCTATACGATGAACTTCGACGAGCTTGAAAAGCTCGTCACCCCGACCTGCCGCACGCTGATCCTCTGCAGCCCGCATAACCCCGTGGCGAGAGTCTGGAGCCGCGAGGAGCTCGAAAGGCTCGCCGACATCGCGGTACGCAAAAATATGATCATCATTGCCGACGAAATACACCAGGACCTCGTCTTCAGCGACGCGAAGCACATCTGCATCGGTTCGCTGCCGGGCATGGCCGAGCGCACAGTCACCTTCATCGCTCCGAGCAAGACCTTCAACATCGCGGGGATGAAGGCCTCCGTTGCGATAATCCCCGACGAACTTCTGCGCGGGATATACGTCTCGGTCCTTGAGAGATTCCATCTCAACTCGATAAACATCCTCGGCATCACCGCCATGGAGGCCGCCTACGGCAAATGCGGCGAATGGCACAAAGAGCTGATGGACCACCTCGAAGGCAACCGCGATTACATGGAGGCCTTCGTCAAAGAACGGATGCCGAAGGCGCACATGGACCATCCGGAGGGCACCTACATCTTCTGGATAGACTTCCGCGGCTACGGCTTCAACGACGAGACACTGACGGACTTCCTTGTCAACGAGGCGAAGGTGGCGCTTGACCCCGGCACCTGGTTCGGCGTCGAGGGCGACGGCTTCGCGCGGCTCAACATCGGCACGACGCGTGCCATGCTCAAAGAGGGGCTGGAGCGTATCGCCGATGCGCTCGATAAAAGAGAGAACGGAAAATAGGATAAAGGAGAAATCATTGTGGCTAAAAAAGAGGCACCAGTGCGTTACTGTCGTTTTATGGTCGACGGACGCTCGTACAGCGGTCAGATACGCGGCAATTCGGTCGATATAGTGGAGGGGGACCCCTTTTCGGGGATAATCTCGCAGATAAGGCTGAGTTACCCCGTGGAGCGCGTTAAGTTCCTGCCGCCCTTTGCGCCCAAAAAACTCTGGTGCATCGGACGCAACTATGTGGGACATGTGAAGGAGCTAGAGCATGAAATTCCCTCGGAGCCGCTGGTATTCCTCAAAGCGACCTCCTCGATCATCGGAGCGAACGACTTTATCCGCATTCCTGCCTGGGCCGGTACCATCCATTACGAGGGAGAGCTAGCCGTCGTCATCGGCAAGGGCGGAAAGAACATCAGCGAGGAAGAGGCCTACGAACACGTCCTCGGCTATACGATCATGAACGACGTCACGGCGCGCGCGCTGCAAAATAAAGACGGCCAGTGGACGCGGGCCAAGAGCTTCGACACCTTTGGCCCCCTGGGTCCGGCAATCTTGCTGACAAAGGAACTGCCGAAGGAGACGCGCGTCGTCACGCGTCTCAACGGCAGGGTGGTACAGGATGGGGCGATCGAACAGATGATATTCCCCATTCCGCGCCTCATCTCGCACATCAGCCGCTTTGCGGCGCTTGAAGAGGGCGATATAATCTCCACCGGCACGCCGCAGGGCGTCGGCGAAATAAAGGCGGGGGACCTCATAGAGGTCGAAATCGAACCCATCGGAATGCTGAAAAACATCTGCAGCGAATAACCGGGGATATAACAAGTTATGTAAGGAATCCCCGCGGCATTAACGTCGGACGACGGAAGGCCGCGGGGATTTTTGTCTTGAGGATTGATAGGATATAATGCGGCATAAGGTGCCGTGGACGTTGTCCGTATAAAATCCGCCGGAGGTGTGAAGCTGTGTCTGTCATTTTTTCAAGGGCTGTAAGTGAAAAATCCGTAAATAAGGGGCGGTTTCGCCGTCTGGCGCTGCTTTTGCCGCTGCTGTTATCGATTGGCCTCTTCACCGAATGCGCGGCCCTTTCGTCCGAGCTGGAGCGCATCACTGAGGAGGAGGCGCTTGAAGCCGAAGCCGTCCTAAACGAAGAAGACGACGACTGGCTGCTGATAAGAAAAAAACAGAAACGGCTCTTTGTGGTCCGAAACAGGAAGGTCATCCGGTCCTACGCCGTCGCCACCGGCGTCAACGACGGGCAGAAACAAAAACCCGGCGACGGGCGGACTCCGGAGGGGGTATTCAAAGTGTTGCAGATACAGAACGCCTCCTACTGGACGCACGACTTCAGGGACGGCAAAGGCGAGATCAAAGGAGCCTACGGCCCCTGGTTCATACGCCTCAAGACACCCTGGCGCGGCATCGGCATCCACGGAACGCACGACCCGCAGTCGATAGGCAAAAACGCCACCGAGGGCTGTATCCGCCTGCGGAACGAAGAACTCAAAGATCTGAAAGAAAAATATATAAAACTGTCGATGGTTGTCGTTATCAGAAAATAGCGTGTGCCGCCTGACGGTTCGCGGAAAAAACGGGGAGCGTACCGGCGCGCCCCGTTTTTTGTCAGCGATTATAATATTTATTTTACTTATCGTTAAATTTACTAAAAAAATATTTGACATATCATAAATATATGATAATATTCAGACGGAATAAATAGTCAATTAATATTATATAAAGGAATGAACAGTCTATGGACAGAAAGGATTGTGAAGGAGGATTGCTCGCCGCTATCCGCGGGAAGAGGGCGGCGCTCAGTCCGAGGCAGGCGGCAGTTGCCGATTATATCCTGAAGAACTATCAGAATATGGCCTATGTCACACTTGCGCAGCTGGCAAAAGAGGCGGGGAGCGGGCACGGAACGATCGTGCGGCTTGCGGAATCACTCGGCTACCCAAGCTTCTCCGCGATGCAGGCGGCGCTGCGCGCGGAGATAGAGCGGGCAAAGCCGCAGCGGCTGGCGGGGTTCTCTCCGCGTTCGAAGCATGGTACGCGGGTCTATGATACGGTCTTTGAGCTGGAGGACGCGATCATGAGAGAGGCGCACGCGATGATCGACGCCGAGGAATTTGAACTTGCGGCGGCGCTGCTCGCGGAGGCCCCCTCGGTGGTGGTCGCCGCTTCGGGCAGCAACGCCTTTCTCGGGGACTACGCCGCCTACTTCCTGAGCGTGCTGCGCGGCGGCGTCATAAACGTGAAGGTTCCCGATATGGCGGAGATCGAGAATATCTGCGACAGGCCGGCAGGAAGCGCCGCGCTGGTATTCAGCCTTCCTCGCTATCCGCGGGCCGCGCAGGAGATAACTGAGCTGCTGCACAGCCGCGGGATAAAGATCATCGGCATATCCGACGCGCTGAACTCGCCGATCGCCGACAGGTGCGACATTCTCTTCGTCGTGCCGCAGAGGTACTTGTCGTTTATCGATCCGTGCGCGGCGGTGATGTCCCTCGTACACTCCCTTCTTTACGGGGTCTATCTAAAGACGCGGGAGAGCGGCCGGGCGCGCCTTGATATTTTCGACCGCTCTCTGAAAAATCTTTTTGTGAGAGCCGACGTCTCCGCGCCTGATTAGCGCTCTGCCCGCTATGGGTGCAGGCGCGTACGGAGTTCAGCTGCGAAATTTAAAGATTTTCTATCTCTGTAATGTTCAGAGATGAAAATAAAGACCTGTGCTTTCAAAGAGCGCAGGAAGAAATCTATCATAATCTAAGGAGGCAGGAATATGGCATACGATGTTCGTTTTATCTCCCAGGCTGACGTGGAATCGCTGGGAATTTCGATGAAAGAGGTAATGGACGGAGTGGAGACCGGTTGGCGCATGAACGGGGAGGGTAAGACGGAGCTGCCCGCTAAGATCGGCATTCACCCGCGCGGCAACTGCTACATCCATGCCATGCCCTGTTGGATCGGCGGCGATACGGACATGGCGGGGATGAAATGGGTTGCCGGTTTTCCGATGAATCTTGAAAAAAGGCTGCCATATAACAACGGGATATTCGTCCTCAACGACACGGAGACCGGCGTCGTCAAGGCGATAATGGACTGTAACTGGATGACCACCTGGCGCACGGGAGCTGCCGCGGGGTTGGGGGCGAAATACTTTGCCGCGCCAGACTCCGCCGTGGTCGCCGTCATTGGCCTTGGAACGATTGGAAAGATCACGCTGCGCGCCTTCAAAGAGGTACTGCCGGCGATGAAGTATATCAAAATTTATGATCCGATCGCGGAACAGTACGGTCGTTTCATCGATGAAATGCGGGAACTCCTTCCGGGTGTGGAGTTTATAAAATGCGGATCGGTGCGCGATGCCTGCGCGGATGCCGACGTTGTGACAAGCTGCGCGCCGATCCTCGACCAGCCGCGGCGCTCGGTCAGCGCCGATATGCTGAAAGAAAACGTCTGCTGCATCACCAGTGATTATGATTCGACCCTCTGCGCCGACACCGTGAGCGGCGGACGCTCCTTCGTCTGCGACGACCGCGGCCAGTATCTCTGGACACAGGAGCACGGAGTCTACTTCCAGAACGGTTACCCGCTCGCGGAGGGTATCTACGCCGACATGGGCGAGATAATCGCCGGGAAAAAACCGCCTGTATTGGAGGGACGCCGCGTCTGCCTGTTCATGGGTATCGCAAGTCACGACGTGATGACCGCGAAACTGATTTTGGAGAAGGCGGCGGAGAAAGACGCCGGGACGATGCTGAAACTGTAACGCCGCGGTAAAATAAATCGTATGGGATAGTCAGCCAAGGGGAGGAGCTTCGTGCTCCTCTCTTTTTTATTTGTGTTATAGCCAATAAATTTTGGCTATAACCTATAGAAATAAAATCTATTTATTGCTGATTTCGTGTATGCAGGCGGTAAGAAGTGACATCACGGCGGCCCTTTCTTCCTCGCTCATGTTCGAGCCGTCGTGTTTTAATGTCTCAAAAATTATGGCAAGATTTAATAAAGGAGAGCTTTCTCGCGTTATGCCTGTATATTCGTCCCTCCTTGCCGCGGTCTGTGCCTTCGGCGCCGGCGGCAGGTGGTCGTCCGTCTCCCCCACAAGGTAGGCGGAGGTGGTGTTGAGCAGCTTTGCAAGCTCGGCCAATATATCTGCCCGGGGTACGCGCACCCCGGTCTCCCAGTTGATGATCGAATTCCGCGAATACCCAGACTCCTCCTCCATCCGGTACTGACTCCATCCCAAACGTTCCCTGCTGATCTTAAGCCTATCGCCAATTGCCATTTTTCTCACCTACCATACGAATAGGCTACATGAATGGCATGAATATTTATAGACATAATAAATTAGCTGCAACAGTAGACATACGTATTCTAATAGGATAGAATAACGACATCAAAAATAGGCTGTCAATAAAAACGTATCAGCGAACAAGATATTTTTATCACCAAAATATCAAATATCGGACCATAAAAAGGGGAGATTGGCATAGTATCCAAAAACTGACCGCAGCATTTTTATCTCATTGTGCGCCTCCGTGGCTCTGCTCTTTTTCCTGCTCAGGGATATGAGCGGGTTGTACGCTGTTTGTAAGTGAAGGTATATCCAGACCATTTGCCAGTAAAGGGGGAGGGAATGATAAAAGGGATTTTTGCGACGTTTGACCACGCGGATTTTTGGCATTGAAGAAGGCGTTCCCAAACAAATGAAAGGGGAAATATGATAATGACGAAGCTAAGAAAGTACGGAATAATTTTTCTTGTGTTGCTGATGGCGCTGGTCACGGTGTTTGCATCAAGTGCGCTAGCGACAACCAGCGATGATTTAAAAACGGCTTTTAGTAGTGGCGGAAGTATAAAGCTTGACAGCGATGTCGCTATGGGGGCTGAAACACTTAACTTGTCTGCTGATAAATCACTGACGCTTGATTTGGCCGGATTTACAATCAGCGCTGACGAACGTGATGATGGAGTTATTATAGTTGATCAGGACAAGAGCAGTTTGACCATAATTGACTCTTCTTCCGCTAACACTGGTAAAATTACTCGCGAGTCAGATAGCAAGTATTATGGCGTAGTTCGCCTCATAGGGGATACTACCGTTGAACATAATAGCCCTAACAACGTATCCGTTACGATTGAAAGCGGCACTATAGTAAGCCCATATTATAGTGTAGTTGTTAAGGGGAAAGGAGCTGTCCTTACCGTAAACGGCGGTACCATCGAGGCAACAGATAGTACTGGATGCGCTATTTCAGGTAATGGACGCGTAAAAGACGGTAGAGTGAACAATGGCGGAACTGAAATTAACATCACAGGCGGTAAACTTATCGGCGGAACAGAGAGCGGCGGAAATGCCATCTACCACCCGCAGTTAGGCACGCTCAATATCTCAGGCGGTGAGCTAAGCGGTTACGACGGTATCCAGTTTAAATCCGGCTCGTTAAAACTGTTGGGCGGAACAATTACCGCCACCGGAGCCAAAGTTACGCCTGTCGCAAACGATAATGGAGCCGTCGGCACAGGGGCGGCGCTGTCACTCATCACAAGTTCTGCGTATATAGGTAGTATGGATGTAGTAATTGCCGGAACGGCAAAACTCGAAGCGACGGGGACGGGCGCGTCTGCTGTTTATGAAGGAATTCATGAAACAGGAGATACCTCCTCTGCAAGCGAACTGAAAAAGTTCGCCGTCTCCAGCGGCACCCTTATCTCTAGCGGAGACGCTCTTTCATTTACTTCGGAAGGCATAGAAGAAGTTATTACTATCACCGGCGGCATCTACAGCAGCGATCCGACTGAGTATGTGGCAGAAGGATATGAGGTTGTGCCGGTCGGAGATATGTGGCAGGTGCAGAAAACGCAGCCGGTCGGCCCGGTCACGCCTGTCATCGAACCTATTGCACCGGTCCTTCCTGACGTCTCCGACGATGTAAAAGAAGAGGTCAAGCCGGTAGTTGGTGCTACGGAGACAGACACTGCGGAGGCGGCCGCCAAGCTCGACGGCATTACGGAAGATATGCTTGAGATAGACAAGGACGAAATCGTAGCGGTAAAGGCGGATACGGTGGTAAAGGTCGTTGAAAATATAGCGACGCTGGAAAACGTCACCTCCGCCGATGTGCTTCCGCTTCCCGTGTTCACGGCGAAGGTCGAGAGCAAAAAGACGGTAATGATCAGCTTCTCCCTCGCCGGTGCGGATTTGAAGGCGGCAAAGCCGGAAGACGTTAAAGTGCTGAAGGTACTGGGCGCGGACAGCGGCAGACTCTTCAAGTACGCTTCGGATATCACGGCTGATATGGATGAAAAATTCACCATTCAGAAGGTGGACGGAACGATATTCAAAGGCGCGATAGAGGGAAGCGAGACGTATATTCTCTCGATCTTCATCAAAGACGGCGGCGCCTTTGACCTTGACGAGGCCGACGGCTCGGTGGCCGACCCCGTGGCGATACTCGCCACTAAGACGGTAGAACCGCACCACAGCAGCTCCAGCGGCTGTAACGCGGGATTTGCGGGACTGCTTCTGCTTGCGGCGGTTTCCTTTATTTACCGCAGGAAGAGGTAGCGCTGGGAGTTTAAAAAAGGCAAGATATGAAGTTCAGGGCGGCGGATGTTTCGCCGCCCTTTTCGCGTCTCACCGGCAATATACGCGGAATATAAAGCCGGTATCTTTTCCTCCATACCGCTGCGGTTGGCGGCGTAAGGAGTACAATAACCGCCGTATAGCCGCGCGGTGTATCGCACGGCTATGAAGTTGTTATTTTAACTGTTTATCAAATAGTTTTGCGTGAAATTCAATATTGCCGTACACCAACCGCGGAGATGGACTCTTTTAATGGGTTTTATTAAAAAAGGCTTCGATCCGCTCTGCGGCGTTCTGACGCAGATTCATATAGTAGAAGCCGTAGTCCCAGCCGTGGTATATGCCGCTGCCGAATGGGACGGACTTTATTTCGTATTTGTCCCGGTCTACGGAGGCGCATTTTACCACGCCGCGCTCTTTGTCCACCGCGGCGTCGGCGATGCCGGGATTTTCCAGTTTAAGCCCTGTCGGCGAGTCGGGTGTCTCTTCCGTCATGCTGCCCAGATTGTTGCCGGCGACGGCCACTGTCTCATCAAGCGTCCATGATATTGGGTTTATTGATATGCCGCCGTCGAGCAATACGGGGTTGTCTCCGGAGACGACGGGCGCCTCGGTATTGTAGGAGACGATTACGCCGGTGTCGTTCGCTCCCGCGGCAAATTTTAGATGTGTGTTCTGTGCGAGATAGTCCTTGGTCACTGAATATCCGATCACATAGGCCGCGATCATCCGTTCGTAACGCTCAGGATGTCTCTTCATATATTCGGCAAGGACGAATGTCAGGAGGTTTGAACCCTGCGAGTGTCCGGCAAGTATATATGGGCGCCCGTGGTTGTAATTTTCAAAGTAATAGTCCAGCGCTGCGAAGACGTCGGCCTTTGGTTCTCGCGAGGCGATCCTGTTGCGCTCCTCCTCGGAGATGGAAAGGACGTATGCCGCGTCCATCTGTCTGTAATATGGCGCGTAGATATTGGCGGATGGCTCAAAGACCGTCGCCTGCTGCGCAAATATCTTTTGGGCTCCGGCGCGCATCGCCGCGTTGTCGATGGAACAGATTACCGGCTCACTGTCGTTAGCCCTTGCATAGGCGGTGGGGTAGAGGTAGATGACGTCCGCAGAATGCACCGCCGTCTCCGGCAGATGCAGCCAGTTCTCTGACCTGGAATAATCAGAGGGCGATACCGCCTCTCGATGTGAACCGCCGCAGCCGCCAAGCAATATAACGGCGCATAAAACGGCCAGTAAAACGCAGATACTTTTTCCTCCGTGGATTTTCATTACGCAGCCTCCCATGCATAGAAATATGTGGAAATAATTACCCTAATAAAAGCAGCGTTCGTACTTAAACGGCAGAGAATATCATGCCGCGGCCTTATATGGTTAAAACAGCTGGCCTATATGCGTCCCTTTCTCTGTTTCCAAAGCTTGAGATAGGCGCGCATCGCATCGCGCAGGTGTACGGAGGTGGCGTGCGCCGCGCCTTCGTAGTCTTTTTTCTCCACGAGGCGGATTATCTCGGCATGTTCTTTAAGCGCCTGTTCGGTACGCGAGGCCTCCTTAAAAGAGGTGAAGCGGAAGGTGCGCAGATACTTCTGCGTTGTTTTTATCTGTTCCTTGAGCCGCGGCATCTCGCAGCTGTCATAGATGCGTTCGTTGAACTTCGCCGTCCAGCGGCAGACCATCTCGATGTCGCCCGCGGTATGGGCCTCTTCGGCCTTGCGGCAGTACATCTTAAGCTCTTCGAGCTCTTCTTTTGAGATTTTATCGATCACTATCTTTATCGCGCAGACCTCGAGCGCTTCGCGTATCGTATAGTATTCGCGGATGTCGTTTTCCGTATATTCGGCGACGATAAGTCCCTTGCGCGGTATCTGGTTGATGAGCCCCTCGCTCTCAAGCATTCTCAGCGCTTCGCGTACGGGCATGCGGCTCACGCCAAGCTGGTCGGCTATCTCCGTCTCTATCAGCCGCTCGCCGCTGGGGATGTCTCCGTCGAGTATCTGCTTGCGCAGCAGATTGGCGACCTCCGCCCTCAGGGTGCTGCTTGGCGCTATATCCAGCTCCGCATCCAGTTTTATTGCCACAACGCCGTCCCCCTTGTCCCATCTTCCAACTTATATGATAAGTAAATACTAACATAAAAAACCAAATATTCGTCCGTCATAAAATATGAGAAATTTTTGTTTTTCAATATTGACTTTCCGCTCCTTAGGGATATTATATAACTACCGAGGATACATGGATACATGGATACATAATAATTTTTGTGGGAGGAATTATCACATGAAGCGTTCAGCATTAGTATCGGCTCTGGCAGCATTGTTTATTACCGCGTTTGTATTTACCGCGGCGGCGGCGGATTATCCGTCGAGACCCTTTGAGTTTCTTGCCCCGGCCGGCGCCGGCGGCGGCTGGGATACGACGATAAGAATGGTAGGCAAGACGCTCGGCGACTTGAAGATCATCTCCCAGCCGATGCCTGTCACCAACAAGCCCGGCGGCGGCGGCGCGGTCAACCTCGCCTATATGCAGAAGAAGAAGGGCAATCCATACACGATTACCGTCTATTCGCCGCCCATCCTTCTCATCAACCTCACAGGACAGACGAAGCTTGGTTATAAGAACCTGACCCCCATCGCGATGCTGATCAACGATTTCGGAGCTTACGCTGTGCCGAAGAATTCAAAGTTCAACAGCATGAAGGATGTTATTGAGGCAATCAAGAAGGACCCCAAGAGCGTCAAGGTCGGCGGTACGAGCTCGGCGGGCAGCATGGACCATCTGCAGTTCCTGCAGGCGGCGCGCGCCGCGGGCGTAAAGAATCTCAAGGAGATCCCCTATATCTCACTTCAGGAGGGAAGCATGGCCTCGCTGATGGGCGGCCATATCGATCTTCTCTCGACCGGCATGGCGGAGACGGTGGGCGCGCTCGAGGCCGGAGACATCAAGGTACTCGCGGTGAGTTCGCCCACGCGCATCAAGTCCGGCCCGCTCAGCAAGGTGCCGACTCTTAAAGAGAGCGGAATCGACACGGTGTTCATCAACTGGCGCGGGATTTTCGGCACCCCTGGTATGGGCAATGCGGAGCGCGACTATATGACAAACGCGCTGAAGAAGATGTCGGAGAGCAAGGAATGGAAAGATATCTGCCTTAAGAACGGCTGGGAGGCGGTCTATATGAACGCCGATGAATTTACGAAATTCCTTGACAAGACCAATGAAGAGTATAAGGTCATCCTTGGAGAGATCGGTTTCTTAAAACAGTAGCGAAAGATAATTTGAATATCGGCGGCGGGGTGACCCAGCCGCCGGTTTAACGTAAGGGGTGGATTTTTATGAATGCGGATATTATCGTCGGCCTTTTTTCTGTCGTCTTCAGCATCGCCTATGTGGTTGCGGCCTGGCTGCTGCCCGCCGCGTCGATAGGCGACCCGATGGCGCCGAAGTATTTCCCCTTGGTCGTCGGCACGATGGGGACTATTTTTTCGTTGATGCTTTTATATCGCGGCGCCAAGCGCGGCCATGTCGCAAAGGCGGGCAAAACGCCCGACCAGGGCCATTGGGTGCTGATCGGCGGCCTCATAGTCTGCTGTCTCGCCTATGCGGCGATCCTTGAGACGGCCGGTTTCCTTGTCAGCACGCCGCTCTTTCTCGGGGCGATGCTCTTTCTGATAAACGGTGTCAGGGGCTGGAAGGTCAATGTTTTAACGGCGCTCTGTTTTTCTTTCGGTATCTGGTATGTCTTTGACAGAATATTTCAGATCACGCTGCCCTAGGAAAGGGATTTAAGATGGAAACTATAAATTTGCTGTTATCAGGTTTTGTCAACGCGCTTACCCCGCTCAACCTAGTTTGGCTCTTCGCCGGTTCCACGCTGGGTACGGTACTGGGAATGCTTCCCGGCCTGGGGCCGACCACCGGCATCGCCCTTCTGATGCCGCTCACCTTCACGATGGCTCCCGATACGGCCCTGGTCACGATGTGCGCCATATACTACGGCGCGATGTTCGGCGGTTCACGCAGCTCCATCCTGCTGAATGTCCCAGGAGACGGCGCCGCCGTCGCCTCTTGCTTCGACGGCTACCCGATGTCCACCTCCGGCCATGCCGAGGAGGCGCTGGCGATATCGGCGATCGCCTCATTTATCGGAGGTCTGATCGCGACCGTCGCCTTTGTGGCGGTCGCCGTCCCCGTCGCGCGCTTCGCGCTTAAATTCGGGCCGCCGGAGTATTTTATGCTGATGTGTTTCGCTCTTGCCGCGACCGCCGCGATATCTAAGGAGGCGATGCTCAAGGGGCTGCTTTCGATGTGCCTCGGGCTGATGATTGCCACGGTCGGTATTGACCCGCAGTCCGGCGCCATCCGCTTTACCTTCGGAGTCACGGCGCTGCAGACGGGAATAGATTTCGTCGTCGTCATCATCGGCGTCTATGGGCTTGGGGAGGTATTCCATAACATGGACCATATTCGCTCCGAGACGGCGGTCAAGGTGCAGTCCAAGTTCGGCCGGATCTGGGTGTCGATGGCGCAGTTCAAGCGCTGCTGGTGGCCGATGATCCGCCAGACCCCAATCGGCTTTATCATCGGGGTGCTGCCGGGCGCGGGCGCGACGATCGCCGCGCTGATGGCCTATAACAATGAGAAACAGCTCTCTAAAAATCCGGAGAACTTCGGCAAGGGAGAGATAGTCGGGCTGGCCGCGCCGGAGGCGGCGAACAACGCCTGTTCCGTCGGCGCGCTGATTCCGATGATGACCTTAGGCGTTCCCGGTTCTGGGACGACGGCGGTTATGCTCGGCGCGCTGATGATCCTCGGGCTTCAGCCGGGGCCGCTGCTCTTCCAGCAGCACGCGGATATCGCCTGGACGGTCATCGCCAGTATGTTCCTGGGCAACGTCGTCTGCGCCTTCATCAACATCCCGCTGGCGAGCGTGCTCGTGCGAGTCCTCTCCGTGCCGACAAAAATACTCTATCCGCTGATCATGGCGATGGCGCTTATCGGCGTCTATACGATCAATTTCAGTGTCGTTGACTTCGTACTGCTTGTAATATTCGGCCTCGTGGGATATTTCATGAAGAAATACAAGGTGCCCACCTCGCCGCTGATACTCGCGGTCGTCGTCGGCGTCTCGATGGAGCAGTCCTTCCGGCAGTCGATGATGCTCTCCGACGGAGACGTTTCGATTCTTTTCCGTTCGCCGATATGCTGGGTCCTCTTCTTCCTGACGATCTTCTCGATCATATGGCCCTTCATCAGCGAATGGCGGAAAAAGAAAAAGGCGGCGGCTTAGACGCCGCGGAGAGATTCTTTTCCCTCTCCTCAATTACGAAAGGTGATGAGTGGATTGTTACTGCTTCACACGGCAAACGCCGGAACGTTGGAGTCCTCCGACTGTTTTGTGACGGTTGCTCCGAACGATGACTTTGTTCTCGACTACAGAGGCGCGAACAGCGCCGTATTTGCCAAAAGGACAGAGCGGCTTGTGCGCGGCATGCTCGCTGAACACGCCGTCGGCGGCGCTAAGATTACTATACAGGACCAGGGAGCCATTGAGATAACGATAAAGGCGCGGTTGGAGACGGCTCTCCTGCGTGCTTCGAGGGAGGAATAGGCGATGAGGGCCACTCGTTCAATGCTCTATATCCCCGCCGACTCTCCGGGAATGCTCCAGCACGCGCCGGTATTCGGCTGCGACAGCATCCTGATGGACCTGGAGGACGCGATCGCCTATACGGAAAAGGACTCGGCGCGCCGGATGGCCGTCTGGTTCCTTAAAGAATTTGACTTCAAAGAGCTCTTTGTCACCGTGCGCACGAACGGCGCGGATACGAAGTTCTTTGAGGATGATATAGAGGCCGTGATTCCCTGCCGCCCCGGCGCGGTGCGTCTGCCGAAGTGCAACTCGGAGGAAGACATCCGATACGCGGATGAGAAAATTTCCGCGGTTGAGATGAAAAACGGGATGGAGATCGGCACCGTGAAACTGCACGCGATGGTGGAGACGGCTCTGGGTCTTGAGAACGCCTTCCGCATCGCCTCCGCCTCGCCGCGGGTTACGGCGCTGACGCTTGGCGGGCAGGACTTCACCGCCGATATGGGAATACAGAAGACGCGGGAGGGACGCGAGTTATTCTACGCGCGCGGACGCATAGTCGCCGCCGCCCACGCCGCGGGAGTCGCCTCATTCGATACCGTCTGGACGGACCTCAATGACCAGGAAGGGTTGTTTTTGGAGGCGAAAGAGATCGTCGAGCTAGGTTTCACAGGCAAAGCCTGTATCCACCCGAGCCAGATTGCGACGATACACAGGGCCTTCATGCCGGCGGAAAAAGATCTGCGTAAGGCGCTGCGCGTCGTCGAGGCGGCGGAGAAGGCCGAACGCGAGGGCAAGGGCGTTATCTCGGTGGACGGCAAAATGGTCGACGCCCCGATCGTCGCGCGTTCCGCGCATCTGTTGAAACTTGCCGAACTCTATGGCTTTGACAGGGAGGCGCTGTAAATGAAGACGACGGTAAATTCACTCGGCAGGATAGTGCCGCTTGAAATCCCCGGCGTGGGGAGCTTCGCTTCCTACACCGCGCCATTTGATCGAATCTCATCGCTATCCGGCCTCTGCTCGGGGCCGCGGGCGATACGCGCGGCGGTCCCCTGCCGCGATAAGCGCGCCGCCTCACTGCGCGCGGCCATCGAACGGTCCGGCCTCTGCGACGGCATGACGATATCCTTCCATCACCATCTGCGCAACGGCGACGCCGTCATCCCGATGGTACTGGCGGAGCTAGAGGCGATGGGCTTCAAAAACCTCACCTTCGCGCCGAGCTCGATACCCGACGCTCACGACTGCGTGGCGGACTACATAAAAAGCGGCCTCATCGGTAAACTCTACACCTCCGGCGTCCGCGGCAGACTGGGCAAACTTTTATCCAGCGGCGAAGTCGACATCCCCGTGGTCATTCGCAGCCACGGCGGCCGCGCACGCGCCATCGAAGAAGGCTCGATCAAAATAGATGTCGCCTTCCTCGCGGCTCCCGCCTGCGACTGCCTGGGAAACATAAACGGCATCTCCGGCCCCTCCGCCTGCGGCTCCCTCGGCTACGCGATCACAGACGCGAGAAACGCCGCGCACGTAATAGCGGTGACCGACAACCTAGTCGAATACCCGCTGACGCCGAAAATATCAATTCCCCAATACCTCGTCGACCAGGTAGTAGTCGTAGACAGCATAGGCGACCCCGCAAAAATCGCCACCGGCGCGGCGCGCATCACACGCAACCCTGTAGACCTGCGCATAGCGCAGGACTCCTTCCGCCTCATGAAGGCGGCGGGCATAATAGAGCCGGGCTTCTCCTTCCAGATGGGAGTAGGCGGTGCGAGCCTTGCGGCGGCCGTCTACCTTGAAGAATACATGTCGGAAAAGGGCATAGCAGGCAGCTTCGGCCTCGGCGGAGTCGGTGGATACCTGGCGGCGATGCACGACAAAGGCATGTTCAGGACAGTATTTGACGTCCAGTCCTTTGACGCGGTAGTGACTAAGTCTATGATTGCCAACCCGAGCCACATAGAAATAGACGCCTCGTGGTACGCGAACCCCTTCAACGCGGGGGCGCTCGTCAACAACCTTGACTGCGTGATCCTTGCGGCGCTGGAAGTTGACACCGACTTCAACGTCAACGTCCTGACGGGCAACGATGGGGTACTGCGCGGAGCCTCCGGAGGTCACCAGGACACGGCGGCTGGGGCGAAACTCTCGATAATAGTCTGCCCCTCCTTCCGTGGAGGAGTACCGTCGATAAAAGACAAAGTGACGACCGTCACGACGCCGGGCGAGACCGTGGGAGCGATAGTGACGGAGCGGGGAATATGCATCAACCCGCGCCGTCCGGAACTGCTGGAATCAGCGCTCAAGGCGAAACTCCCCGTAATGGAAATCGCCGCCCTTAAAAAAGAGGTGGAAAAACTGACGGGAGTACCGGAGCCGATAGAATTCAACTATGACAAACTGCTTGCCGCGGTGGAATACCGCGACGGAACGCTGATAGACGGCGTATACGCCGCGAAATAAAATCAATCGCTGAAAAAGGGACGCACGGCGTACTTTGCCGAATGCGTCCCTTTTTATTATGCCTTTACCTTTGGAAAATTTCTCCTGGATCTCCGCGCCGGTATTTCATTTGAATCATTACTTCGTTCCTCCTCGCACCGGATGCTCTCAAGAATCCGTTTTTCGACATTATCCAGGTGAAGCTTCATGGCAGTGCCGGCACGTTCCGGCATTCTGAGCTTTATCGCGTAAAGTATATCCCGGTGTTCTTTCAACGCCTCGTTTATGACCTCTCCCAGCGTGTTGCTGAGAGCTAAAAACAGCGATATCTTATATCCGACCTGCGAGATAAAATCGCAATAGACCCTGTTTCCGGAAATTTGCCCCAGATAATTATGAAACATCCTGTCCAGAGATGAGACGAGTACATTATCGTGGAGTCTCATTGCCTCTTCCTCATCCCAAATGAAGTGTTCTATACGGTCAATGTCCTCTTTCGCGGCGCGCAGCGTGGCCCTCTCGACCGAGGCGATCTCAAGCAGCCGCCTCGCCTCAAGCGTATCCATCAGCTCGCCTTCGGAAATCTGCGGGATACGAAGAGTTCGATCTTTCCCTTTGACTAAGTATCCTTCGGCCATCAATTGGGTAAGAGCTTTTCTCAGCGGAGTTCGGCTGACTTGCAGTTCGTCGGATAGGTACTCCTCTCTCAGTGCCGTACCCGGACGCAATTCTCCGCGTAGAATTCTATTTTTTAGTGTGTAATAAATATTATCAGCTAGGCTCATTCCCCTATTATACACTTACCCCATTTAATAATAAATCAGGTTAATTTGCCGTTATATTGTTCATTATCTGAATATGCCGATCAACGCAAGGCTCACTTCAGGAACAAATGTGACTAACATCAGACAGAATATCATTGCAAGCATAAAAGGCATTGCTTCTTTAGCAATGACATGTATAGGCTCCTTGGATATAGCTGACGCCACATTCAAGTTACATCCTACTGGCGGAGTTACAAAACCAACGGCTAAATTGACGGTGAGCAATATCCCGAACTGAATGGGGCTCATTCCTATTGACGTCACAAGAGGGAGCAGAATTGGTGTCAGGATGATTGTGGCTGCGATATTGTCCATAAAACAACCCAAACATAGGAAAAATACGTTTAAGATCAGCAGGATAATGATTTTATTTGTTGTAGCGTACATGACTTGGGCTAATAATAGCTGCGGTATCATCTCCAAGGCGAGAAAAACGCCAAAGGCCATGGCGAACCCCATGCCATACATCGTTATGCCATTTAATGTCGCCGCAGACTTAGCGCATTCAAAAATATCCCTGTATGTTAATTCCTTATAGATAAATTTCCCAATAACGATACAGTAAAAGATGGCTGCTACCGCTGCCTCTGTCGGCGTAAATATGCCGGTGTAAATGCCTCCGAGAATAAGAATCGGAACCATCAGGGCCCACGAAGATTCTTTTAAGGCTTTTGGGAAGGCGATAGTTTCTTCTTTTCCCACATAACCGCGTTTTTTTGAGATAATATATCCGGTAATCATGATTGCCGCAGTGAATAGCAGGCCTGGAATGATACCGGCTATGAACATGTCTCCGATAGATGTTCTTGCGACAACACTATAGACGACAAAAGGAATACTGGGAGGTATTAATACGCCAATTGTACCGGAGCAGGCGGCGACAGCCGTAGAAAAAGAAGATTTATAGCCGCGTTTTTTCATTTCTGGAATCATAATTGATCCAATGGCGGAAACCGTTGCTGGTGCGGAACCTGAGATTGCGGCGAAAAATGCGCTTGCAAGCGTGGTGATCAAGGCTAGCCCACCTGCTATCGTACCAACGAGGCTGTCTGCTAAGTCGACCAAGCGGCGCGAGATGCCGCCAGAGCCCATCAGATTTCCGGCGAACATAAAGAAAGGTATGGCAAGCAAAGGAAATGACTCCAATGCGGTGATTGCTTTTTGAGCTATAAGTTGTAGAGGAATATCCGGTGTGAATATAATCATGGACAGCGCAGTGGCGATCCCGGTTGAAATTCCTATAGGGAATCCGCTTAATAAAAAGGCAAACAGCGTTGTTAAAAGGAAGATGGCGACCATTATTTTCCCCCTCCAGACAGAGACTTATATTCAAAGTAACGTTTATGAATGGATGTTATTAAACTGAGACACATTAATACACATCCTACTACAACAGAACTGTATATTAAGTACATAGGTATCTGCAGTGCAGGAGAGACTCTATATCCTGCGTATGACATCTTTACAACGCGTATTCCCATTACAACCATGTAAATTGAAAAAATCATCCAGATTACATCTATAAAGATATAGGCACAGTCTCGAATTTTACCATTTAACATGTCAATAAATATCGTTACACGCAGGTGCATGTTCTGCTTTACCCCATAGCTGGCACCGATCCATGTCATCCACATCATCAGGTATGTAGCTAGTTCTTCCGACCAGGAGAGGGAATTATTGAATACATATCTCATTATTATTTGTATAAAAACGACGGACGACATTATGAGCAGGAGGTAAGTGATAAAATATTCTTCAAATTTTTCAATTTTACTATTTATTTTGTCTAAAAAATAGAGCATATATATCCTCCCCTATTGGATTTATTAATGGGCAGGCTTTTGATATATAACAGCCTGCCCTCTAATATCACTTCATGCAATAGTTACTTTGAAGAAGATATGGCCAGATTTACGAGATCTTCTCCGATGACATCCTTATAATCGCTGTATATAGGTGCAGACTTATCTTTAAATGCCTGATGTTGTTTATCGGTAAGCTCATTGATCTTTACGCCTGCTTTTCTCATTATGTCAAGGCAGGAGTTATCGTAATCAAAGTATAGCTTGACGTAGTTCTTCTCATACTCTTTTATTCCGTTATTAAATACCTTTTGAAGATCCTGTGGCAACGCGTCGTACCATTTTTTGCTTACGAGCAGGCAGATCATACTCTGCAGGTGACCGGTAAGAGAGTAGTATTTTTGTACCTCGTGCAGCTTAGCGTCAACTACCTGTGCGGGAGCGTTTTCCTGTCCGTCTACCACTCCCTGCTGAAGTGCCGTATAAAGCTCTGAGTAACTTAGAGGGGTGGGGTTGGCACCCAATGTTTTAAAAATCGCTATATGCATAGGGTTCTGCATTACCCGTATCTTTAGTCCTTTAAGATCTTCGGGGGTGTTTATCGGTCTTTTGCTGTTTGAGATATGGCGAGTACCGTTAGGAACGTATCCGAAACACTTAAAACCTTGAGATTCGTATATTTTTTCCATTTCTTTTCCTAAGGGGCCGTCGAGAGCCTTTCTCATACTGTTGAAGTCTTTAAATAAAAATGGTAGATCCAAAACTTGAATTTTTTTACTGTAGCCGGCTAGGTCAGATGTTACTGGCATTGCCATCTGTACCACGCCCATTTGAATTGCTTCGAGCGTCTCTAGAATTCCGCCTAACTGTCCATCTGTGTATCTTGAAGCTTTGATCCTTCCATTAGAGTTTGTATTCAAGTATTTTACAAAGTCCTCCAATGCCTTTTGTGGGGGAAAATTCGAAGACATGGCGGATGAAATTTTAAACTGATATTCCTCTGCGCCAAAAGCCGTCCCCGCAATAAGAAGCACCATAAAAATTACCATTAATCCCTTACCTATTTTCATTATTAGACACATCCTCTCGCTAATATTATTAAATTATGAGCGTAATATTACAAAAAATTGAGGTATATAACTATTTTTCATTCCTGATAAGTGGCAGTGTACCGCAGTGAATACCTCCTCCCTTTTTTCTGCATTCAATGTACTTAAGAGGAATGACATCAACGCCGTTTTTGTATAGACATTCCGCCGTCCATGGCGCGTCATCGTATGCGAGGACCCTGCCTGGTCTGGTGGCGAGGCAGTTTATTCCTAACGTACCGTCGCGGTAATCGGTGAAAATAGGCTTTATTCCAAGCTTTTTCAGATAGTCGAGGAACCAGAAGGGCAGTCTTTCAACGTTGACCAACGCTTTGTCGTGGTCCACCATGACAATCGCACCGTCCAAATGCAGACTGAATCCAGTTAAAGGTACTTCAACTAGTTCTATATTCTGTATTGCCAGCACCTGCCGGACTTGCTCCGCCGCTGCCTTGTTTCCTCTATAGCTTAGGCCGATGGCGGCGTGTTTTTCATCCAAAAGACAAAAACTGCCTCCCTCCATCAATCCGTTTCCTTGAATAGTGTGCAGTATGGGCATGCCAATATTTGCCACGGTACGGGTAACATACGCCTCTTCGCCTCGGCGTCCAGTGCCATATTTTTCCCCTACGATACCCATCCTCGTGATGATGATACCTCCATTTATCACGATGCCGTTATCCCGCACGTTTATCGCGTCAGGGTCGGTCGGACTCCCATCCATATATACTACTTTGATATCCTCTGCTTCAAGGGTTCGTATCAGCGCGTCATGCTCTTCCTGCATAGCTGCGATGTCGGGGGCTTTGTCTGAGCGGAAGTACCATTGGTTTTCTTTGTCGATAAGGGCTTCTATCTGAGGATCATATTTATCCTCAGTAATTACACCAAGCTCTTTTCCGGGACGATGGACCAATATTGTCCTAATTTGGTCAACGTCATTTTTTACCCCCCATTGAGATCCCCATACCCGTAGCTGCTCTTCATGTTCATGAAAGGCAGGTTCCGCTTTTGGTGTCATTTGGGAAAGTACCATATGATAATACTGACTGCTATTATTAAAAGGTCCCATGTCACGCCTCCTGATCAATTATTTTGATAGGTTAAATAACGCCACGCGGTCATTGCATGTACTTTAGAAACAAGAGGAAGTTCTTCGGCCATAATATATTCATCCGGCGACCCCATATTGTGATGATTCGGTCCGTATGTTATGGCTGGGATACCTTTTGCTCTCCATAAAACTGCCTCCGTGCCTCCAAGGCTATAGTTTTCAAATACAGGATGGGCGCATACCTCGCAGGCAGTCGCTTTTGCAATTTTAACAAGCGGTTCTTCCACGGAGGTAATATGAGCGTCGCTGCTTTTGATGATTTTATAGTCTGAGTTTGAATGTTTTCTTATTTTATCGTCCAGCCATTTTTCAACAAAACGGCATGTCACCCCTGGTGGAAAACGGAAGTCAATCTCTGCCTGACAACGTTCTGGCACCATATTGACCATGATTCCGCCTGTTATAGTTCCAATATTGAGTGTAGGCCTAAGAGCTTTGTCCATAGCCCCTTCGCACAGGACCCTATCGTAGGAAGTTCTTGCTCTTTCCATAAATAACCGGACCTCTTTATCTATTTCCGGTGCCTCGTTTTCGAAAGATAGCAACGATTCTAAAATATACACCATGTCGGTGATCGCGTTTGTTTTTAGCCCAGAGTAGGCTCCGTGTCCGCCGGCAGTGTTCACCGTTATCCGGGCCTGGAAGATCCCTTTTTCTCCGATTCTGATATGTTCTACGGAAGATGGCTCTCCGTTTATCAACGCATCACCGTACAATTCAGGATAGTGTTTCAGCAGATAATTTGTTCCCCATGGACCGTTAACCTCTTCGTCAGATACACAGGTAAATGAAATCTTTCCAGGCAGCGTATCTTTTAACTGGTTTAAAATAAGTGCCGCCGTCATGCTGGCTGCGATGCCACCCTTCATGTCGGCGGCACCCCTTCCGTATAGTTTCCCATCTTTAATTTCTCCGCTAAATGGATCAACGCTCCATTTAGATATATCACCTACGGGAAAGGTATCAATATGCCCGTTGAATATAAGGTGTTTTCCACTGCGTGACCCTCTGATCGTAGCTACAACGTTTGGCTTCTCAGGGTGCGGGGAGATAACGTTATTCTCTATACCATGTTTTGTGAAGAATTTTTGTATGTATGACGCTACCGCGCGTGTGTCGCCGGCGGGATCTTCGGAGGGGCATTTTATCAATTCGCGGCAAATCTCTATCGACATACCTGCTTGTTGCTTGATTAGGGCTGTAATTAAATTTTGCATAAAATTTCCCCTCCATCCGCTTTATTGTTTATTTTTTATAAGACTATCATACATTTTTTTATTGTCAATACTTTGTGTCCAAAAATATTATAAAAATCTTTGTTGCTTTTATAATATATTGGCAAAAAATATTATTATATCTATTGTTTATGCAGGTTAATTAGGGTGTTAATGAAAATTATAAAAACTATAAAGATTGACACTGATAGAAAATATGGTATTCTATGTTTTGGATACAAAATATAGAAATTTACAAAATAATACATCTGCATGGATTCATATTCTTATGAAAGTTAAAAAATATTTATATATTATGGAGGGGGATTTATGAGAATAGCGGTTTTGATAAAACAGGTCCCAGATTCTGACGAAATAAAAATGGACCCAGATAAGGGAACAATGATCAGAGAGGGAAGTGGAAATATTGTCAACCCACTTGACCTGAATGCGCTGCAGGCAGCGCTTGATGTGAAAAAAAAATGCGGAGCGGATATCTCTGTTATTTCGATGGGGCCTAAACAGGCGGATATTGCTTTAAGAGAGGCTCTTGCTCTTGGCGCTGACAATGCATATCTCGTTTCTGACAGGTTTTTTGCTGGAGCAGACAGTTGGGCTACCGCTCTTGCTTTGGCTGTTACTATTATAAAAACAGGCCCTTACGATATTATTCTAGCCGGGGAAAAAGCAACAGACGGTGAGACGGGACAAGTTGGCCCGGAAATTGCCGCTATGCTGGATATTCCATGTGCGACGTATGTGAGTTTCATGGATATAGACGATATGTTTGTGACGGTAAAGCGTACGGTAGAAGATGGCATTGAGACACAAAGGCTTTATCTTCCTGCTCTTATTACGGTACTAAGTGATATAAACGATCCTGCTATGCCTACCTTGAGTGGTAAGAAACGGGCTCGAAGGTCCGATATCAGTGTTATATCTGCGGCAGATATCGACCTTTCCAGTGAAGAGGTTGGGCTTGCGGGTTCTCCTACCAGAGTTGTAAAAATCGAACATCCAAAGATTACGCGACATACGGAATTTTATTGTGGCAAGGATATAGAACACGGTATTGAGCATGTCATGAAAGTTCTTAAGGAATTGGCCATACTTTAGGAGTGGTATCATGTTGAGAGATAAAAGTTGCGTCGACGGTATTCTTGTTTGTGGTGAAATTCGTCAAAATAAGATCCATTCTGTTACCAAAGAATTGCTTGGAAAAGCGCGTGAAATTGCTGGTAAAATGGCGACCAGGGTAACGTGTCTTCTGATATGCGGACAGTTGGACGATATGCCGGAAGAGCTGTTCTGTTTCGGCGCGGAACGCGTGATTGTGGCTTCGCATGATAAATTAGAATATTTTAATCAGGAGATTACCGCGAAGATTTTATCTTATGTTGTTGAAAAGTACCTACCTGAGGTAATCCTTGCTCCTGCTACAACCTCAGGACGAACATATCTTCCATCTGTCGCTGCTATGCTGCATACTGGACTGACTGCGGATTGTACCAGTCTTGATATAGAGGATGGAAGTGGTCTGCTGCTGCAAACCAGGCCGGCAATAGGCGGAAATGTGATGGCTACAATAAAGACACCCAATCATGTGCCTCAAATGGCGACCGTTCGGCCTAAAACTTTTCGTATGCCTGAAAAACATGTGGATGGTAATGGTGAAATTATTTTTCTTGATATCCCGCCATCCTTACTGGAGAGTCGTATAGAAGTTATTGGTAAGGAATATGCCTCTGAAACGGTGTCCAACGTGCAGGATAAAGATGTGATTGTCTCTGGTGGTAAGGGGCTCAGGAAAGCGGAAAATTTTAATATGCTGCACGAACTTGCGGAGCTTCTTGGTGGAGGGGTAGGGGCTTCTCGGCCTACGGTTGAAGCAAAATGGATAGGATATCCCCATCAAATAGGACTTTCAGGCAGGGTGGTGTCTCCCAAATGTTATTTTGCTATAGGCATATCAGGTGCCATACAGCATCTTGCCGGAATGCAGACGGCACAGAAGATTATTGCTATCAATAAAGATCCAGAAGCGCCTATTTTTCAAATAGCGGATGTTGCTCTATGTGGAGATTTCAAAGATATCGTCCCTGTATTGATAAATAGGATTAGGCGGGAGGTTATCTGATATGATGACTGCCAAATTTGATTTTGCGCGTGTTACTCAGACAACGGTACGCGATCTAGTTGAAATTTTTGGTCCATCAGGAGTGTCTGTAGATAGGGAAAAGGTTACGGCATATTCAAAGGATGAAGTTGCGCTACATTTGTGGGATAAAGAATATACTGCTGATGTGGTATGTTTTGCCGAAAATACGGAACAGATATCTGATCTTATGAGGTATGCGAATGATAAAAAGATTCCTGTTACTCCGAGAGGGGCTGGTACAGGATTATCAGGGGGTGCTGTGCCCGCATTTTGTGGCATAGAACTTTCTTTGGAACGCATGAATAAAATATTGGAGTTCGATATGGAGAACCTGACGATTACCGTTGAACCAGGAGTAGTTACTGCTGAGATAAACAAAGCAGCTGCCGACCATGGTCTGCTCTATGCCGGTGACCCGTGCAGCGGTGATGCCTCTTTTATCGGTGGTAACGTGGCGGAAAATGCCGGCGGCAATAAGGTTGTAAAGTATGGTCCAACAGGTAATCATGTACTAGGTATGGAAGTTGTGTTGCCGGACGGATCCGTTACATGGTTTGGGGGCAAAAGAAGAAAAGATGTGACAGGATATGATTTCGTTCATCTGATGGTAGGGTCGGAGGGTACCCTTGGGATTGTTACAAAGATAATACTTAGACTTTTGCCCAGCTCATCTTTTGTTGTAGACCTTTTGGTCCCTTTTGCAGATGTCAAGAGCGCAATAAAAGCGGTCCCTGCGATAATGACAGAGGGCAAGAGTATCCCCAGTTCTATAGAATTTATCGATAAGCAGTCGATGTTGCTTACAGAGGAATATCTACGGACAAAATTTCCATTTTCGAACGAAGCTGATGCGCATTTGATATTACAGTATGAGGGAAATGAAAGAGAGCGTCTTGCTGATGAAATTGAGAAAATAGGGGATATATGTCTAAAGCAGGGGGCTTTGGAGGTATTCGTTGCGGATAACAGAACGGTGAAGGATAAGCTGTGGAAAGGGCGTAAAAGTGTTGCTGAAGCTGTATGGGCACATGCTCCAATTCAGGTGTCAAATGAGGATGTCGTCATTCCTGCAAGCGCTGTTGCAGATTTTATGCGGGAGTTGGATGACATATGTCACGGTGCGGGTGTGAAATATGCTGCTTATGGTCATCTTGGCGACGGTAATATGCATGTAACGTTATATCTGGAGGGGGAAACCCCTGGATGGCGCGAGATTATTGGGGACGTGCGGCAAAAGCTCTACACGATCGTTATAAAGCTTGAGGGGACGCTCACGGGAGAACATGGCGTGGGGTTGAAGCGTGCCGCGTATATTTCGCAATTTCTTGATGATGCTCAAATAGATTTGATACGCAGGGTAAAACTTGCCTTCGATCCAAACAATATACTCAATCCCGGTAAAATTGTTCCCTGGGAATAGGGTGTTGTATATTTAAAAAATACATCCCATTTTTTATATCAAATTTATTATTGCAAAGGTACCTCTTTAATTGTAGGTGCCTTTGCTTTTTGTGATGGTGTGTTTGTTGGGTACGTTATTATGGCGGCTTCTAACTGCGGGAGTCCTTTTGTTTGATACGCTGGTGTTGAAGTAGTTCTGTAAAAGTATCCAATTTTCCAAATGAAACAATAATTTATTATATTGTGTCATTTTGTTGTCAACTGTGAAAATATGTAGCTGATGCAGAAAAATAACTTGACATTTATAAAACATGAGGATATAGTGACGTTAACAAAAATAGCGGTGTAAAAGCAAGGGAATTTGGTTAAAAACCAAAGCGGCCCCGCCACTGTTGCCATGACGAAATCGCGGGATCACTGGACGTCTGTCTGGGAAGATGCGAAATTAGGATGAATGGAAGCCAGGAGACCTGCTTACACCGTCGAGGGATAAATCTGCGCGGGCGGATATTGTTTCGTGAGCCATCGTCTTTAGATTGTACGGCGGCCATGTGATGTTGTCTGTGCGGTGTTTTTCTTTGCAGGCGGCATTTTTTTTACCCTCCGCTTGCTGGCATCTGTTGGTCTTGTAACTTGACAATAAAATAATATAACCAATAAAAGTAAATAATAAATATTTACTGCAGTATATTTTACTGTCATTAGAGTGGACTTTTAGTTGTAAGGGACAATGTTGTATCTGCTGAGTTAAATGTCCTAAAGAGAATATAAGATAACTATATTTTAAATTTTACTATAAATTCTGAAAATATTAGAAAAACAAAAAGAAAAGAGGATGAGGATTTGATCAGGCTGATTGAAAAGGGTGTCTATCTGTTTAACGGAAACGCGTTGGTGGAGGATGTTGAGAAAAAGGGGCTCACTGCGGTCAACGAGGAGATTCAGGCTGCGGGGATGAAGCCTCTGGAACGGCTGCCGGAGGACAGGGAGAGCGCCGCCGGAGGGACGATCGCGGCCAATATTATCGCGGCGCATAACGTCTCCGGCACGAAGAATAATTATCGCATACGCTTTGACAGCCTCGCCTCGCATGACATCACCTATGTGGGCATCATCCAGACCGCAATCGCCAGCGGCATGAAGCGCTTCCCGATCCCCTATGTCATGACTAACTGCCATAATTCGCTCTGCGCCGTCGGCGGGACGATCAACGAGGACGATCATCTTTTCGGCCTCTCGGCCGCGAAGAGGTACGGCGGAGAGTTTGTCCCCGCGCATCTGGCGGTCATCCATTCCTATGTACGGGAGATGATGTCCGGCTGCGGACGGATGATCCTCGGCTCGGACAGCCATACGCGTTACGGTGCCCTGGGGACGATGGGCGTCGGCGAGGGTGGCCCGGAGCTTGTGAAACAGCTTGTCGGGCGCACCTATGATTTTCCGCGCGCCGACGTCGTCGCCGTATATCTCACCGGCGCCCCGCGTCCCGGAATCGGCCCGCAGGACGTCGCGCTGGCGATCATCGGTGCGGTCTTCAAAAACGGTTTTGTAAAGAACAAGGTGATGGAATTTGTCGGTCCCGGTGTCTCGAACCTTCCGGTGGAGTTCCGCAGCGGCATCGACGTGATGACTACGGAGACGGCCTGCTGGACCTCCGTCTGGCGCACCGATGAGAGGGTCGAGGAATATTTTCATATTCACGGACGCCCGGAGGCTTACAAGCGGCTCGAGCCTGCCGCCGCCGCCTGGTATGACGCGGCCATCGTGGTGGAGCTCGACAAGGTAAAGCCGATGATCGCCCTTCCCTTCCATCCCAGCAACGTCTATACGATAGAGGAGCTCAACGCGAACCCCTATGAGATATTGAAGCGGGTGGAGGAGGACGCCCGCAGCAAGCTGGAGAATCCGGAGCTGAAGCTCAACCTCACCGAAAAGATATCCAAGGAGGGAAAGATTCGCGTGGATCAGGGGATCATCGCCGGCTGCTCAGGCGGGACCTTCGACAATGTCGTCGCTGCGGCGCAGATTTTGCGCGGAGGCAGCGTCGGAAACGGCGAATTTTCGCTCAGCGTCTATCCCGGCAGCCAGCCGGCGATGCTTGAGCTCATCGGCAACGGTTCTGTCGGCGCCCTTATGGAGGCGGGCGCCGTCGTGAAGACGGCCTTCTGCGGCCCCTGTTTCGGCGCGGGCGATACGCCGTCAAACCACGGATTCAGCATCCGCCATACGACGAGGAACTTCCCTAACCGCGAGGGTTCAAAGCCTGGAGAGGGACAGATTTCCTCCGTCGCGCTGATGGACGCGCGCTCTATCGCCGCCACCGCGGCCAACGGCGGCGTGCTGACCTCGGCTGAGCGTTATGGGGAACTGCTTCACGACGAACCCTATAAGTTCCGCGGCGATCTCTATGAAAAGAAGGTCTATCACGGTTTTGGCAAAGCAGACGACAGCCAGGAGCTTATCTACGGGCCGAATATCAGGCCCTGGCCGAAGGTCTATCCTCTGGCGGATAACCTTCTGCTGAAGATGGCCTCCGTCATCACCGACCCCGTGACGACCACCGACGAGCTGATACCATCGGGAGAGACCTCTTCTCTGCGTTCCAACCCGCTTAAACTTGCGGAGTTCGCCCTCTCGCGCAAAGATCCGCTTTATGTGGGGCGCGCCAAAGCCGCCCAAGCTCTGGAAGACGACCGCCGCGCGGCCGTCGAGGGGGGCGTACCCGTCAGAGGCGAGGCGGAAAAACTGCTTGTCTCCGCCGGCATGGCCGATTCTGCGGCGCAGACCGCCATCGGCAGCGTCATCTTCGCCGTAAAGCCGGGCGACGGTTCGGCGCGCGAGCAGGCCGCCTCTTCGCAGAGGGTGCTGGGCGGACAGGCCAACTTCGCCGAGGAATACGCGACGAAGCGTTACCGCAGCAACCTTATAAATTGGGGAATGATCCCCTTTATCACCGACAGCGCCGACCGCGATAAGTTTAAGGCCGGCGAATGGCTCCTCATCCTCGATATCCGCGCCGCGATAGAGAGCGGAGCGGAGGAGGTCGGGGCGCGGCTTATCGGCCCCGGCGGCGAAGGCAAAAAGATAAGCCTCAAAATGCCGGGGCTTACGAAAGACGACAGGGCGATAATCCTTGCCGGCTGTCTTATGAATTTTTACGCGAACGAAAACAAATAGACGCATAAATAATTAATATAGAAGGAAAGCAGAGGGACTCAATCACATGGCAAAGATTCAAATGACCACTCCCCTCGTGGAGATGGACGGCGACGAAATGACAAGGATCATCTGGCGGCAGATAAAGGAGACTCTCATCCTGCCCCATGTGGAGCTGAAGACGGAATATTACGACCTCGGCCTCAAACACCGCGACGAGACGGACGACCAGGTGACGGTGGACTCCGCCGAGGCGACGAAAAAATACGGCGTCGCCGTCAAGTGCGCGACCATCACCCCCAACGCGCAGCGTGTGGAGGAGTACGGCCTTAAAAAGCAGTGGAAGAGCCCGAACGGGACGATCCGGGCGCTCCTTGACGGCACGGTATTCCGCGCGCCGATCATGGTGAAGGGCGTACGCCCCACCGTCAGCACCTGGAAGAGGCCCATCACCATCGCCCGCCATGCCTACGGCGATATATATAAGGATGTCGAGATGAACATCCCCTGCGCCGGAACGCTGAAGATGATCTTCGAGCCAGCGGACGGCGATGCCGGCAAGCGCCAGGAGGAGACGGTTTTTGAATATAAGGGCCCCGGCGTGGCGATGGGGATGCACAACCTTGAAAAATCAATCTCCAGCTTTGCGCGCGCCTGCTTTAAATACGCACTGGATACCGGGCAGGATCTCTGGTTCTCGACAAAAGACACCATCTCCAAGAAATACGACCAGACCTTCAAGCTGATCTTTGAGGATATCTATGAAAAAGAGTTCCGCGCCGAATTTGAAAAGGCGGGTATCACGTACTTCTATACGCTGATAGACGACGCCGTGGCGCGCGTCGTCCGCTCCGAGGGCGGCTTTATCTGGGCCTGCAAAAACTATGACGGAGACGTGATGTCCGACATGGTGGCCACCGCCTTCGGAAGCCTCGCGATGATGACCTCCGTGCTTGTATCGCCGGATGGCGTCTACGAATACGAGGCGGCCCACGGTACGGTGACGCGCCATTACTACCAGCATCTGGAGGGAAAGACGACCTCGACGAATCCCATGGCGACCATCTTCGCCTGGAGCGGCGCGCTCCGCAAGCGCGGTGAGCTGGACGGCAACGCCGCACTTCAGGAGTTCGCCGGACGTCTGGAGAGGGCCTCTATTGAAACGATTGAGAGCGGCGAAATGACGAAGGATATCTTCGCCATCTCCGAGGTGCCGAATAAGAAGATGCTGACGACTGAGGAATTTCTCCAGTCGATAGCCGGGAAGCTGTAAAATATAATTACAGAGGCGCGCTTATGTTAGAGGCGCCTCTTAACCGTAACGAAAGGTGGTTTGCAGTTATGAGGATTGTCCGTACCGCCAGTGCGGGTACGCTGGAATCGTCGGATTGTCAGGTAACGGTCTCCCCCGCGGAGACCACCGAGCTTGAATACGGCGGCGCAAACAGCGCCATCTTCGCGAATAGGACCAGGAGGCTTGTAGACGAAGTTCTGAAAGAGCACAATATAGGCGGCGTCAAGGTCTCCATCCATGACCAGGGAGCGATCGAAATAACGATACGGGCGCGTCTGGAAACGGCGCTGGAACGCGCGTCGGAGCCTGAACGTCCGGCGTGTGCCGAACCTGATTCTGATGAGGGCAGTATCGCTCTCGCGTCGTGGTGGAAATCTGTGACATCCGACACCTCTAAGGAGGCGATGTGATGAAGCCCAGCCGTTCGATGCTCTATATTCCAGGGGACTCCCCCGGGATGATACAGCACGCGCCGATCTTCGGAGCCGACAGCATCCTGCTGGACCTTGAGGACGCCGTCGCGCTCACGGAAAAGGACGCGGCGCGCCGGATGGTCGCGGTCTTTCTAAAGAGATTTGACTTCAAAGACCTGTTTGTGACCGTCAGGATAAACGGCGCTGATACCGAGTTTTTTGAGAAAGACCTGGAAGAGATAATCCCCTGCGCCCCAGAGGCCGTGCGCCTGCCGAAGTGCAACGGTCCCGAGGATGTGCTGCTCGCCGATAAAAAAATAACGGAGATAGAAAACAGATGCGGCCTGCCCCTCGGTTCGGTCAAGATCCACGCGATGATCGAAACGGCGCTGGGCCTTGAGATGGCCTTCGCCATCGCCTCCGCCTCGCCGCGCGTCAGCGCGCTCACCATCGGAGGCCAGGACTTTACCGCGGATATGGGGGTTCAAAAAACGAAAGAGGGGCGCGAGCTATTCTACGCCAGATGCCGGGTCGTCGCGGCGGCCCACGCCGCCGGCGTAGATTCATATGATACGGTGTGGGCTGACATAATGGACAACGAGGGGCTGCTGCGTGAGACGAAAGAGATAGTCGGCCTCGGCTTCACTGGCAAGGCCTGCATCCATCCGAGCCAGATTGCGACGATACATAAGGCCTTTATGCCGGCGGAAAAAGATCTGCGCAAGGCGGAGCGCGTCGTGGAGGCCGCCGAAAGGGCGGAGCGCGAGGGTAAGGGCGTCGTCTCGGTAGACGACAAAATGGTCGACGCCCCCGTCGTTGCGAGGTCAAGACATCTGCTTGCCCTCGCGGAGCTTTATGGCTTAAAGAGAGGAGAACTTTAACAATGAAGAACGTGACAAACTCTCTTAACAGAATAGTCCCTGCGGAGATAGCGGGGGTAGGCTCTTTCGCGCCCTACCGGTCGCCCTTTTCAACGATAGCGGCGCTCGGCGGCCGGATGAGACCGGCGTCGCCAATCAAGGCCGCGGTTCCGAGCAGAAATAAAGTCGTCCCCTCGCTGCGTACCGCCATCGAACGGTCCGGCCTCTGCGACGGCATGACGATATCCTTCCACCACCACCTGCGTAACGGCGACGCCGTCATCCCGATGGTACTGGCGGAGCTAGAGGCGATGGGCTTCAAAAACCTCACCTTCGCGCCGAGCTCGATCCCCGACGCCCACGACTGCGTGGCGGACTACATAAAAAGCGGCCTCATTGGAAAACTCTACACCTCCGGCGTCCGCGGCAGATTGGGCAAACTCCTCTCCAGCGGCGAAGTCGACATCCCCGTAGTAATCCGCAGCCACGGCGGCCGCGCGCGCGCCATCGAAGAGGGCTCGATCAAAATAGACGTCGCCTTCCTCGCGGCCCCCGCCTGCGACTGCCTGGGAAACATAAACGGCATCTCCGGCCCCTCCGCCTGCGGCTCCCTCGGCTACGCGATCACAGACGCGAGAAACGCCGCGCACGTAATCGCGGTGACCGACAACCTCGTCGAATACCCGCTGTCGCCGAAAATATCAATTCCCCAATACCTCGTCGACCAGGTAGTAGTCGTAGACAGCATAGGCGACCCCGCGAAAATCGCCACCGGCGCGGCGCGCATCACGCGCAACCCTGTAGATTTGCGCATAGCGCAGGACTCCTTCCGCCTCATGAAGGCGGCGGGCATAATAGAGCCGGGCTTCTCCTTCCAGATGGGAGTAGGCGGTGCGAGCCTCGCGGCGGCCGTCTACCTTGAAGAATACATGTCGGAAAAGGGCATAGTCGGCAGCTTCGGCCTCGGCGGAGTAGGAGGATACCTGGCGGCGATGCACGACAAAGGCATGTTCAGGACAGTATTTGACGTCCAGTCCTTTGACGCGGTAGTGACTAAGTCTATGATTGCCAACCCGAGCCACATAGAAATAGACGCCTCGTGGTACGCGAACCCCTTCAACGCGGGGGCGCTCGTCAACAACCTTGACTGCGTGATCCTCGCGGCGCTGGAAGTTGACACAGACTTCAACGTCAACGTCCTGACGGGCAACGACGGGGTACTGCGCGGAGCCTCCGGAGGTCACCAGGACACGGCGGCTGGGGCGAAACTCTCGATAATAGTCTGCCCCTCCTTCCGTGGAGGAGTACCGTCGATAAAAGACAAAGTGACGACCGTCACGACGCCGGGCGAGACCGTGGGAGCGATAGTGACGGAGCGGGGAATATGCATCAACCCGCGCCGTCCGGAACTGCTGGAATCCGCGCTCAAGGCGAAACTTCCCGTAATGGAAATCGCCGCCCTTAAAAAAGAGGTGGAAAAACTGACGGGAGTGCCGGAGCCGATAGAATTCAACTATGACAAACTGCTTGCCGCGGTGGAATACCGCGACGGAACGCTGATAGACGGCGTATACGCCGCGAAATAAGACCAAAGGCCGGAGAACGGATGCGGACGGCTGAGCTTCTCCCCAGCCGCCGGCATTTATTCTCCGGCGATTTTTACCGCCGTAATCTCCCTCTCTTCCCGCCCTCTAATGTTTATGGGGGGACCGCCTGAAAATAACCTGCCGCTAAGTAAATTATAAGATTTTTAAGGGAAAATTATCCCTAGATTGTTTATATTTTTTCGGATATGAGATATTATGTAGGGCGCTACACCGATGTGATATAGAATACCGTTTCTGCGGTGTAAAGAGGTAAACGGAGAAAGTACGATATCTTTGGCAAGAAAATGTCGTTTTGGAGACGTAGTTGACAATTGGAATAAACATCCCTAAATGTTGGGAATGAAATGGGAGGAAAGAGATCATGTCAGAGAAAAAGATGGTAACGCTGGATGGTAACGAGGGAGCGGCGCACTGCGCGCACGCCCTTAACGAAGTAATCTCCATCTATCCAATCACGCCGTCGTCGCCTATGGGCGAATGGTCGGATCAGTGGTCCGCGGAGGAGCGTCCGAACATCTGGGGCACGGTGCCGCTGGTGGAGGAGATGCAGAGCGAGGCGGGAGCCTCGGGAGCCTACCACGGAGCGCTGCAGGCGGGAGCCCTTGGCACCACCTTCACCGCCTCGCAGGGGCTGCTTCTCATGATCCCCAACATGTACAAGATCGCGGGCGAACTGACGAGCACGGTAATGCACGTGACGGCCAGAAGCGTGGCGACCCACGCGCTCTCCATCTTCGGAGACCACTCCGACGTTATGGCGGTGCGCAACACCGGCTGGGCGATGCTCTGCTCGGCGACCGTCCAGGAGTCTATGGACAACGCCCTCATCGCGCAGATGGCGACCCTCGAGGGCAAAGTCCCCGTACTTCACTTCTTCGACGGCTTCCGCACCAGCCATGAGGAGATGAAGATAGAAGAGGTCTCCTACGACACCATGCGCGCCTGCATAGACGACGAGCTTGTGCGCGAGCACAGATACAGCCGCCTCTCGCCCGACGCGCCATTCGTGCGCGGCACGGCGCAGAACCCCGACGTCTTCTTCCAGTCCAGAGAGGGAGCCAACCGCTACTACGCCGACATGCCCGACATCTTCCAGAGCGCGATGGACAAATTCGCCAGAGAGACGGGCCGCCAGTACCACCTCTTCGACTACTACGGAGCCGAAGAGGCCGAGCGCGTCATCGTCATCATGGGCTCCGGCGCCGCCGTGGCGCGTGAGACCGTCGAACACCTCGTCAAACAGGGAGAAAAAGTCGGCCTGCTCATCGTGCGCCTCTTCCGTCCCTTCGACGTCAAACGCTTCCTGGGAGCGCTTCCCGGCACCGTGAAGAGAATAGCCGTCCTTGACCGCTGCAAAGACCCGGCGGCCATCTGCGAGCCGCTCTGCGCCGACGTAAGAGAGGCCCTAAAAGGCAGAGACATCACCGTCGTCGGAGGCCGCTACGGACTCTCCTCCAAAGACTTCACCCCGGCCATGGTCAAAGGAGTCTACGACGAACTCAAAAAACTCGCCCCCAAAGACAGCTTCACCATCGGCATAGAAGACGACGTCACCTTCACCAGCCTCGCCTACGACCCCGCCTTCGACACCGAAAACCCCAAAACAGTCCGCTGCCTCTTCTACGGCCTCGGCTCCGACGGCACCGTGGGCGCCAACAAAAACTCCATCAAAATCATCGGCCAGGAGACCGACCTCTACGCCCAGGGCTACTACAGCTACGACTCCAAAAAATCCGGCGGCATAACCGTAAGCCACCTGCGCTTCGGTCCCGACCCCATATACGCGAGCTACCTCATAAACAAAGCCAACTTCCTCGCCTGCCACGTATACAGCTTCCTCGAAAAACTCGACATCCTCAAAAACGCGGCAGACGGCGGCACCTTCCTCCTCAACAGCCCCTTCGGCCCCGAAGAGATCTGGGACAAGCTGCCCTACACCTACCAGCGTCAGATAATCGACAAAAAACTCAAATTCTACGTCATAGACGCCGTAAAAATAGCGAAACAGACCGGCATGGGCTCGCGCACCAACACCATCATGCAGACCTGCTTCTTCGCCATCAGCGGCATCCTGCCCCAGGACAAAGCGATAGAGGCCATCAAAAACTCCATCGTCAAAAGCTACACCAAAAAAGGACAGGCCATAGTAGACAAAAACATCAAAGCCGTCGACGAGACCCTCGCCAACCTCTACGAAGTCAAAGTGCCCGAAAAAGCCACCGCGGCCTTCGACATCCTGCCGCCCGTCGCCGACGACGCCCCCGAATTCGTCAAACAGGTCCTCGGCCCCATGATGGTCATGGAGGGAGACAGCCTTCCCGTCTCCGCCCTGCCCGAAGACGGCACCTTCCCCAGCGCCACCACACAATACGAAAAAAGAAACATCGCCATAGACATCCCCGTATGGGACCCCTCACTCTGCATCCAGTGCGGCAAATGCGTCCTCGTCTGCCCCCATGCGGCCATACGCTCCAAAGTCTACGACAAAGAATGCCTCAAAGAGGCCCCCGCGGCATTCAAACACGCGGAAGCCAAATTCCCCAACTTCAAAGGCTGTGACTTCACCGTCCAGATAGCCCCCGAAGACTGCACCGGCTGCGGGCTCTGCGCGCACAACTGCCCCATAAACAAAACCAAGCCAGAAGATCCGCACCGTCCGCTCATCATGCAGCCCCAGATGCCCCTGCGCGAACAAGAGCGCAAAAACTGGAACTACTTCCTCGAACTGCCCGAGGCGGACAAAACCAAACTCAACACCGCGACAGTCAAAGACGTCCAGCTCCTGCGTCCGCTCTTTGAATTCTCGGGAGCCTGCGCGGGCTGCGGAGAAACCCCCTACCTCAAACTCCTCTCCCAGCTCTTCGGAGACCGCGCTCTGATAGCCAACGCCACCGGCTGCTCCTCCATCTACGGAGGCAACCTGCCCACCACCCCGTGGTGCGTCAACGACGACGGCAGAGGCCCTGCGTGGAGCAACTCCCTCTTTGAAGACGCGGCAGAATTCGGCCTCGGCTTCCGCCTCACCATAGACAAACACAAACAATACGCCGAAGAACTCCTCCGGAAAATGACCCCCGTCATCGGAGAAGAGACAGTCAAACAAATACTTGAGGCGCCCCAGACCAACGGCACAGAAATCAAAGCCGTCATGGACAAAATAGAGACCCTCAAAGAACAGCTCCACTACATGGGGACCGAAGAGGCAGAAGAACTAGAGTCCGTAATAGACAACCTGGCCAAAAAATCAGTCTGGTGCGTGGGAGGAGACGGCTGGGCCTACGACATCGGCTACGGCGGACTCGACCACGTCATCGCCTCCGGCAAAAACGTCAACATCCTTGTGCTTGACACCGAAGTCTACTCCAACACCGGAGGACAGGCCTCCAAATCCACGCCTCGCGGTGCGGTGGCCAAATTCGCGGCGGCCGGCAAACGCATGGGCAAAAAAGACCTTGCCATGATGGCCATGAGCTACGGCAACGTCTACGTCGGCAAAGTGGCGCTGGGAGCCAACGACGCGCACACCGTCAAAGTATTTGAAGAGGCTGAGGCCTACGAAGGTCCGTCCATAATCATCGCCTACTGCCACTGCATAGCGCACGGCATAGACATGGTCAAGGGACTGGACCAGCAGAAAAAGGCCGTTGAGTCGGGCCACTGGATGCTAATGCGCTACAACCCCGACCTTGCGAAAGAGGGCAAAAACCCGCTCATAATAGACAGCAAAGACCCGACGCTGCCGCTTGAAGACTACATCTACAACGAAGTGAGATACAAGAGCCTCAAAGCAGCCAATCCGGAAGAGGCCGCCATACTCCTCAAAGAAGAGGAAAAGTCCATCAAAGACAGGTGGCGCTTCTACAGGCATATGGCTGATATGAAGATGGAAGGGTAAGGTTATCGATGTCTGAAATCGAGATCAAAAAAGAGATCAAGGACTGCAACGGTAAGGTAATTGCCACCAAGATAACGACGGGAGCCGCTTCGGCGGCCCCCGCCTCGGAACCGGCGGCGAAGGCTGAGCTGATCACCGTGACGGAAAACAAGAAGACGGAGGCCCCCGCGGCGAAGGCAAAGCCGCGCGTCGGCATAATGGAGACCGCCTTCCGCGACGCGCACCAGTCGATCATGGCGACGCGCCTGCGCACGGACGACATGCTTCCCATCTGCGAGGCGATGGACGAGGTTGGCTACCACTCGATAGAGATGTGGGGCGGCGCGACCTTCGACTCGGCGATGCGCTTTCTCAACGAAGACCCGTGGGACAGGCTGCGCCAGATAAAGAAGCGCCTGAAGAAGACCAAGACCCAGATGCTTCTGCGCGGCCAGAATATCGTCGGCTACCGCCATTACTCGGACGAAGTGGTGCGCGAGTTCGTTAAACGCGCCATCGGCAACGGCATAGACATCATCCGTGTCTTCGACGCGCTGAACGACCTGCGCAACATGTCGATCGCCGCCGAGGCCGTCAAGAAAGAGGGCGGCGAGCTTCAGATGACGATCTCTTATACGATCTCCCCGGTGCATACGCTCGACCTCTTTGCGAAGCAGGCGCGCGACATGGCCGACATGGGGGCCGATTCCATCTGCATCAAGGACATGGCGGGGCTTCTCTCGCCCGTCGCGGCCTCGGCGCTTGTGAAGGCGATCAAGAAAAAGGTCAATCTGCCGGTGCAGATACACAGCCATTACACGAGCGGCATGGCGGCGATGAGCTACATGGCGGCGCTCGAGGCCGGCGCGGACGTCGTCGACTGCGCGATCTCGCCCTTCGCGATGGGCACGAGCCAGCCCGCGACGGAGACGATGGTCGCGGCGCTTGCTGGCGGCCCGCTCGATACGGGGCTTTCGCTTGAGAAACTGCTGCCGGTCGCGAAGCACTACCAGATGCTGCATGAAAAATACAAGGATCTGATAATGGGCGTGAGCGGAGTCAACGTTAATATCCTCCTCTACCAGATACCGGGCGGTATGTATTCCAACCTCCAGAGCCAGCTCAAAGAGGGCGGCTGCCTTGAAAAATTCAAGGAGGTCATGGAAGAGGTACCGCGTGTGCGTAAGGAGATGGGCTATCCGCCGCTCGTCACGCCGACAAGCCAGATCGTCGGCACCCAGGCGGCGATGAACGTCATCTCCGGCCAGCGCTGGAAGATGGTGCCGAACGAGGTACGCCAGTATTTCCGCGGCTACTACGGAAAGACGCCCGCCCCCGTGGACCCGGAGATACAGAAGCTGGTCCTCGGAGACGAGGAGCCGATAACCTGCCGCCCCGGCGAGAAGATCGCCCCCGAGCTAGAGCAGGCGAAAAAAGAGATCGGCGTGTGGTGCACGCAGCCGGAGGATCTGCTCTCCTACATCCTCTTCCCGCAGGTGGCTAAGGACTTCCTGCCCAACAAGTTCGCGAAGGAGACCCTCGTGAACATCGGACAGGAGCCGCAGGACGACCCCGAAGCCTACGCGGTCTAAGGGAAAATAAAGATACCCATCGGTAAAACGAACGTAGGCGGCCTCTTGGGGCCGCCTGCGCTTTCAGTTATGAGAATTGGGAAACTCAGATTATTTGTTGTTATATTTTCTGTAGGTTTTGTAGGCTTTGTAGGCTTCGCACATCGGACAGCCGCATAATGCGCTGTCATCTTTTGGCGGCGAGGTGTGCTGGAGGGACATTACACAGGGCTGCGGTTCGCCACCGTTCGCATTTGTAAAGCGTTTGGCATAGGCGTTGGCGTTGCCTGAGTTGTTACCTTTCCCGTCGCTTTTGCGTGATATGCCGAAGAGATCGCGGTTCCACTTGGCGGCCGTGTCCTTATCCGCCGAATATTCGGCGAGGCCGGTGGGGAAACTGCCGTTCGTCTCATCCATGCCGAAAACCCGCGCGCCTTTTTCCATTATCGATCGCAGCTCTCCCGCGTCGAAGCCGGGGGCGATCGTCATGTCGTAGATCTCCACGCTGCTTCTATTTCCCAATTGTCCGCCCCAGATCGCGAGGCCGATCCAGCGGTAACGATCCGGTTTAAGATTCCCAAGATTATTGTCCTCCTTGTCATCGCTGCCGAGCTCTTCGCGTGGAGCGAGTCTCTGCGCCTTATATACGCCGCCGTTGAAGGTTTTTTTAATTGTTTGTTCTTGTTGTTTTTTTCCCTGCCAAACCCACCATGTTTTTTCCCTGAAGAAGCCATTCCGATAACGGGATTTATCACCGTTGACGTTAGGCGTCTGCACAGCATAGTAGCTTGGCGTGTCTTCGTAATATTTATTGTTGTTGTTTCGGTTAATATCGTTATCTTTTTTTTCATCGTTATTATCGGTGATCGTCCTGTCGAATTTAACTTCACCTTCGGTTCCAACTCCAGCCCTTTTTACTTTAAACGTATACGTCTGGCTACTATTGCCTTTTTTTGAAAATGCCGGTTTTTGCCCGACGAAATTCCCGTACCACGCCGGTTCGGAATAGTAGAACTTCGGGCCGCAGAGGAAGGGGTCCTCCGCACGCAGCTGCTTTTCAGTCATTTTGTATTCTGCCATAGCCTCGCCGAGGTTTTTCAACAGCCTCATGCGCACGAGCAGCCTCGGGTTTTCCTCATCGCCGGTGTGGTATTCGAGGATCGTAACCATATAGCGGCGGCGAGGCTGCATAACTTTGCATTCATTCGTGAAGTCCCCTTTGGTTCCCTGTAAGGTTTGTTCGTCTGACTCTTTCCCTTTTGTTTTGAAAAATTCGTTTTGCAGCGCGGCATTTACATACTGTGGGTTATAATAATTATCGTAAAATGTCCCGCCTGAGCCTCCCGAAATCGATCCAATAGCGGTGGTATTGTTTATGACCGATTCTATCGGGGAATCGATCTCCTGGACGCCGTAGCGCTGATAACTATTGACATTACCTGTAGTATTTTGCAGGCGTATCGGATAACCGTTTGCGCCAGGGTCGTAGTATAGGCAATAACCGCTGGTAGCGTCATTGTTCCGATAGCCGTTGAGGAGCAGTGCGAGCCCCGCCGTCGTAGTCCCGGCCTCCGCGTCTACAATGATTGAATAGTTGGTGATGTTTGTGTAGCTTTCGTTAAATATCTTCTTTTCATATCTTCTCGCGTCGCCGATATCTTCGGGTAGCAGGGCGCCCCCTATCTGTATATGGTTGTTTCCCGAGTGGTACTCCATTTTTACGCGGTATTCGCCGGTTTCCGGGTTGATGTAGCCGACTGCTGCAAAATTACTGTCATTACTGTCAAGAAATATATTATTGGGTACTCGGTCTACCTGATGCTGCGTAAACCTACGGAACCATGGCTGTCCGTCGGGATTTGATTGTAGTATCCTCACGCGTACGCTCCACTGCTCGTATCCTTTGGGGCGCACGAAGCCGCCGCCGTCGGCGTCGCTGTAGGCCGGAACTACCCAGGCGCGGAGGTAGCCGAAGGAGCCGAATTTTTTTGCACTTGTTATTTTCTCTTTCTTCAATTTTCCCTCGCCGTCAAAATCAGAGTCATTTCCATAGAGATGTTTGCCGGTGTATACATAGAACGTGCCGGAGGTTGGTATCTTGAGAAATTCATCCTCTTTGCCGGAGGCCTTTTTGTACTGGTCGCCCGCGAGGTAATATTCGTCGCCGGATGTTATCAGCAGCGGCCAGCAGTAGTTGCTTCTAATCTCTTCGTTGTTGTAGTCAGGGAAGGCCGACTTTCCGTCCTCCCAGTAGCCGGCGCTCTTTTTCAACGAAGCCTTGTTCTCCGAGCTTATGTAGTAGAGCGTCTTAGTCGCGTCCCTGTTGCCGGAGGGGACGATGATGTCGTAGCGGAGCTGGATCACGCTGTCCTTTTCCACCGTCTCCTCGTTTTGCAGGATTTTGTTGTCGTCGGAGAGGTTACGCAGCTGCAGCTCACGGAAGTCGAAGATGTTGAAGTGGAGCACCGGGCCGCCGTAGGCGGAGGCCTTCGTCGCGGAGCCTCTCTTCGCGGGCCTGTTGATAAGCGCCGAGTCGATGTCCAGCGTTACGTGGGCCGACTTGACCTTGGGAGCCTGTGCCTCCACGCGCATTTTGAGGATGAAGTTTTCCGCCAGGTCCTTGGATGCGGTGGGAACGCTGAAATCGAGCGAGGTGATGAATTCCGAGCCGGCCAGTGGTTCGTCCCTGTCGCCTATCCTGTATTTCACGCACTGCTCCGATTCGTCGAGGTAGACATAGCAGTCCTCGGAGTCGCTGACGACTGTATCCGGGAGGTTGGGAAGTATCTCGACGATCGAGGCCCGGCTCATCATCGGCCATATCTTATGTTTGAAGGAGGCGGCGGTGAATCTAGCCCCGTTCGTCACCTTGCCGTTGGCCTCCGCGCGCCCGTAGAGACGCAGTCCCATACTGAGCCCGGTGATGATGCCGCCCATGACGATCACCATCATTACCATGCCGATTATCAGTTCAACCAGGGTGAAGGCGCGTCTGCATTTTTGTGTTCTCATGGTTTCTCCCTCTGCAGGAGATAGAAGGCCGTCCCGCGTCTTTTGCCGCTCTCATATTCGTAGAGGTAGAGGCCGCAAGTCAGCGGGATCACTTTAAGGTCCTTGTCGCCGCTCTGCGGAGCGAGAGTGGCGGCTACGGTCCCGCTAGGTGTGCCGGACAGTTCTATGGCGCCGATATCCGGCGAAATGGTGAGTCGCATCGCGTCCCTCTCCGTCATGTTCGTTATTTCCATGTCGCCGCTGATATCCTCCCGCGATTTCACGATGGAGCCGACGCTGTAGGTGATGGCTCCGATAAGCGCCATTAGGCCGATAATGAATATCGTGATCGATATGAGGACCTCCACCAGAAGAGAGCCTGAATGCTTCGTCATTTGATGTCCCACCCGTAAATTTCCCCGTTGTCCCTGCCGTAGCGGCAGGAGGCGGAGACGCTTTTCCCACCCGCGCCGCGGGCCGTGACCTTTATCCGCATGTAGCTTGCGTTGGCGTCTGCGCTGACCGCCAGGTCAAGGCTCGCCGCGAAGCCGCGCGCAGCGTCGGTGACATTTATGACGCCGCTCTTATTTATCTCTTCGCCATTGTCAGCCTTCCAGTATTCTTTTTTCAGCTGGGAGCCAAGCGCCGCGGCGCCGGAGCGCGCGAGGAAGAGCAGCTGCTGTTCCTCGTAATGCTCAGTCTGCCATTCCTCTATGCGCAGCGTCCCGACCGTGATGTTAAAGGCCACGAGGCTCAGCACGGAGAGCAGGATGAAACTGATGAGCACTGTAACGATAAGGGTGGCCCCGCGTCTTTTTGACGAAGGGAAAAACATATTCATAAGATCACATCCTGTTAATATCTATCTTAAGTTTGTAGCGCGTCCGTGAAAATAAAAGCTGCGTAAACAGACCAAACTCGAGGCCGCTATTATGCCTATGATGCAGATAATACTATAAGTTATTTGGAAATATAATTCAAGTCTATAACATTAATAAAATATTACTTAAAATTATCGTTAATATTGATAAAATAGTCTTAATTGTAAATACATATGTCGTCTGGTGCCGGACAGTAGCTTTATTGCTCTCCTTATTTACGCTACACTTCGGTTATTTTTCAGGAGTACCTGCCGCCGTTTTGTCTTCGACGCAGCTGTATGTAGTATTGATTTTTTGTGTTTTACCTCTGAAACGGCCGTTTTTTGAGAAAAATGCCGTGCAAAAAACACTATCTCATTATAAAATTGTCATTAGTTTCAATACAGGACAGGGGAGGAACTCCGCATGCTTCACGATTTTGCCGCTGTATCGAGAACCATCATCGAATTTATCAGTATTCTTATTATCATGTGCGGCGTGGCGGTCGCCATCTTCCGCGGGTGCCAGCTCTTCTTCACCTCCCGCTCCGGCCACAGCCTGCCGCGCGACGCCTGGATTCAGCTGCGGCTCTCCTTTGAAGATACGCTGATGCTCGGCCTTCAATTCCTGATGGCGGCGGATATCATCGGCACGATCAGCGACCCGGATCTTCAGGGGGTTATCGTACTCTCTGTCATAGTTCTGCTGCGGGTGATCCTGAGCTTCACGCTCAGCCGTGAGGTGGCGGAGATGGACCGGCAGAAACGTGAGAACGCCGCCGCGCGGCATGACGGTTAAAATCTTCAAAGAACGGCAGTAAAGAACCGTAAAGCGAATAGAAAATCAAATAATTGAAAGGAAGTCCGCGTCATGAAATTTTTTCTCGATACCGCAAACCTTGAGGATATAAAGACGGCCCACTCCTGGGGCGTCATCGCCGGGGTCACGACAAATCCCACCCTTGTATCAAAAGAGGGCGATATAGATTTTCACACCCGCGTGCGCGAGATCGCGGAGACGGTAAACGGACCCGTCAGCGCCGAGGCCGTCTCTCTGGAAAAGAGCAGGCTGATCGAAGAGGCGAAGGTGCTCGCCGGTATCCACCCGCAGGTCGTCGTGAAGGTGCCGCTATGTCCCGATGGCCTAGGCGCAGTGAAGGAGCTTACGGCGCTGGGGATCAAAACGAACGTGACGCTCGTCTTCAGCGCCAATCAGGCGGTGCTTGCCGCCGCCGCCGGCGCGACATATGTCAGCCCCTTCGTCGGACGTCTCGACGACATCGGCGAGGACGGCATGAAGCTGATATACGACGTGGTGGAGATATTCGACCTCTACGGTATAGAGACGAAGGTGATCGCGGCGAGCCTGCGCCATCCGGCGCATGTCCTCGAATGCGCGAAGGCCGGAGCCGACTACGCGACGGTGCCCTTCAAGGTCCTTAAGATGCTCTTTGACCACCCGCTCACAAAGAAGGGGATCGATCAGTTCAACGCCGACTGGGCAAAGTATTTGGCGAATAAATAAGATTTGTAATAACAACGGCGGAGAGCGGTCGGAGGACCGCTCTTTTTTGATGCTGTTACGTGAGGGTAAAAAATGAATACTTTGGGGCTTGTATTATTTTTAGTTTTCTGCTTATATATCAAGTATAAATTATTATGTATTACAATGCCTTGTTGAAAAGGGAGAATGGTATGAACACCAATAATCCGTTTAGCTCGTTAAGCCAATATGCGCCAAGCGCCGCCTTCAATACCAGTGTTGAGACTTTGGTACTGCAGACGCTGCGCTCCGCGATCACGCAGGGAGCGTTTTATCCGGGACAGGAGATAGACGAGGCCGCGATCGCCGAAGGCCTTCAGATCAGCAAGATGCCGGTGAGGCAGGCGATCGCCGCCTTGGAGGTCGAGGGGCTGGTCACGAAGGTCCCGCGGAAAAAGGTCTATGTCACCAGCCTCGACAGCCATGACATCGAGGAGATATACACCACGCGAATCGCCCTCGAAGAGGTGGCGATCAGGGCGGCGGTGAAGAAGGCCACGCAAAGGGACTATGAGATGCTGGAAAAAAATCTTGCCATCCCTCTGTCGCAGATGGAGGGCTACGTGGGCTTTCTCGAAGTCGACAAGGAATTTCATTCGTTGCTCTACGCCCCGTCGGGTTGGCAGCGCGTTATGAAATATTTGCAGCAGCTGCGCAACAATACCGCGATGTATAGGATCTTAAGAGAGCCGCTGCCGCCGGAAAAGCTTCAAGTTTCACTCGATGAACACCGGGCGATATATGAGGCCTACAGAAGCGCCGATGAGGAGTTGACGGCAAGACTTTTAAGGGAACACACATTGAGGACCGTTCCGAGTCTGAAGGACATTGACATGGCGAACGAAGCGGTCACGCAGCAATAGATAACGCTAAAATTAAATAAAGCGGAGGTGTCTTTGTACAAAAGGACGCCTCCGCTTTTCTTTTGTAAAGGGGGAATTACGCGCTTGACATTATCTCAGATAATGATATAAATAATCTAATATAAAAAATCATAAATACAATTTATATACAATCTAACTACAGCGACGGAGGGAGGACGGAAGTTTACCACGATATAGACCTTACGATATGTAAGCTGGAAGAAAACGAGGTGTAAAAATGAGCAGCGCAAGAAGCTACAAGGAAGATCTCGCGGCGGGGCTGGTATGTTTTGCCGGCGGTCTGGTGTTTTATATTAATGTGCATTTCCAGGAGATGATGAAGTTTGACCTGCTGGGCTCAAAATTCTTCCCGAAGCTGGCATGTGCGGGAATAATGTTCTTTGGCGGTCTCCTTGTCTTACAGTCGCTTTCCAGGATAAGAGCCTTAAAAGCGGAGAAGGAAGCAGAAGCCGCCCATGAGGGAGAATGCTTTTTTAATAGAAAGAAGCTCCTTTTTGTCGCCTACTCAATTATCTATTTTGCCGCGCTGGAATTCTCAGTTGGATTCCTCTACGCGACTCCGGTATATATGTTTCTGAATATGCTGTTACTGGACGCGGCAAAGCCGCCGGCGTCGAAGATAGTAAAGTATATAGCCTTTTCCCTTGCGGTGACCGCGGCGACCTATCTCTTCTTTAACAGAGTTCTCTACCTACTCCTTCCGTAATGAGGTGCAGAAAATGAATCCAGAGATCATTCAGGGTATTATCAGTATCTTTTCTCCCTTTCCATTCATGCTACTGCTTATTGGGACGTTTGCCGGAATAATTTTCGGCGCTATTCCCGGCATGACGGCGACGATGGGCATCGTGCTTTTCCTGCCTCTCACCTTTAAGATAGATCCCGTATCTTCAATATGCCTCCTGCTTGGCATATACACAGGAGGAATATCCGGCGGCCTTGTTTCGGCGGCGCTCTTAAGGATGCCGGGAACCCCATCCTCCGTGGCCACCACCTTCGACGCCTATCCGATGGCGCAGAAGGGCGAGCCTGGACGGGCCCTCGGCATAGGGATATTTGCCTCTTTCATCGGCGGTCTGTTCAGCTCCGTCGCTCTGATATTCGTCGCTCCCCAGGTGGCGAAGATCGCCCTGACCTTCGGGAATTTTGAATATTTCTCGGTGTCGATCCTCGCGCTGAGCATCGTCGTCGTACTCTCGAAAAAATCGATGACCAAAGGTCTGCTGGCGACATTTATCGGTCTTTTCTTCGCGACGGTGGGAAGTTCGGAGATAGATATGGTGCCGCGCTTTACTTTTGGTTTTGAGGACCTTGAGGGCGGAGTCAATATAATGCCCTATCTGATCGGCCTTTACGCCATATCGCAGATAATTTCCGACATGGGCTCCGACAACAGCGTCCTTGTGCCGAAGGTGCCAATAAAAAATGTGTGGATCGGCTTCCGGAATTTCTTCAAAGGTGATCTTTCCAATGTGATCCAAAGCACTATCATCGGGTTTTTCATCGGCCTTCTGCCGGGCATCGGCGGTGCGACGGCGAATGTAGTGTCGTATGGAAACGCCAAGTCTCACTCAAAGCATCCCGAACTCTTTGGAACTGGATATAAAAGCGGAATAATCGCCTCGGAGGCATCAAACAACGCGGTGATCGCGGGAGCGCTGGTACCGATGCTGACGATGGGCATTCCCGGTGACGCGACGACCGCAGTTCTCGTGGGAGCGCTGATGATACACGGCCTTCAGCCTGGGCCGATGCTCTTTAATAACAACGCGATGTTTGTCTACAGCACCTTCTCCGCAGTATTTTTCGCGAACCTGGCGATGTTTATTATGATGCTCGTCGCAATCAAAGTTTTCATAAGGGCGCTGAGTACCCCAAAAGCGTACCTGCTACCCTTTATTGTGGTGATGTGTGTGGTAGGAGCTTACGCGCTGAATAACAGGATTTTTGACATTTGGCTCCTGCTCTTCTTCGGTCTGGTCGGCTACTGTATGGAGAGGCTCGAATTCCCCATGACTCCCGCGATCCTCGGCTTTGTCCTGGCGCCGCTCATTGAGAATAATCTGCGTCAGGGGCTCATGTCGAGCAATGGCAGCTATATGCCGCTGTTTGAAGGAAAAATATCCCTCTGCTGCCTGATCCTGACCGTGATATCCCTTGCCTGGCCGCTGGTGAGCGGCGCGCTCAAAAAACGCAAAATAAGAGTTGATTCACAATAGTGGTAAATCCAAATATCAAGGAGGCTACATCTTATGTTTAAGAAGTTTGCAGCGGTTTGTTTAGTGGTCATGTCTATCTTTGCCTTTACGGGCCTGCCGGCCTGTGCGGCGGACAAATATCCCTCGAAGCCGATCAAAATGATTGTCGGATATGCGCCAGGAGGCGGAGTCGATACGACGGCCAGAATATTTGCCAAGTACGCGGAGGAGTTCCTCGGTCAGCCTGTCGTCATCACCAATATCACCGGAGGCGGCGGAAGTATCGGTGCGCGCGAGGTGCTCAAGGCCAGGCCCGACGGCTACACGCTCCTTTGGATGCACGAGGCGATCCTCGCGGGTTACGTGACGGGCGTTGCGAAGTTCAACTGGGACGAATTCACACCGGTTGGCAGGGCTGTCGCGACCTGCGATGCCATCACAGTGAAGGCGGATTCGCCGTGGAAGACGATCGATGATTTTATGGCCTACCTTAAAGACAATCCCGGAAAGGTGAAGATGCCCGTGGAGATCGGCTCCACCAGCCAGCTTGAACTCGCGGCGATCGACAACGCCGCCGGTGGGGGAAGGATAGTCGCCGTCAGCGGCGGAGGCGGGGCGACGCGCATACCGAAGCTGCTCGGCGGCTTTCTTGACGCGGCCTCACTGAACGCCCCCTCTATCCCTCAGTATGTCAAAGACGGCTCTCTGCGCCCGCTGGCCGTATGTACCCCCGAGCGCAGCCCCTTCTTCCCCGAACTTCCCACTCTGTTGGAGAAGGGATATGACGTAAGGAAACCCTTTAATATGTATGTATTTGGTCCCCAAGGACTGTCAAAAGATGTCGTCGCCAGGGTGAACGAAGCCCTGAAAAAGTTTAGCGAGGATCCGAGAGTCGAAAAAGACCTTGCCGCGATACTCGCCGTACCGAGCTATATGACCCCGGATGAACAGGCGAAGTATCTGACGGATATGACAGTCTACTTCCAGGGAGTCGCGAAAAAGGCCGGTATAAACCAGAAATAAGAAATACAGCTCCGGCAGCCTCCGCTTAGCTTCACTGTCATGAGGCTGCCGGAAAATTCTATCCCCCAAGGAGCTTGCTCATGAACAATTCAACGGATGAAATTATAAAGGCCAAAGGACTGCCCAGCGACGCGGTGGTGTGCGGTATCGACCGCGGTGGACACCGGTCGCTGTTATATTCACTCGGCATAGAAAAGGAAGAGATGTCGCGTCCCTTCATCGCCGTGGTAAACAGCTGGAATGAGATCGTTCCCGGATGCGCTCCCTTGAGGGAGATAGCCTCCTTTGTAAAGAGGGGGATATCCGAGGCGGGGGGACTTCCCTTTGAGTTCTGCACCATCGGCGTCTGCGACGGGTTGGCCCAGGGCCACAGGGGGATGTCCTATTCTCTTCCCAGCCGTGAGGTGATCGCCGACTCGATAGAGATAATGCTGAAGGCTCACTGTTTCGACGGGGCGGTATTCCTCGGCAGCTGCGACAAGATAATTCCCGGCATGCTGATGGCGGCGCTTCGCGTCAACATCCCCTCGATCTTTGTACAGAGCGGCCCCATGCAGAATGGCTGCTATAAGGGGCAGAAGCTCTCCATGCCCTCGCTGCGCGAGTATACGGGAAAATACTTCGAGGCGGAGATCACCAGGGCGGAGCTGGAGAAGATCGAAAGATGCACGATGCCCACGCAGGGCAGCTGCGCGATGCTGGGAACGGCAAACTCGATGAGCTGCGTCGTCGAAACGCTGGGGCTGGGCCTGCCGATGACGGCGACGACCCCGCCCTTTACATCGCAGAAACGGCAGGAGGCGGTTACGGCGGGCAGAATAATCGTCGGCTTGACGCGTGAGGGAAGGCGGCCGCGGGACTATGTCAATAAAAATTCCATAGAAAACGCCCTGAAGGTCGGCTTCGCTATCGGCTCTTCGACAAACCTCGTACTGCATATGAGCGAGATAGCGAGAGAGGCCGGCATCGACATCTCCCTTGCGGAGATGGACGAGATAAGCGCCGCCACCCCCTACATATCAAAGGTACATCCCTCCGGCACGGTCCCCTTCAACGACCTTAACGCCGCCGGTGGCGTGCCCGCGATCCTGCAGTCGCTGGGGGACCTGCTGCATGGCGAAGAGCGCACCGTGAGCGGAAAGAGCATAAAGGAGATCGCGGAGGCCGCCGACTGGGAGGACAAGAATATCATCCGCCCACGGGAAAATCCCTTCCACAGCAGCGGCTCGTTAAAGGTTCTCTGGGGCAGCCTGGCTCCTGACGGCGCGGTGGTGAAGCAGTCTGGCGTGGCGGAAAATATGCGCGTACATCGGGGACCGGCCGTCGTCTTTGAAAACATGGAAGAGGCGGTGGAGGCTGTCGAACATGGTCGGATAGAGAAGGGCTCCGTCGTCGTGATTCGCAACGAAGGGCCCATCGGCGGTCCGGGCATGAGAGAGATGCAGCTGGTGACGACGCTGATGGTGGGCACGGGGTTATCCGACACGACGGCCCTGGTCACGGACGGGCGTTTTTCCGGGGCGACAAGAGGCCCCTGCATCGGACACATATCCCCGGAGGCGGCTCTCGGCGGCCCTATCGCCTATGTCCGCGATGGAGATATAATATCAATTGATTTGAACAAAGGGACGCTGGATATAGAGGTTGACGGGGACGAACTGCGGCAGAGGGCCTCCGCGTCCGCGCGCAAAAGCCGCCCTGCCGCCGACGGCGTATTGGGAAGCTTCGTTGAACATTATCTGAGAAAAAGTGAGGAGAAAGAAAGATGCCTATAGCGATCTTGAATATCATCGAGGGAAGAGATCTGGAAAAGAAAAGGGCCCTTACCAATGCGGTCACCGAGGCGATCTGCAAATCGCTTGACGCGCCGGTGCAGTCCGTGCGGGTCATAATCAACGAGATGCCGAAGGAGAACTACGCGATCGCTGGAGAGCTGATCTGCGACAGGGAGGCGGCAAAACATTAATCTCCGTCTTGTATTAATATGAAATATATCATATAGTGGAGATAAGTATTAAACGTTTCTTCTAAAAGGGTGATTATATGAATACATCTGAGGCAAAGAAGGCCAGCAACCGGAAGCTTGGCGAGAGTGTATGCAAAGCGCTTGAGGCGCGCGGATTCTCCGCGCAGTACGCTGAAAGCGCGGAGGCCGCCTGCGAGCGGGCTCTTGAAATGATCGAGGAAGGCGCGACAGTCGGCATCCCCGGGACGGTTACGGTGCGTGAGATCGGTCTGATGGAGCGGCTTGAGGAGAAGGGCTGCAAGATATCCGAGCACTGGCTGCCGGATATGAGCCCCGCGGAGCGTACGGCGGCGCTGCTCGGCGAACTGCAGGCCGACTGGTTTGTGACCAGCGCGAACGCGCTGTCGATGGACGGCACGATCGTGAATATCGACGGGGCGGGCAACCGGGTTGCCGTGATGTCCTGGGCGCCCGGAAAAATCATCTACATCGTCGGCATCAACAAGATCAGCTCCGACGTCCATTCGGCGATAAAACGCGCGCGCGATATCGCCTCCCCGCCCAACGCGCTTCGTCTCGCGAGAAAGACCCCCTGTACGGCGACCGGCCACTGCATGGACTGCAACAGCCCGGAGCGGATATGCCGCGTCGTGACCCTGATAGAGCGGGCGCCGCTGGGCCGCGAATGCCACGTGATAATAGTCGGTGAAGAGCTGGGGTATTAAGCTTACTTAAAGGTATGTAGGAATATCGGTCTTTTGAATGTCAACGCTTTGCGCGGCTCAATGCCTCAAAGCGTTGACGTTTGTATATAAGGGGTTATATAAGCCCGGCGTTATGACCGGCTTCGCCGATGACGTACAGCAGCTTGTCGGCCTCCGCCTCGATGTCGACGACGACCTCTTTGCTCTTTAGGTCAAGGGATTTTACTCTGCCGCCTGCCTTTGAGACTGCCTCGCGTATCCTCTTTTCGCAGTGTTCGCAGCTCATATCGGGTATCTTCAGTTTGAATTCAGCCATGATTATCCATCCTCTCTCTTCATTTTCCGCGGCGCATCCTGTTCTCAATAGGGGCGCCCTTATTATCACGACGTCCGCGTTGCCGAAGGTGAAGCTATGCCGCCGCAGCTTTATCTCTTCCATTATCAACATCTCTCGGGTGTATTCTAACAAACGCCAGCTTGCATTAATAGAAAAAATCCCTTATAATTCACTACCGTAATTGGAGAGTTGTCCGAGTGGTCTATGGTGATTGACTTGAAATCAATTGGGTGTCACAGCCCCGGGGGTTCGAATCCTCCACTCTCCGCCATTCTGCTTTCTCTAGCTTGCTATAAGCTATTGCGTAATATTTGAGACCCCTGCTATAATCAGTCTGGCAGGGGTTTTTCTTGTGTATGGGGTGCTCTGGGCTGCTCTTGATTTCTCGCTCCTGCTTTTGTAAATGTGTTACTCAAATTGCTGTTTTGCGTTACGCAATTATTTTTTGAGTTACGCAAAGGGGGAGTCGAATTGCTTACGGAGATTTCTATACGGAGTTTTAAGCCCGGAGAGGTCCGGTATATGCGCGCCGACGGCGGAGGGCTTTATCTTGAGGTGCTGCCGAATGGTTCGCGGTATTGGTGGCTGATTGTTCGCGGGGCTAACAAGAAAACAAAGAAGTATAAGCTCGGCGATTATCCGGAGGTTGGCATTAAGACGGCCCGCGAGCTGTGTGTTTTGAAGCGGCGCGAGATTGGCCTGTCTGTGGGCAAGCCGCCGTCTGATTTACGGTTTGAGGAGCTTGCATGGGATTGGTATAACACAAAGATTATGCCGCTGCGTGAGAGTTACCGTAAGGACGTCAAGGGACGGCTTGAGAATCATGTATTGCCGCCGTTTATCGGCCGGCTTGCGGCTTCTATCACCGCTTTTGATATTTTGCCGGTGGTGAAGGGATTGGATAATGCGGGGTTTCATGATTCGGCGCGGAAGATTTTAGGGATTTACGGCCAGATTTTTCGTTACGGGATGCCGCCTATGGGGCCGATTATGGCGGATCCTACGGCGGGGATCGTGAAGCACCTGGCGCCTAAGAGTAAGAAGCACTTTGCCAGTCTCACGGACAGGCGCGATGTGGCTAAACTTATGAGGGAGATAACGATTTATCGCTCCGGACGCGTGCGCTACGCGCTGCTTTTTTCCGTCTATACTTTCTGCCGTCCCGGCGAGGTGGCGGAAGCGCGGTGGTCTGAGATCGATTTTACGCGCGCGGAGTGGCGTAAGCCCGGGGAGAAGATGAAGAACGGCGAGCCGCATATTGTGCCTCTTTCCAAGCAGGCGGTAGAGGCGCTTCGCGGCGAGGAGCGGCTGCTTGCCGCCTGCGGCGTGTCTTCGCCGTATGTGTTCCCTAATACCAGGAATCCGGAGAAGCATATGACTAAGGATACGGTGCGTGTTGCGCTGCGGTCGATAGGGTACTCGAAGGAGGAGCTGACGAGCCACGGGCTTCGCGCCATGGCGAGCACGCTGCTGAATGAGAGCGGCCTGTGGTCGATAGACGCTATAGAATTGCAGCTGGCTCATACGGATAAGGATCATGTGCGCGCGGATTATAATTTCGCCTCGAAGCTGCCGGAGCGGACGCGGATGATGCAGTGGTGGGCCGATGAGCTGGATCGGCTGCGGAGTAATGTTAAGGAAAAGGTTAAGAAGGATTGACTTTCATGTTAACTAAAATCAAAATAAAATCTATAACCTTGCTTAAGTGTGACATTAATAAAGTATTATTAACGGCGTTAATCATCGTTTTCTGCTTTCTATTTGTAGTCTATTGTTCGAATATTGAATTATTTGAAAAAAAGGAATTTTTGACCGTAGCAGTCATTCCTTTTTTTATTGGGGTTTTTTCTTCCCTTTTATTAGCAATTTTTATAAATTGGGGGCATGCACGGATAGAGAATAGCCGTTTAGTCTTAATACGGAATGAAGTACTACATCCAATTTTTTTCAGCCTTTCGTCGTTTTTCGCAGGAGTCGCAGATTGTGTTCTTTGTGAGAAAAAAAATCAAGGGATAATACCTGAAAAGGGAAAATATAATTGGATGGAGTGGTTCCAAGCCTTCTATGAGTTAAACGATAAAACTAATTTTGAATTTCACGGAGTTTTTGAGCGTAAAGAAAAATATATGGAAAATCTGAATGGCAAAGCCAGCGCTGTTGTATCTGAAATAAATGGAATTTTAATACAGAAAGAATCGTTATATTTGTCTTCGATTCTTACGCGTGATGAAATGCACCATTTAGAATGGATGAAAAATATATTTGGAGACAGAGGCAAATGTTTTCATGATGCAATGGATTATCATCATGAGATAAGTGCAATGAAAGAGTCCTTATATCTTATAATCAATAAATTTCCGGATCTTAATAAACTGAACGACATCAAGTTTGATAGTTATGGTATTTTATGGGAAGAGGAAAAATCGATGACTGTGATTGAAAAAATTAAAAGTATTAATCTTCACAATCATCGCAAAAAAGTAAAAAAGTATATAACAAATATTTTTCAGCCATTATTAAATTTGTCAATTGCACCTGTAACATTATCTGAAATTACTATTGCACGGCCTTATTTGGGCACATATTGCGGTTATGGAGTCTGTTTTTTGCTTGGTTGGTTTTTTTGTTTTGTTACCTTGAAAGTTATGTTAGTGCTTGAAAATTTATGTAGGTGATTATTTTGTTATCTGGATATAGAATGGCCCAAATTTGCTGGAGTTTTTTTGTCTTTTCTTCTGAGCGATAGGGCGAATTGTTGTATGAGCGAGAATACGGTACGGCTTGTGGTGCGTGCGATGGGCTTTGGGGAGGACGCGGATGATGCAGTGGTAGGCCGATGAGCTGGATCGGCTGCGGGACGCGAAGGCTGAGGAGGATATAAAGGAAGAGCCGTGTTAGATATCCCTGCCAAACCATTTATCACGCGTGTCTTTTTTAGTATTTAAAGAAGTGGAGTATATGTTTTTTCTTTTTTCTTTGATATCTAGCCGTTCAAGAACTTTCATTACCATAAAATAGTAGCAAATGAAGAGTATGATCTGTATAATCAAAAATATAAATAGAGTTATAATTATAATGTTGTCTTTAAAGAAAGTATAAATCACTGCAAGAGAAATAACAAAAATAATTACCGAGCCTATTCCTATCGTTGAGAATTCAAAAAGCCAGGAAAATAAATCATCCCCTAATTCTTTTATATTCGCTATGTTAAGGGGGCCTTTTACACTTTTATTAATCGTATTAAGATCTTTCCGCGCGATAAGACCAACAATAAGGAAGGACGCGAGGATAGTCATAAGGAGGCAATATACGGTAACCTTATCATCTTTTAAGTTTGTGTACACATATCCAAATACAGCTATCAAACCAAACACTAAGTTTACATATCTGTTTATGACAGTGTTTCTTAGTTCTATCAAACGCAGGTATATATTGATATCGTTTTGATCTTTCATAGCTGCTCTCCTATCCGATTTTCTTGAGTTCTTCTTCTAGGTATTTGGAGTTGTCGTCTGCGGTTTCTTTGGTGATGTAGCCTAATCGTTGTTGTTTTCTGTTTATGTGTAAAAATAATTTTTTTAGATCTCGACCTTCCATGTTTAACGTCCCTCTGTATATGCAATATCGGCCAGAGAGAATAAAATCCAACGCGAGCGAAGTCATTTGTGCATACATGAATTTTTTAGGTGTTATTTTTTCTTCTTTTATAATTTTGCATGCTTCATCTTGCTGTCTATTAATTATATTTTTTATTCTCTCAAAGAACCAATCTAAATCTGTAAACTCCGCCAATCGAGTAAATTCTTCATGTGTCTTTTGTGTAACCTCGTGACATTGTTTTATTATTTCATGTCTGGATGTGTGTGTTATATTTGTTGTTTCTGTTTTCGACGATGGAGAGCGGTGAGGAACGCCGTTAGAAGTCAATAGTTGAGAATATTTTTCATTCTCAGACGGTTGATCGTTTGCTGTGTCTTTTGTCGTGTTTGCGTCTTGTGAAATTACAGCACACGCAGAAACCGATTTTATAGCATTTACATATAAAAGAAGTTCAGATACGGCAACAATATCTCCTTTTCTGTCGATGCCGTTTTCTGCTCTAAATTTTAAGTATGTGGTACAAAAACTTATAACTAATTGACAAGCATAGTTGTCGATATCAAGGTGTTTTTGGATAATTTCTCCTGCTATTTCAAATGTTCTATCACAAATATAATCAGTGATGTCTCTAAATATAAAATCGCATTTTGAAAAATCCTTGGCCTTTTTAATTTTGAATATGCATTCGTTTAGGTCAAATAAAACCTGCATGCACATAATTTCATATTTAAACTCAGGATTGCCCTCTATGATGATATTACTGTATTTTGTTGGAGATGAAAATCTATTGGGATCCAATAGCCCGTCTTTTTTTATAAAGTGCGGGTCTAGATCCTTGTGTACATCCCAAAGAGTTGCTTTTTCTCCAGCTTTAATTTTTCTCATTACATGACTGTTGATTGAAAGCCCATCACATTCCAGGCTATTGCAACGTTGGTATATACAAGACGGATTGTTTTTACTTATTTTCTTGGGGATGCCTCCTTCTGTAAGCACATCCTCTGGTCTGGCGGTAGACTTGGATATGTTTTCGCGGTGGAGATTTTTTTCTTTTTCTGTTGCTCTCTTGTTGTTGTATATTATTAAAGCGATTACCACTCCTGCAAGTATAACAAGATAGAGCATTTTATACACCTCATTTATATTGATAGATGTAGATTATGCCGTCTTCGCCGATTCTATATCTTTGGGACTTTCTTTCTCAAGCGTTTTTATGCAGCGCTTGAGGATGGATATTACTATGTCTTTTTCATCATCATCAAAGCACCAGGCTGTCTGGTCTAAAAGTTTGTTAAACCGTGCCAGTTCTTCGATGACTTCTCCTGGCAGAACTTCTGGGCTACCTTGTGATATTGTGTTGGATATAGCTTCCTGTCTCTGGTGGCATTTCTTCATTAAGGGCATGCCCATTCTCCTTATTTGTTCTCGCTGTTTTATTTCCTCTGGAGAAAGTGTTTTTTCTGGGATGAAACCGCAGAGTAGAGAATATTCGCCAGGGCCAGGGGCTATTCCCTTATCTAACAGTTCCTCAAGTTTTGGGGAGAGGAGGTTCATTTTTTTTAGTTGTTCTTTTGTTGGTATTTTTATCCCCGCTTCCCAATCCCTTACTGTCTCTGGCGATACTCCTATATCTACAGCGAGTTGTTCTATGGTGTTATGAAAAAGTTGGCGGCGCTCTTTTATGACGTCTTTTAGTTCCTTTTGGTTTGGCAACATTTTCGATGTTTCTCCCATTAGGTATGCGACAGAAACCCCCAAGACCAAAGCAAGCTTTGCGAGATCTTCTGCTCGGGGCATCCGTTTACCTGTTTCCCAGCGCGATACGGTATCTAAGGAAACGCTTATCTTTTCTGCTAATTCTCCTTGGTTCATTCCGTAACGCTTTCTTGCTTCTCTTATTTGTTCTCCTACATTCATTGTTATCACCTTTTCTGTAATTTAATTCTACCAAATGGCAGGCCTACTTCAATGCGCACTATAGTCTAATTTATTAGACTATATAGCCTTGACGGATATAAAAAATCTGTGTATTATTCGATCATATAGCATAAATAGAGGTGATGATGGTGTCATGTATTAAATTTTATCGCAAAAAAGCAGGACTTACGCAAGGACAGCTTGCAAAATCTATGGGGGTCTCTCTTGATACAATTTCAAGATACGAGACAAATAAGAGAGAGCCACGTGTTTCTGATTTACGCCGAATGGCCGATATCCTCGGTTGTACGCCGATTGAGCTTATGATGGAGTCGGAGGCAAACCCTCCTATCCCCCGGAAGGTGGCGAAGATGCGGGGGTCCGGGATGGCGGCGGTGGCGTAGGGATTCAAGATGCGGAATGCCGGCCCGGAGCCCGGTTTGACGAAAAAGAGGTTATTAGGCTGGAGCTGGTGATCCGGCGGGAAGGAGGAGTAGAGGTTATGAACGGTAATAATATGTACGGCAATGTGGATCAAGGCGGGATTCGTGTAACAAAGCTGGTTTATCCGGATAAGAGCGTGGCTTTTGAGATCGCGGGGCGTTCGGCTGCCGTGAGTTCACGGCGCGAGCTTGAGGAGTTTCTGGCTAGGGTGTTCGAGGAGACTATGGATACGTTCAGGTTTAAGGACGACGAGGTTTTGTAAAAGAGATGGCAGATGTGTTGGTATCAGATAAGTGCATGTTGACGACGGAACAGATAGCGGCGGCGGAGCGGGTGCGTGACCGTTTGCTGGATCTCAAAGACGAGATGGACGAGGATTATGCGCGTACTAAAGCGATGTTTCAGGCGGTACGGCTGTTCGACTCGCTGGGGCTGCGTGATGTGGCCGACGCTTTGGAGGAGTTTGCTTAAGATGATGACACAGGCAGAGTTCAATTCTTTAGGGGTTGTGACAAAGGCGGTTCTAAGGGCGATGGCCGCCACCGAAGGTGATGCGAAGCTGTCAGCCGCAATGACCGGATCTTCTGTGCGGAGCGTGCAGAGTATTATGTGCAGGATGCGCAAGCGTTTTAGCATGTCACAGGCCGATTTGCTCGACGCGGTGAGGAACAGGACGGAGCTTGAGGATTGAGCTGTTTCCCTATGTCGTATTCGCAGTACGACATAGGGAGTTTCAACAGCTTTGAAAGTATGTGTCCTAACATTCTATCACGATTTTGGATTGGAGGCGTTGTTTTGAGCACTGTTTGCCGGATGGTCGCTTTTTGCAGCGGTGATTTTCACGAGAAGAAGCATGTTTTTGAGGAGCGGCTTAGTTGCGCGCCTGCCAGCGAGCTGCGCGCCATGGCGCAGATAAAGCTTGGCTGTAATTTTTGTCTTGAAAAGGAGCTGGACGATAAGGGGTTATGCCGTTGGCTGAAGGTGCATTATGCACCGCTAAGAAAGGTTACCAGGGGGTGAAGTAGGTGGGCGCAAGTTTTACTTATAATCCCAGTTTTGGGGTGAAGATCACGGTCGGGCTGCCGAGGCATGTCGGCCGTGATGTCGGATTTGAGATTTGCGACGCCATTGACGCTTTGATTGAAGAACGGTGGGGGCAAGGTCAGCGATCTTCAATCAGGCCCAGCGAGACGGCGTCTTACCCCAGTATTGAGCCAGAGACGACGAAGTCGCCGGCGGAGAGAACGGCGCTTAAGGGTGGCGCCATGCCTGAGATGCGGTTTGTTCCGTGGCCGGAGTCTGGCCCCGTGACGCTGAATATGGTGGTGAAGGCCTGGGATATCGGCAAGAGTACGTTTCGCAAGCGGGTCGCTGAGGGGCGGATCGCGATGCCGGAGGTTATTGAGGGGCGCAGCGGCTCGGACGAGAATGTCTGGGCGGCGGAGAAGATCACCAGCCAGCTTAAGGCGCTCGGCATCATAAGGCGTTACGAGGCGATTGATTAGGACTGTTGGGCGATGTATGGCCAGGAGGAGTTTTTGGGTGATGTTTGATTTTAAATTTGATTTTCTCACTCCGGAGCAGAATAAGCAGCTCTCGGAATCTATAGAGTTTCTTGTCGGGTTGGAGATAGACAAACTCCGCAGTGATAATGACGCGCTGCAAAAGCGGTGTGCGGAACTCGACGTGCGTTGTTCACAGTTGAAGAGGGCCGAACGCGAACGCGAGGCGCAGCTTGAAGTGGCGAAGGAACGAATATCGGAGATGAATCTCGAGCTTATAGATTCATACCGCGCCAATGTGACGTTGCGCGAATCTCTTGAGAAGGAACGCGAGCACGTAGTGAAGCTTTCGGCCCCGCGCCCGTCCGAGGTCGATGCGCAGGAGCTGAAATCCCAGAACAAGGTGATGGCCGGGGTGATCGAGAAGCTGAAAGAAGAGCTACGCGCGGCGAATTGCAAGGCCAACTGTGTGCCAGCTCCGACGGACGACCGTGAAAACGCCATTGCCGCCGGTATAGCCAAATACAGAAAGCTCGCGTATGGCACAAACAATGAGTTGCGCGAATATAAGGATTTTACCAAACGGCTGATAAGGACCATGGAGACGGCTCCGGAATCCGCGAAAAAGGCAGATACGAAAGAGTGGTCGATGCTTAAGCCGGAAGCCGTGGGAGACATTGGAGGCCCCGCGTGATGAGAGGCCATAAACTGCGAATGAAGATCGCCGGTATTCTGCGGCGGGTGTTGTCCGGCGAGCCAGCGTTTTTCGCGGTGTGCTGCTGTTATAACCGTGAGGCGTATGTCGGGCGGGAGCGTCCGGATGTACGCCCGCTCGGTGTGCTGCCTTGCCGGCGCTGCCATAAATACGCTCACGGCTGCTGGGGGCCGAGGGTGGAGGTACGGTAGGTTGCCTGCGCCTGAATATGCTCTGTACCACGGAGATATTTTTATCGACATCGGTACGATCCCACAACTGGCAAGACGGCAAGGCGTAAGTCCTCATACTATTCGCTTTTATAAGGCGCCGTCATATTTGAAGCGCATCGAGCAGCGCAATGCTCTGGATACGGCGATGATACTGGTTAAGATCGAGGAGGATTGACATGCCGATAGGTAAACGAAGGAAGAAAGGTACAACATCGTCCGGCTCCACCGGCGGGGCTGAAAAGGGCGCCAAGCGGATATCAAAACGGGGGGGGCGAGGAAGGAGCCTCCTGTACGGCTGCCTGTGCGGCATGATATGTGTCCCGTCGGCTGCTCCAAGTTGCTGTTGGGTGGCACGGAAGACGGCTGCGGTTTTGTCTGCCGTGATTACGGCCAGCTTAAGACGCACGAGGACGGCGGTCCTGTGATGAGTGTCAGGTGCGATGACAATTCTTAGGGTGTTCCCCCGTGCGACGTCTTTCACGCCGGTCCCTACGGAAGAGGACAGACATGTTTTTATCGGTGATCCTCCATTGGATTGTTTTATTCCTGAGGATGTCTCCGAGATCCATGTAAGTGTCTCTTTTAGCTGGGATATCCCTGAGGGCGAACGTCTTGCGAAAGCATGGGAGGCAAAGAGGATCGCGCCTGTGCATTTAGGCGGTCCCGCCATAAGCGGTTATCCCTCAGGAGACGAGTTTATTCCAGGGCGGTATCTGCGCCATGGCGTCACTATAACGTCCCGCGGCTGTCCGAATCATTGTTGGTTTTGCATGGTTCCGCGTATAAGTCCCGGCGGGCTGCGTGAATTGGAGATTAAGCCCGGAAATATCGTCCAGGACGATAATCTGCTGGCGTGCAGCGAGCAGCATGTCCGCGCGGTTTTTAAGATGCTTGAATCTCAGGCGAAGGTGATCCTCTCCGGAGGGTTGGAGGCGGCCAGATTAAAGCTATGGCATATGCCGCTCTTTGAGGCGGCGAAGGTTAAGGAGGCGTTTTTCGCCTATGACCGCCCGGAGGAATATGATGCCCTTGTCTACGCCTCATATGTATTACGGTCGTCAAGCTGGTACAGGCCCGGTAAGGCTAGATGTTATATCCTCGTTGGTTTTAGTGGAGATAGTTGTGAGAAGGCGGAAAAGCGCTGCATCGATGCGCTTAGGCTTGGATTTTATCCATTCGCGATGTTTTATCGCGACCAGGAGGGCCGCCAGGTGAAGGATGTCGAGTGGCGTCGATTCATGCACACCTGGTGTCGCCCGGCGGCGATCGCAGCTACCGCGAAAAGGCTTGGTATTGGCAGTAAATAGAGGCAGGTGAGGGCGCTGGATTACAGCGTAAGCGATATAGAGAGGGATTTTTTGGATTTCCTCGGCTCAGAGGGGATTTATCTCGCGGATAATAAGGGGCTGAAGATCGACGGCCGCAAGCACCGCGTTACGCTTTCCGGCGACAAGCGCGGCTCTAATAACGGCGAGTATAAGGTCTTTGCCGACGAGTGGTTTCGCGGCTGGCTGCATAATTGGAAGACGGACGAGTGGTATATGTGGGATCCGCATAAGGACGGAGGCGTCTCTTCCGGCTCTATGTCCGCCGAGGAGAAGCGGGCGCTGGCTGAGAGGTGGGAGGCGGAGAGGGCCGAGCGTAAGCGGCAGGAGGCTCTCTCCCGCGCCCAGGCTTCGGAGCTCGCACGCCGGAAGTGGGAGGCGTCTACACCGGCCGACGTCACGCACGGTTACGCGGCCAAGAAGGGGCTCGGTGATGTTTTTGGAGCGCGCCTGCTGGGCAGCGAGCTTGTTTATCCGCTCTTTGACCCCAGCGGCGAGATCGTCAATATCCAGACTATTACCGCGCAGGGTGTGAAGCGTCCGCAGACTGGCGCGCCTATTGCCGGCAATTTTGGCCTGCTTGTCGCGCGGGGGGAGGTATTTAAAGGGGTAGAAGAGCTTCCCCTTGCGGAGAAAGAGAGCTTTTTTCAGACGGAGCTGCGAAGGCTCACCGCCCGCGTCTGGATCGTCGAGGGTTGGGCGACGGGCTGCACCGTAGCGGAGGCCACGGGAGAGAGCATAGTAATTGCCCTTAACTGCGGCAATTTGCTGCCGGTGGTGCAAAATGTCCGCCATCTTTTTCCGGAGCGCGAGTTTGTCATAGCGGCGGATAATGACCACCGCTCGCGCGGCAATCCCGGTCTGCACGCGGCGCTGCGGGTTTTTGAGGAGACCGGCGTCCCCTATGTTTATCCAGATTTTGACGAGGATGACGCAGGTACGGACTGGAATGACTACGCGGCGAAGCACGGCCTTAAAAGATGCCGCGCTGTGATGCTGCGTAAGCTGGCGGCCTTCAAGGATAAGGGGCTTTATAAGCTGAAGCATTCGGAGCCTCAGTTTGTGGATCTCTCAGAGAGCGGCCGGCCTTTGGGTACGGTGGAAAATTTGCGGGCGCTTTTAGCCTTCGCGGGCATGTCGGTGGAATATGACGAGATCAAGAAGGAGGAGGTCTTTACGATGCCTGGGCGTGTCTGGTGCGGCGATAACGCCAAGAACGCCGCGATCGGCGAGATACTCTCTCTCTGTTCGCGCTGGCGGATGCCGAAGAGCGATATTGAACCTCTCATCTCGAACATCGGCTCGCAGAATATCAGCAATCCCGTCAAGGACTGGATACTCTCCGAGCCCTGGGACGGCATGAATCGTATCCAGAATGTCTATGACTCGCTTGTAGAGGAGAAGGATTTTCCGCGCCCCTTCAAAGAGACGCTGGTGCGCCGCTGGCTCATCTCCGGAGTGGCCGCCGTCTTTATGAAGCGCGGCTTCCGCTGCCGTGGCGTGCTGACCTTCGTCGGCGGACAAGGGATAGGCAAGACGACCTGGTTTCGCACGCTCTTTGGCAGGGATGATTTTTTTTCGGAGGGTGTCGGCCTCAACCTTAAGGATAAGGACAGCGTAAAGGCCGCCATCTCTGCCTGGGGGGTGGAATACGGCGAGCTGGAGGGGACTTTCAACCGCTCCGAGCTGCCGATCCTCAAGGCGTTTCTCACTCGCGGTTCGGATAAGATGCGTATGCCCTGGAGCCGCAAGGAGTCGGATTTCCAGCGTCGTACGATTTACGGTGCGACGGTGAACCAGAGGCAGTTTCTTATCGACGATACGGGCAACGCGCGCTGGTGGTGTATCCCGCTGGCGAGGATCACGGCGCTGGACCGCGGCGAGATGCAGCAGATGTGGCGCGAGGTCTATGAGCGCTATTACCTTATGTACCTCAAAGAGCCTAAAAACGAGGATTGTCAATGGTGGCTGACGAAAGAGGAGGACGCGCTGCTTGCGGAACGCAACCGCGAGTTCGAGGTTCCCTCCAGCGTCGAGGAGATAATCGCCTCACGCCTTGAGTGGGAATGTATGCGCGAACTGTGGGAGCTGAAGACGACGACGCAGATCCTGCACGAGTGCGGCTATCCTCCGGGAGACATAAAGACCGGGACTTTGATCAAGGCGGGCAAGGTGCTGGCGAAGCTCACCGGCGAAACTTCAAAGCCGATGGGGCACGCCAATGCGAGGATGTGGCGCGTGCCGCCAAAGAAGACTGTCTTTGCGGATATTGTCAAATTATGATGTGAGCACATAAGCCGCGAACACTTTAAATAGTAAGTTAAGAATGTTCGCACGAGAAAAGACGGTAATAGCAATGGCGCGCCGCGGGGTGCGCGAGCAGATGGATAATCTGTTCGCAAATGTGTTCGCACAAAAAAATCTTTGCTATCAGAGGGGATAACTGTACCCTGCGAACATGTGACACGAAAAAAGCGCTATAAATAGAATTTTTTACCTTTTAAATGTTTTTCTAAAATCAAGGGGTTTGTGTGTTCGCAATGTTCGCAGTCAGGTTTTTATCAGCAATGGCAAGGATTGAGGGGCGCGAACATATTTGCGAGCATATCGCGAACAAATAGAGGCGGGGAGGCAAGAAGATGAGCTCATATAAGCACCGGATGGCCGAAGGAGCTATCAAGGATTTTCCGAAGATCAAGCAGGACTATGACAGCTATAAGCTTATGCTGGACGCCAGGGCGCTTGCCGGCGGCGGCTGTATTTTCGACGAACGGGTGGACGGCGGCGGAGTTTCCGACAGCGCCGGCGAGAGGTATATGGATCGGTATAACGATCCTGTGCTGCGGAAGCTTCAGGCTCTTGTGGAGGGAATCTATACGGCTTATTACGAACTGCCGCCTGCCGAACGCAGAGTGATTGCCTTACGCTACTGGCAAAATCTTGATGTCCCCGATGTCGCACATGAACTTATGTTCAGCGAAAGTAATGTTTACAGGTACACCCGCAGCGCGCTCAGCTATCTTTATCGGCAGATTTTAAGCGTTCAGCCATTACTTGAAGACTGGAGAACGGGCGGGTTAAAATGAACTCCAACCGCTATTGTTGAGAAATTGTTGAGAATTTTTTCTCAAGTTATCCACATTGGTCAAAGTTTTGTGCTGCTGTTATGCCCGCGTTTTTTTGAGTTCTCTAGTGTGTTTTTCTGTACATTGGTCAAAAAGTCAAAGGTCAAATTGTGTCTGAATTGTTGCAAATTTTTTCGCAGGATTTTCTGCTATACTTCTCTATAGTGGCATAAACAGATATGGCGAACAGAGAGCTGCTTCTCATCTGAGAGGTGGCTCTTTTTGTTTGCCTTAGATCATCTTGCAGAAAGGAGGCGGTACGGATGGCGCTTAGCGAGATGCAGGAGCGTTTTTGTCAGTTTTATGTCGGTGAATGCCGGGGCAACGGCACTGAGGCAGTCGTCCGCGCCGGGTATACTGAGAATAGAAGTTCTGCCGCTGTTATTGCCAGCCAGAACTTAAGGAAGCTTAATATTATCAGTCGTATCAAGGATTTAAGACGTGAAGCACTCGAAGCCTCCGGCTTTGATAAGGAGCGGGTTCGTGAGGCGATAATGCGGCGAATGATGGGGATCGTGAGCACGAGCCTGACGGATATCGTGCATATTTCACCCAGCAGGGACGATCCTCACCGCAGAGAGATCTTAAAAGAGCTTGCCGAGAAGAACGGCGGCCAGCAGATACTTGATTTCGGCGAGCTGCTTTTTGTGCCGACGACGGGGCTGACCGATGAGGCGGACGGCGCGATCAAGAAGTTTAAGGCGATTCAGCCGACGGAGCATTCCGACGGCGGTCTTGAGGTGGAGATGCACGACCCCATTGCCGCCGCGCGTCTGTTGGCGGAGATATCGGGGCTCAAACAGCCGGATACGGAGGTAAACGTGAATGTCTCTCCGGCGGTGATTTTACAGCAGGTGGAGGCCCGCCAGGCGGGGGCGAGCGCCAATGGATAACGGTCTTGTAGAACTGGTGGAGCGCTGGCGTGATTCCCCTCGCGATTTTGTGATCGAGTGTCTTGGCGCAACGCCTACGGAGCAGCAGCGGGCTGTGCTTGATACGCTTGCAAGCCCGGGCGCTAAGATTACGATTCGTTCCGGGCACGGAACTGGAAAGAGTACGCTGTTTGCCTGGACTGCTTTGTGGGCGCTTTGCTGTTTTTTAGATGTTAAGGTTCCGGTTACGGCTCCTACGGCGCACCAGCTGTCGGATATTTTATGGGCGGAAATTAAGAAATGGCACGGGAGTATGCTTGAGCCGTGGAAGAGCGCTATTAAGTTTAAAGCAGATAAGATTATTATGGAGAATTCGCCTGGGTTTGTGGCGGCACGTACCGGAAGGAAGGAAACGCCGGAAGCTTTGCAGGGGTTTCACGCGAAGAATTTAATTTTCCTCATAGATGAAGCGTCCGGCATTCCGGAGCAGGTTTTTGAGACTGCAAGAGGTTCTCTTTCGACGCCTGGGGCACGTATCTTAATGGCGGCGAATCCTACACGTCTGACTGGATATTTTTACAATTCGCATCACAAGAACCGTGACTTATGGTCGCGGTTTGTTTTTTCGTGTATCAACAGTCCCAACGTGGATGCTGAATATGTGAAGCAGATTGCCGAGGAGTACGGGGAGGACAGCGATATGTACCGCGTGCGCGTGCTGGGGGAGTTTCCGCACGCCTCTGTCTCGCAGTTTATGCCCGGTGACGTCGTAGAGGCAGCGATGGGGAAGCATCTGCGGGAGGATATGTATGGTTTTGCGCCCGTCGTCATCGGCGTCGATGTGGCGATGTTTGGCGGCGACCGCAGCGTTATCATGCTTCGCCAGGGGTTATATTCAAATATTCTCTATCAGGTGCGTGGGAATACGCCGGAGACGCTGGCGGCTCATGCGGCCAGGCTATATGACGAGCACAAGGCCGACGCGCTCATCGTGGACGCGACTGGCGTTGGCGAGGCGGTTATGTCGAGCCTCCGTCTGATGAACCGCTCTCCCATCGCCTTTTACGCCGGCGAGAAGTCTCTTTTGCCGAACTGTGTGAACCGGCGCGCGGAGGTTTGGTACAAGATGCGCGAGTGGTTTAAGTTGGGCGGGGCTATACCGGATAATTCGGATTTACGCGACGACCTGGTCGGCCCGGAGTTTCAGTACACCGCCGGCAGCAGCAAGATTCAGCTGGAACGCAAGCAGGATATGGCGAAGCGCGGACTTGCCAGTCCGGATCTTGCCGACGCGCTGGCGATAACTTTTGCCGCCGACGTGCTGCCCAGGTCGTCGCACAGCGGCACCGGAGACGGCGGCGGGTGGGCCGACGATGATTATGACGTTTACAGTTAGGAGGCGGCGAGGTTGTATGAAGAGACAAAGGGAGCCGACGTCAAGGCTGAAGCGGAAACGGTGCGGTGTTATAACGGCAGGATGATGGGCTTTCGGCTGCCGGGGCCAGAGGAGATGGCAGGGGTGGAGGCCTCCGCGCTGGATAGGAGGCTGGCGGATGAGGATTTCGATTTTTATTTGTAGGAAAGGAAGTGAGCGGCATGTGTTCAGGAGGAGGCGGGAGTTACGAGCCTACCCCGGTCCCGAAGGTGGTTCCGGGCGCGACGAGCGTGGCTACCGGCGAGACGGCGGATTCCGGTCTGGCTCTTTCAAAGGCGCTGGAGCGTCAGCGCCGACGCAAGGGGGCGGCCTCTACGGTCAGGAATGAGGGCGGAGCCGGAGGTCTTACGGACTCTTCGGGCGGGAAGAGGCTGTTCGGGGAATGACGGTGGTGTGTGATGGAGTATACGGCGGAGCTTAGGAAGGGGCTGGATCAGCGGCGAGCGGCGCTGCGGAATGACGCCTCTTATATTGAACCTCTCTGGCAGGAGCTGCGGGATTATATTCATCCCTTTCGCGGGCGTTTCGCCGGCGAGAAGAATGACAGGCTGCCGGATATGCTTAAGGTGCTCTCTTCGGTTCCCGGGAAGGCGCGTTCCACGCTGGTAGCAGGAATGCAGTCCGGTCTTACTTCGCCCTCGCGGCAGTGGTTTATGCTTTCCACGCATAACGCCGAGCTCTCGGACGACTGGGAGGTGCGCTGCTGGCTGGATGATGTGCACGACCGCATGATGCGCGTGATGCAGGGGAGTAATTTTTATCACGCGCTGCATAATGTCTATGAGGAGCTGGTCACTTTCGGCACCGGCGTGATGGTTATTGTGCCGGATTATAGTAATGTGATCCGCTGTACGACGCTTACGTGCGGCCGCTATTGGCTGGGCGCCTCGAACGGTTATGACATCGACTGTATTTATCGGGATTTCGACCTGACGGCGAAGCAGATCGTCTCTATGTTTGGTGAGAAGAATGTCTCGGACGGCGTAAGGCTGGCGGCTGTGAGCAGCCCTTTTACCCGTTTTGAGGTGCATCAGGCGATTGAGCCGGATTATGAGAGGGTCACGCGTATGCCGTTCCGCTCCTGTTATTGGGAGAGCGGCGGCGACGCGGAGCGGGTGCTTTCTGTGCGCGGTTATCATGGTTTTCCCGCGATGACTCCGCGCTGGCACTGTATTGACAACGATGTTTATGGTTACGGCCCGGGGGCGGAGGCTCTGCCGGACGCAAAGGAGCTGCGGATTCAGATCCGCGACCGGGCGGTGGCGATCCGCAAGCAGGTGGCCCCGCCTCTGGTGGCTCCGGAGGGGCTGCGCCGTTCGGGGGTGCGTTCGATGCCGAACGGGATCACTTATGTGCCGGACGGGCAGATGCAGCAGATTCAGCAGCTGTATAATGTTCAGCTGAATTTGCCCGGGCTGCAGCAGATTATTCAGGAGACGGCGGATTCGATTCGTTCGACGATGTACGCGGATCTTTTTCTTATGCTGCAGCAGTCCGGCGGTCCGCAGATGACGGCCAGGGAGATCATCGAGCGCCACGAGGAGAAGATGCTGGTGCTGGGCCCGGTGCTGGGCAGGCTTGAGAGGGAGCTGCTTTCCCCCGCCATTGAACGTATTTACAGCGTCATGTATGAGGCGGGGCTTATTCCCGAAGCTCCCGAAGCTTTGCGCGGCACGACGGATATAAATATAGAGTTTGTCTCTATTTTGGCGCAGGCCCAGAAGATGCAGGGGATGAAGCCAATCGAGCAGAGTGTGTCGTTTATCGGTTCGCTGGCCGCCTCGTTCCCAGAAGCGGCGGACGCTCTGGATGTAGATGCAGGTATCCGCGAGTATTGTAAGTTGTCGGGCGCTCCCGCCAAGCTGCTGCGCGATCCCAGGGCGGTGGAGGAGATACGGGCCCGCCGCGCGCAGGCGGCCCGTGAGCAGGAGCAGTTGGCGCAGATGCAGGCGGCTATCCAGAGCGGACAGCAGGCGGCCCAGGGCGCGGAGGCGCTGGCGAATACGGATGTGAGGCCCGGCTCGGCGCTTTCGGCGGTCGGCGATCTGCTTAGGAACGGGATGTGAGAGGACGGTGGATGATGGATAGTAGAACTGAATCTGAACGGCGCTTGATGTCCGCCCTTCTGGCTTTTGCCGAGGGGCGGATTTTTGTCGGGCTGCTTATCGAGGAGACGGGGTTTTTAAGGAGTTCCGCGCGTGATTCCCCTACCGCCGAGGATACTTATTACCGCGAGGGCGAGCGTAATGTCGGGCAGCGCGTCTTTGAGATGGCCGTGAGCAGCGGCGCGGATCCCTTGAGGTGTATGAGGGAGCACGGGCGGTGGTGCGAGGAGATAGCGCTGCGGGAGAGGGGCCTTCCCGCGGATGAAGAGGAGGAGGATTTGAGTTATGCAGAACGAAAATGACGCCACCAGCGCGGCGTCGATGATTTTCCCCGGTGTGTCAAAGGAGGACGAGATCGCAAAGCTTTATGAGGTGACTTGTATGCCTCCGGAGGAGAAGCTCAATAAGGAGGAGAAGGAGGATACCTGGTCCGCCAGGCGGTCGGTGATTGTCCGCTCGGCAGATGCCGGAGATGCCTCTTCAAAGGCTGAGGCTTTTCTTTATAGGGAGGAAAAACGGGAGTATAGGGCGATAGAGATCAATCTTTGGGGACCTGTACTAATGACAGCGATGTTTTTATGAGACAGAGGTAAGGAGCGATTTGTATGACGGATGAAACAGCAGTAACACAGAATACCGAGGGCACGCCGCCTGCGGATCCGGCGGCGGCGCAGACGGCTGATAACACTGCAGGCGGTGAACTTGAACGTACCCTGCTCACTGATGGAATAGGGACGGAAACGGCGGCGAAGGCGGGTGGTGCGGATAGGGACGATCTGGACAAGGACTCTAAGGAGGGCGACGAGGGCGATAAGGGTAAGGAGCCCTCCGTGCCGGAGAGGTATGAGCTTACTATGCTGGAGGGCTGGGGGCTCGACGAGGATGGGCTGGCCGAGCTAACGCCGATCATGCAGGGGCTGGGGGCGTCCAACGAGCAGGTGCAGGCGATAGCCGATCTTTATGTGAGGCGTCTGTCGGCGGCGCGCGAGGCGCAGCTTGCGGCGGACGCGGCGACGGTGAAGGCGTGGCAGGATGAGATTGTGCAGGATCCGGAGATCGGCGGCCCCGCTTTGGAGGAGAATCTCGCAGCGGTGAGCCGGGTGCTGGCGAGGTATGCCGGCGATGAGTTTGTCGGTTGGATGAAGGATACGAATCTCGGGAATTATCCGCCGTTTGTAAAGGCGATGGTGAAGATGGCGAAGGATCTTTCCGACGACAGTTTTATCCCAGGTGGACGCGGCGGCGGTATGGGCGGCGACCCGATGAAGGAAGCCGCGAATCTTATTTACGGAAAAATTTAAGGAGGGGTATAGATGGGTATTTTGGGCGGAAATAATCCGACGCTTATGGATATAGCCCGTCGCACGGACGGGAACGGGAAGATCGCAAAGATCGTCGAGATGCTTTCGGAGCAGAATTCTATTCTCGACGATATGATGTTCGAGCAGTGTAACAGCGGCAGCTCGCACAGGACCACGGTGAGGACGGGGCTGCCGGAGGCGGTCTGGCGCAAGCTCTACGAAGGCGTGCCGTCGTCGAAGAGCGAGACGGAGCAGATTATGGATTCCTGTGGAATGCTGGAGACGTACAGCGAGATAGATAAGGCGCTGGCCGATATGGCTCCGGATAAGGGAGCTTTTCTGCTTTCGGAGAGCGCGTCGTTCCTTGAGAGTATGAATAATGAGATGGCCGATACGCTGATTTACGGCAATGAGAAGAAGGATAAGGCGAAGTTCACCGGGCTTGCGGCGCGTTACGGTGCTATTTCCGACGATGAGAAGAAGATCGGCTTTAATGTCATCTCCGGCGGCGGCACGGGGGTGGATAATACGTCGATTTATGTCCTCAACTGGGGACCGCAGACGATGCACGGCCTTTATCCGCGCGGGAGCAAGGCCGGGGTTTCGGTCGATTTCCGCGGTCAGCAGACGGTGCGCGATTCAAGCGGCAATAAGTTTGAGGCTTATGTGACTCATTATAAATGGGATATGGGTTTTACTTTGCGCGACTGGCGTTACGGGGTGCGGATCGCGAATATTGACGTCTCTGATCTCTCGACTTCAGGGGAATCCAGCTCTTCGGCGGCGGATATTATCAATCTGCTGATCAGGGCGTTCGGAAAGTTCCCGAAGGCCGATATGGGCCGGCGCGTGATTTACTGTAACCGCAGGGTTATGACGGCGCTGAATTTGCAGGCGGCGAATCGTTCAACGCTCGCGCTTAAGGTTGACGAGGTCGGCGGCAAGCCTGTGACTTCTTTCTGGGGCGTGCCGATTCGCCAGGTGGACGCGATTAAGAACGACGAAGCAAAGGTAGTATAGGAGGGACGGATATGATACTTGAGAAGGATCTGATTTTTTGCGAGGGGCAGGCGCTTTCGGGCGGAGACGGGGCGTCGGCCGACGTCATAGATCTTGTGAAGGGCGGCGACGCGATCGGCGATGAGATGTATTTCGTCGGTCTCTGCACGGTGGCGGGAGCCGGCGGCACTTCGGCCGTTTTTTCGCTTGAGACTTCGGACGTAAGCGATTTTTCGGCGAAGACGGTGCTTTATAGGAGCGGCGAGATTTTGCTTGCCGCTCTTACTGCCGGAAGAAAGCTTTTTGCGGTGCGCGTCCCTCGCGGCTGTAAACGCTATCTGCGCGGGTATATCGACGTGACGGGGACTTTTACGGCGGGCAAGGTGGATTTGTTCTTGGTGACGGGCGATCATCACTCTTATGAGGATGTGTAGGCCGTGAGCGATTTTAACGTCGAGGTTTTCGCCGCAGACGCATCGGCAGGCTTGTCTCCTGAGGAGGTTTTTAAGGTCCGCGCTTCGTGCGAACAGGAGACGGCGCTCGCGAAGCTGCTTCATGAGGCGGGGGCGTCGGCGGTGAAGAACGGCGCCTCCGTGAATCCTTACGGGGACTGTTATGACGGCTGGGAGGATATCACAGAGGCGGCCCGCGAGGGGCGGCGTATGCAGGCGCGCTGGCTTATGGAGCGCGGTATAGGGCTTGTCGGCAGGGCGAGCCCTAAGGCTGTTCCTCCGCGTATTGACGTCAGCGAGAAGAAATAGACGGCTGGCAAACGCTGTCTGTGTTCAGCAAGGCGGGGCTTTTGCCCCGTCTTTTTCTTTTATCGTAAGGGGTTAAGGGGCTTAAGTTTTTACGATAAAGGAAGAAGGAGGCCGTGAGTATGGGCGAAACTGATATTTGTAACAGGGCTTTGGTGTTGGCCGGCTGTTCGCGCGGTATTACCTCTATGGGAGAGGGCAGCACGGAGGCCGCTATTTGCCGCCGGGTCTATCTGCCGGCGCTGCGGTCGCTGCTTTCGGAGTATCCGTGGCGCTGGGCGACTCGGATCGTCGCGCCGGCTGAAATGGAGGTCTCTGTGCCGGGCTGGCGGCGGCTTTATGATTTGCCGGAGGATTGCCTGGTGGTAACCCGGATTTTTAATGAGGCTGAGGCGAATGCGCCTTTTACGGTGCTTATGGCGGAGGATCTCGGCAATTATGTGAAGGCGGTCGCCACGGATCTTTATCAGGCAAGTATGGAGTATGTCTCAAGCGCGGCGTCGGCGGATATGCCTGAGCTTTTTGCGGAGGCTTTGGCGTATCGGATCGCGATGGAGGTCTGTGTCGCGCTTAAGGGCGGGGATATTAATATGCGCGAGCATTTGGCTAAGTTTTATAACGAGGCGGTACGCCGCGCGGCATGGAATGACGCGAATGAGTGTGTGGTTACCTGCGATGAGTGGGGGGATGAGTATTTGAGGGCCCGCTCATGAGTATCCATACGATTCAGACGTCTTTTGCCTCCGGCGAGATTTCTCCGTCGCTTTTCGGGCGCCCCGATCTTGCGAAGTACGGCTCAGGGCTGCGGCGATGCGAGAATTTTGTCATTCATCCGCACGGTGGGATTTCTAAGCGTTCGGGGATGCGGTTTGTCGCGAGGGCAAAGGGAAGATGTCGGCTGGTGGAGTTTGAGTATAATCTCGGGCAGACGTATGTGTTGGAGTTTGGCGACCGGTATGTCCGTTTTTACCGCGACGGCGCGCAGATTCAGGTTTCCGGCGCTCCTTACGAGGTGGCTACGCCTTACGCGGGCGCCGATATCGACGGGCTTTCTTTTACGCAGTCGGCCGATGTTTTGTATATCGTTCATAAGTCTTATCGGCCGAAGGAACTGTATCGCGTGAATGATACGAATTGGGTGTTGGCGGATTTCGCTTTCAGAGACGGCCCCTTTCGCCCGCATGGAACGGATCAGGAGGATATCGCTGTCGGACTCTCGGGTAAGACGGGTACGGTTACGCTTACGGCCTCCGCCCCGCTTTTTAAGGCCGGTCATGCGGGCGGGCTTTTTTCGGTGGTCCATCATGTGGACGAGGTGACTGTCAGCACCTCCGGCGACGCCGGCGGCGCTTATGTGAGCTCTTATGTGGTGGGCGGCAGCGAAGATTATGAGTCCGGCGAACAGACGCATACGAGGCGTTTTTTTACTGTCCCGGCGTCGGAGGCGTCGAAGTTCACCGCCGGGCGCAGGGTCAAGTTCGGAGAGACGCTGACGGAGGTGGCCTCCGTCAGCGGCGGCAGGGTGACTTTTAAACCGGCTCCGGCCTGGAGCGCCGGGACGATCAGCTGCGCGGTCTTTATGCCCTCTTCAGCGGACGACTGGAGCCGGGAGGTTACGGCTTTTAAGGGCTGGCGGGTGGAGTCCGGCGGTTTTTGGGGCGGCACGGTGGTTCTGGAGTATTGGGACGAGGATGAATCGGTCTGGGTAAAGTATAAGACTTATAGGTCGGAGGTTTATGCCGAGGGGACTACCAGCAGCTGCGGGAACGCAAAGAATTATTCGGATCAGGATACGGTGGATACGCCGACGCGGATCCGTGTGCGCGCGGAGTCTTTTAGGTCTTTTGTTCCGGAGGGCAACAGCGAGGAGGACCGCGGTTATTTTCAGCTTTCGGCGAATGCCGCGGAGCACCGCGCGGTGTTGCGGATCACGGCGGTCTATTCCCCCACTTCGGCCTCCGCGCTGGTGCTTACGGAGGCGGCGGCGACGAAGGCGACGGTGAATTGGGAGGAGGGCGCTTGGAGCGATGTCAATGGCTGGCCGTCGTCGGCTGGGTTTTATCAGGAGCGGCTCGTGATGGGGGCGACGCGGGAGCAGCCGCAAAGTTGGTGGATGTCGAGGTCGGGCGATTATTATGATTTCGGCACGTCGTTTGAGGTGCTTGACGACGAGGCGGTCTCCGGCTCTCTGGTCTCGCGGAAGATGTTTGATCTGAAGTATTTTGTCTCTCTCGGCGATTTGCTGATTATGACTTCGGGCGGCGAGTGGAAGCTTTCGTCCGGCGCCGCCGGCGGTGCGGTGACGCCGACGAATGTGGATGTCGGGCTGCAGGGGAATAGGGGCTGCGCGGATATCGAGCCGGTGGTGATCGGCAATATGATTCTTTTCGTGCAGTCCCGCGGTCTTCGGATACGCGACCTCGGGTATGAGTATGCCTCGGACAGTTATACGGGCAGCGATCTTACTGTTTTAGCCAGGCATCTTTTTGAGGGGCATGAGATCGTGGACTGGGCCTTCGCGCTGGAGCCGGATTCTATGGCTTGGCTGGTGCGCGAGGACGGGCTGCTTATTGGACTGACTTATATCCGCGAGCATGAGGTGGTCGCCTGGGCGCGTTATCCGACGGACGGCGTGGTGGAGCGTGTGGCTTCGGTGATTTCCCGCGGGGCGGATTTGGTTTATCTCTGTGTGAGGCGCGGCGGTGAGCGGTTTATCGAGGTGATGGAGCCGCGGTCTGTTGAGAGCGCCGCGGAGGCTTTTATGGTGGACGCCGGAGTCACACAGCGATTTAGTACGGAGACGGCGGTGATCGCGGGTCTTGAGCATTTGAATGGACGAACGGTCTGCGCGCTGGCGGACGGCGATGTTATCGAGGGGCTGGTGGTCGAGGACGGCCATGTGACGCTGCCGTATGGCGCGAGGGCGGCGCATGTCGGACTGCCTTACGCGGCGGTGGCGGAGACGCTGGATCTTGCCTATGCGCGTCAGGACGGCACGCAGCTGACAAGGCGGTCGCGGGTGGCTTCGGTGACGGCGCGTGTGGAAAAAACTCGCGGGCTGTTTGTCGGTTCCGCCCTGAGGAGCGCCGGTAATGAGGTGTTTGCCGGTCCCGGTATCCCGGATTCTCAGTTTGCGCTGCTGTCGGAGGTCCCGGAACGCTCGGACGAGGAGGCGGGCGAATCTACTCGGCTTTTTTCTAGCGATCATCTTTTTTATCTCAGCTCTGGTTTTGACGAGGGACGGGTCGTGATGTACGCCCCTTATCCCCTGCCCTGTTCGGTGCTGGCGCTGGTGGCGGAGGTCGAGACGGTTTCGTGAAGGAGGTGATGGTATGAGTGTATATGTAGAGAGCTGTAAGAAGGTTTATCTTGGCAACGGTCTGACGCGCGAGTGGAGTTATGATTTTCCGCTGCCGGATGTCTCGTATATGGAGGTCTATGTTAAAGCGCCTGGCGGAACGCCTGAACTGCTGACTTCCGGCTATTTGGTGGATATGGTTGGCAAGAAGGTCACGTATCCGGCCTCGGCGGCCTCCCCCGCTCTCGCGGAGGGCTGGATGCTGGTGCTCCGGCGGGAGGTTCCGGCGACGCAGCCGATGGAGCTGCCGAACCAGCAGGGACGTTTCCTGGCGAAGAATACGGAAGCGGCGCTGGACCGCGCGACAATGCAGATTCAGCAGCTGCGCGAGATACTTTCCCGCGCGGTGGTCGGCCCGGTTGATCAGACGGATTCCGGGGTGGCTTATCAGACGCTTTTAGAAGCGGTTGAGGAGGCTAGGCGGATCCGCGACGAGACGGCGGCGTTGGTGGAGGGGATTTCGCAGGATTATGCGGACGCGCTGGCGGCGGCTCTGGCTCGGTTGGACACCGAGTTGGCGGCGGCTCTGATAGAGCTGAAGGCGAAGACGGACGCTGATGTGGCTGCCGCGCGTTCGGCGGCGGAGGCCGCATTAAGGGAGGCGGATCGGGCTTTCGCTCAAGCTGGAGCCGCCGAGGATTGGGCGGATGCCTCCTGCACCTGTGCGAAGACCGCCGGCGAGCTGGGGCGAGAGTTTGTCGCGGTGATGCAGTCTTATAAGGGGCTGTATACGGAGATCTCCGTCGTAGACGGCGGGGACGCGATGGCTTTTGCCGGGATATTGCTCATTAACGACGGCAGCGACACGGCGGGGTGGGGCTCAGTATCCGAAATACGCGACGGGCAGACGAGCCACGCGGGGAGCTGGTATGTGATTGATCCGCTGGTTTTACAGGCGCTCAATCCCAAGGGAATTAAGGATGTCTCCGAGATAAACGAAAACGGAGAGATAACTATCACCATAGACAATACTATGTAAGAGGAGGATGTAAATCATGGCTACAACTTATGTAAGACGTATCGCACCAGTACCAAAGGGCGTATTTTCCGCAGCTTCAACTTACGCAGCCCTTGACGTTGTTAAATATAATGGCAAGTCCTATATCTGCAAGATCGCCGTTACCACGGCCGGCGCGTGGAACGCCGCGAACTGGATGGAGATATGCTCCGATGGGGCGAACGGAACAAACGGAGCGCAGGGCTCACCCGGAGCCGCGGCAACTATTTCAGTTGGTACGGTGGTAACTGGCGCGGAGGGGGCTGACGCTTCGGTTGAAAATGTCGGAACTACCAGCGCCGCCATATTTAATATCACCATTCCGCGGGGCGCTACCGGGCAAACTGGCAGCAAGGGCGATCCTGGAGAAAGAGGAGTCACTGGCCCTACCGGAGCCACCGGCGCGGGGATAACGAGCATTTCGGCGGTGGATGCCAACGGTGAAATCACCATCACCGTAGGCTAGGCCGAGGCGATGTCTACCAGCTATAAAGTCCGCGTGGCCCCCGTACCCAAGGGGGCCTTTTCCACGACTGCGGCCTATAAGAAAAACGACATCGTGCGCTACGGCACAGCCAGCTATATCTTCACCGCCGATAAAACTGCCGGGGCATGGAACGCCGCCATAGTCCAGCTTGTATGTCAGGACGGGATCGGAGCGGAGATCATGGACGGCGGAAACAGCGCCGGAATCTAATTTTAGGAGGAATCAAAATGACGGAACATACGAGAACGGCGGTCATGACCGCCCCGACGCGCGACACTCACACGAACTGGGCGGCAAACAACCCGATACTTCCCGAGGGCGTGCTGGGAGTGGTTTTCAGCCGCCTTTACAGCGGCAGCGTGGAGTTCTTTGTCGGGGACGGTACGCACACATATGCCGAACTGGAGAAGTCGGGCGATGTACTCAGCGGATATGTCACCAATACTGCGCTTGAGGCCAAAGGCTTTCTTAAAGAAAATAACCTCACTGTGCAGACAGTACAGAATGTAGTCGAGCAGGTGCAGGATTTAGGTTCTATTTCTAGCGCAGTCGCGCTCAACCCCGCTGCGGGAAACATCATAAAAGCCACCGTGGCGGGAGCCGTTACGTTTACGTTAAACGCGGCGGAGACCGGCTGCCGCGTGCTGACGCTGATGCTGACAAACGCCGGGGCCTACACGATAACATGGCCCGCCGCGGTAAAATGGCCGGGCGGCGACGCTCCGACATTCGAGGCCACCGGGACAAGCCTCGTCAACCTCGTGGTACACGGCGGCGTCGTCTACGGAGCTGACCTCTGCACTAGTCAACAAAACCTGGACAGTTGACTTGCTTAACTCTGTATAGTAGGGGGGTATCTCGTTACGTCCTACTCCTAAAACTGCCGTTTCCGCTATACGCCTCCTTATACTGTTTCGGCGTCATGTATCCCAAAGCATAGGCCGGACGCTCTTCATTGAAGAATTTTATGTATTCCTCTATCTCCCGCTCTATGTTTTCTTTGCCTGTTACATGAAAGTCTGTAAACAGCTCCGCTTTCAGCCAGCCGTTTATCGCTTCCATCGCCGCATTGTCCGTAGGAGTTCCGCTTCTGGACATGGAGTGGGCTATATGGTTCAGTTCCAAGATGTCGTTGTATTTCTTGGAGGCGTATACCGCGCCCTGGTCTGTGTGCAGTATCGTCTGCCATTCCGTTTTTTTATCTTTATTCATTATCAGTCCTTCCAGCCCGTCTATGTATGTCATTCTGTCTCCGCGCCTTGAAGACAACGCATGGCTTACTATTTCGTTGTTCCATAGGTCCATATACAGTGTCAGCTCATAGTACGTACCTTTGAAGCAGAATGCCGTCATATCGCTCGCTATGTACTGCATCGGTGAGTATACCGGCAGGCCTGCAAGAAGCAGGTTGGGGAATAATCTGTACGGATTGCCTGGTTTTTTATAACGGTAGTGTTTTGCCTTGCTCTTTATACCGGCAGCCCTGCAACATTTATAGGCGTACGGATCTGAATGGACTATTCCGGTGTCAAGGCGTATCTTCGCGTTAAGCCATCTGTATCCGTGCGACGGATATCTTTTATGATATTCCATAAAGAGCATTACGCTTCTAGCAAAATCCCTCGCTCTTTTGGACGGTTCAAACAGGCTGCGTTTCCAGTTATAGAAGCTGCTTCTGGGAATCCCCGTCACACGGCACAGGATGACTACAGGAAAATACTCGGATAGTTCCAGAATTACTTGGTATTCGAGCTGTCTAAAAGGATATATTCCTTTACCGGACCATCTCCTTTCACCTCGTAGCCTTTTTTTAATCTTGCTTCCGCTACTTTCGCTTTAATCAACTCAACAATGAGTTCTTTTTTTGTCATGGACTCATAATCTGATAGGTCAGGCTGTCTTTCGGAAGGCTTGTAAACATAACTGTCCGAACCGTTTCCGGAAGACTTGGGCGGCAGACTGTTGGAATCACGATACATCCGCATATAGTCCCTAGCCGTGTCGTCGCTGATGCCGTAGGCTTCGGCAGCCTCGTAACGTGTCATTATCCCCTCATAAACTTTTCGTCCGATTTCAAGACGCTCTTCTTTCGTGTATCGCATTACAGGCCTCCTGTGCATATAAACATGGCTCTTGTGCCACAAGATATTATTGTCATGTATAAAAGACAATTATATCTTGTCTCACTTTTACCCCCTATATGTACAGGATTAGTTTAGCAGTGCACCTACCTCGGATATACGAGTGTCCCACAAACGCGCGCTCCTGCTCCAATAGATGGCTATGATAATTTCGCGGTGAAACTATACCCTGTAAACAGCAGAAACCGAAGCGTAGTTTATACTTATTATTCCGGTGGCGAGCACCACCAAGATATAATAGCCCCGAATAATAACGGAGAATGCCTCATATCAATACCCGTTGGTGAAGGATACCCTTATGCTTCTACAGATGAATATAAAGTCGCAAGTGTGGCTGAGCCAAAGATAACGCCGTTTATCTTCAATTTTTTATCCGAAGGCTCTCTGCAAGGGGCCTCATGGTGGTATGAGGACAACACGGTCATTTACGATTACTCGCTGGGAGGGCCAAAGATAACCTCGCTGAGTATTCAGCCGAATGAAGGTTTTTGGCACATCGAATCTATGGGGCTGTCAGCCCCAAACGGATACCTTACCCCCGTCGTCACCGCAGAGCCGGGCTTTGATATCGGCAGGTTAAGCGGCAAGCTGCGGTGGAGTTTTATACCAACAGCTTCCGAACACTATGCAGATGTCCAGTTAAAAATTGATAATACCGGCGGCGCAACCTTTACTGAGATATCTCACCGCTATCGAGGGGAGTGGTGTTTCATTTGTTCAACGACTGATGGATCGAATCTGTCTGCCACAATAAGTGGGTACTTTACTCAGATGTCAGGTTAAAAGAAAGGTTATCAATAATGATGCTAAAAATAATAATAAGTATTCTCGCGGCCTGCCTCATTCACGAGGCGGGCCATTATTTTACGGTGCTGTGCTTCGGCGGGCGGATTGTTTTCCGGTTCGCCTGGGGTAAGCTCTGGGGCAAGGTGCCGATACCGCGCGGTATCTGGTACATGCCGGAAGGTTTTTCGCTGCGGCAGAAAAAGATTACAGCCTTAGCCGGGTTCGGAGCGGAGTTTTTCGCCGCTCCGATTTTTTACGTCGTCGGGCTGGAAGCGTATATATTCGTCGTGCTGCTGCACCTTATCCTCTACCGTTTTTACGCGGGCGAGGCGAGCGATTTTCAGTGGTTTAAGGGGGCGTAATTATGTGGGCGCCAAGCGAAAAGATAGTCCGCTGGCTTGCGCCGGCGCAGAGGTGGAGCCGCCAGACGGGATGTCCGCCCGAGCTGATTTTGGCTGTGATTCAGCAGGAATCCGGCGGAGATCCGGAGGTTACAAGGTATGAGCCGGAATATGAGGAAAGATATAAGGCGCGGTGCGAGGAGATCGCCCGCGCCTGTCGTTTGTCTCCCGAAGTTGTGGCAACTAGCTACGGGCTGATGCAGTTGATGTTGCCTCTTGCTTGGGGGTATATGGGGCCGGATGTGCGCCGTGGCGATGTGGTTGCGGCGCTGCTGGATCCTGAGCAGAATATTCGCCTTGGGGCGGCGCATTTGGGTGTGCTTGTAAGTAAAGAGCTGGCACGGCACAACGACGCAATGAGCCTTGCTCTGGGGCTTAGGAAGGAGATTGACGCCGCAGTTGTCCGTGTGGTCGCGGGTCGTTATAACGGCGGCGGGAGCGGATCAGCTTATGCGCGTAACGTCTGCGCCTTATGGCAGCGGTATGAAAGATATCTGAAGGAGGCCGGTGCTTGATGGCGATGGCTCATGACACGAGGAATTTCAAGGCTGCTGAGTTCTCCTGTCGGTGCGGGCGTTTTGATTGTCCGCATCATGCTGTCGATCAGCGTCTTATGGATGCGCTTCAGCAGCTGCGGGATTTAATTGGCGTGCCTATACACGTTAATTCGGGATACCGTTGCCCATTTTGGAATAAACGTGTCGGCGGAGTCAGGAACAGCACTCATGTGCGTGGGATTGCCGCCGATATCAGGTGCGGGGAGCTTACGCCGGCGGAGCTGGCTAGGTTTGCCGAGGAGGTCCCGGCGTTCGCTAACGGCGGGATTGGCGTCTATAAGAGTTGGGTGCATGTGGATGTTCGCGGCAAGCGGGCGCGTTGGAGAGGGTGATGTCATGTCGCAGACAGAGGTCCGCGATGCCTTTGATTCGCTGAAGGCTATTTTTATGCTCATGATGCCCGGGCTGATTGCTGCCTGTATCACTTCGTCGGTGGATTTTCTGAATAAGCACTGGCTGAAGGATAAGTTTTCCTGGAACCGTTTTATCGTCGGACATATTTCTGATATTACGCTCGGAGGGGCAGTCTATTTGGGGCTGTGCGAGATGGGAGTCGGCGAAGCGGGGAGGCTTGCGGCGGTTTATGTGGCGGTTTCCGCCGGTCGGCCCTGGGTGCGGCGGGTGATCGACGAGAGGCTGGGGGTGAATCACCGGGATGACGGAAGGAAGGATGTCCGGTGAACCGGGTGTTTTCATATTTAAACGCTATGCCCTGGACGAAGCCTCTGGCGATTTTAACGTGGGCGGTTAATTTGTCGGTTTTTGTTCTGGCGTTTGGTTTGGGGCGCGACATTCCTCCGAATGCGAAGGAGCTGGGGATTTATTTCGGCGGCGTGGTTTTTGCGGCGGCGGCCGGCAAGTCTGGCTACGAAGCCGTGCGCAGCCCTAGGTCACGACGCTATGAAGGAGAGGGAGTGCTGGATGGAGCTGAAAACGATGTTTAAAAGCCGCTGGCGCTGGTGGGCGCTGCTGATCGCGGCGATTTTGCTGTTGGCTGCCGGATTTTATCTTTGGCGTTGGGGGCGGGCGCGGATTTATGGGACTGGTGTGCCGGATTTGCCGCGAGATGAGATGACTGCCGTAGATAACGTTACTGAAAAGTTGAAAAGTGTTATTGAAATGGCTCAAGTTGAGAGAAGCAAACTACCGGAGGTGGTTAAAGGTGCGAAAGATGATATCAGGCGTGATGTGGCTGGTCTTGGCGATAATGGTATTGCTGGCCGCTGGAACGGTCTGCTGGGGCGATACCGGGAAGATAGAGCTGCGGCCGAAGGGGTACGCTCTGACGACTGAGGCGTATGTGGTGCCTCTTCGGGATGGGCGCGATACGGTGGAGATGATGGAGTCGCAGGCGGCTGAGCTCAGGGTCATCAGGAGGTACGTCACTTCGCAGGACGTGGCCTTGGATGCCATTAACGCCGAAATCGCGGCTCTTGAGGCTGCCCAGGCGAAGGAACGGGCGGCTTGGGAGAGCCGCGTCGAGAATTTACAGAGGTCGAATAAGAAGCTTATGTCGCCCTGGTCGATCGGGGCGTTCGCCGGGTATGACGCGATTCACCGGGAGGCGTGCGTCGGCGTCGGCCTGGTTTATTCGTTCTGGAGGTTTTAGGATCGTGATTTATCTGGTGCGGGCCAGGCGCCGCCATTGTCTGGAGACGGTACGGGGTATGCGCGAAGCGGACCGGCGCGAGCTGGCGGCATCTTCCGGCGATGTGGAGATGGCGGTGCTGCGCGGGTGGCTCTCTTCTATTTTTTGTTTTGCCGGCGTCGATGAGGCGGGGCGAACGCTGGGGGTTTTCGGCGTTTTCCGCGAGGACGCGCACTGGTGGTGTCCGTGGCTGGTGGGGACGGATGCGCTGGAGGAGTATCCCCGCGATGTGGCGAGGCTTTCTGTCTCGCTTTTTCCGCGCCTGCGGGAGCGTTTCCCGAATATGCGTAATTATGTCGATTCGCGGAATGGTAAGAGTATCCGCTGGCTTGCCAGGCTTGGCTTTAGTTTCAGCGGCCCCGTTCCTCACGGCGTCGCTGGGTTGGATTTTTATATGTTTTGGATCGGGGGCGAAAATGAATGTGTGATCCGGTGACGGCGGTCGTGACTTCGGTCGCTGGAACGCTTTTTTCTGGAGTGTCGCAGATGCAGGCGGCGAAGGAGCAGGCGAAGGCGGCCGAGATGCAGAGTGAGTATCAGGCCCGTGCCCTGGAGTTTAACGCAGGGCAGGCGAGGGGGGAGGCTGAGGCGGTCTCAAGGCAGGGAGCCGCCGAGCAGGAGGCGTTAGCCCGCAGGCAGCGCGCGGTTGCCGCTTCGGGGCGCGCGGCTGCCGGCGCCTCTGGGCTGCTGCTGGATTCTGGCACAGCGGCGAATGTCGAGGCCGGTACGGAGCTGCAGGCGGCGGCCGATAGGGATGTGCTGCGGCAGAATTATCAGCGGCAGCGTTTTGGGCTGGTGAATCAGGCGGTTGGGCTGGAGCATCAGGCAAATGGCGCGCGGGCTGGCGGGGCGGCTTATGCCTCTGCGGTGGAGAATGCCGGACGTGCCGCTTTGACGGGTTCTCTTTTGACTTCCGCCGGTACTGTGGCCGCCAAGTGGGATGATATGGCGGTTGGAAGGAATGGCTTGTCTATGTCATCCAAGGAGCAGATGTTTTTGTATCCTGATTTTACGACACGCAAGCGTTATGGATTTGGTTAGGCCCGCGGGAACGCACGTGGCACTAACGAAGCGCCGGCATGGTTTTATTGTCTGGAAGGAGGTTTATAGATGAAGATTAGAGGAGCCGAGAGTCTGCCGGAGGTGAGGGACGCGGGGCCGGTCGCAGTTCGGCGAACGGTTAATGATCCGGCGGCGTCGGGGTTGGAGGCGGCCGCCGCCGTGAGCGCACGTTTCGGAGGGCAGGTCGCACAGGGGCTGCAGGGGCTTGCTGCCGGTATCGACAAGCTTGCGGCCGACCGCGACCGCGCGAAGGCTACGGAGGCGCTGAATGAGTACATGAAGAGGAGTTCGGAGCTGCTTTATGATCCTCAGTCGGGGCTTATGCTGGCTCGCGGCGCCGGCGCGGAGGGGCTTTCTGTCAGAGCTTATGAGGGGCACAAGGAGCTGCAGAGCGAGATCGGCGGGAAGCTTTCCGGACGGCAGCGGAGGTTGTTCGCGCAGGGTATCGTCCCATATGACCGTGACGTCGGCTCTCGCGTGATGCGGTATGAGGGCGAGGCGATGGCTAGGTACCGCGCCGACGAGGCGGATAAGCTGATCGCCAATACGGCGGCTGCCGCCGCGAATGACCCGGACGGTTTTTCTTGGGAGGCGCAGGAGGAGACTGTTTATCAGGCGACTTTGGGAAGGTATGGCGATCAGGGGGCGGAGGTCAATTTTGAGAATTCAAAGTCTGTGCGGCAGGCGCTGTTGTCGCAGATGGTTCTTAATGTGGCCAAGAGGGATCCTCTGAAGGCGGAGGCTGTTCTTAAGCGGTTTTCCGGAAGCGGCACGGCAGGCGCCGAGGTTCCCGATTTTTCGGACAGGTATAATACGAAGCTTTCCGCGGATGATGAGGCGGCTTTTCAGGAATGGCTTGTCTCCGAGTCCGAGAGGCAGGGGCGCGATGTTTCAAAGGATTTGTTCGATTATGATTTGCGCGGGCTTTTTAAGGAGAGCGGCGGTTTTGGCGGTAATGGACACGCGACGGACAGGTATAAGAAGCCCAATCATCCGACTTTTTCGAGCGGTTCTATTTATAGCACGGGTGATTCTGTGGGCGGAGAGTGGACGGAGGATGGCGGGAAGTGGAGTTTTACGCCCTCTGAGACGAATTTAAGGATGCAGTCCGCCGCCGGTCTGCGCGATTATTTTTCACGGAATGAACCTGATGCGGCGCTTGTGCTGAACGGCGAGGGTAAGGGCGCGGACGCCGTGTTCGAGCCGGCTGTTTATGAGGCGCTGGCGGCGGAGGTGGAGAGGGTGGCTTTGCCGGTTAAGGCTCAGGCTTTTGCCGGCGATATGCTCAAGAAGCACGGTGTGGACGGGCTTGCATCCGCGATCACAGAGGTGCGGGAAACTTATAAGGGCAAGGATGAGGATGTCTATCTCGGGTATGTCAATTCGTTATATTCGGATGTACGCCAGGCGCAGCATGCCGAACTTGAATCCGCGAAATTAGAGGTACAAAAGGCTTTGTATGGCGGCGGTTCATATAGTAAAGTTGCCGGAATTATTGCCTCTTATTCAGAGAAATTTAAAGGCTATGGTACACAGGGCGAAGCGTGGGCGCTGGGTCTTAAGGTTGACAACGACCGTGTACACGGCACCGGGATCTTTGCTCCGAAACCTAGCGAAGCTCTTACACGCACTCCACTTACAAGGGCCGAGGCCGTACGTCAGCTCGTCCATTTCAACCCTGAGTTTGCAAATTTGCCGAAGGAAGAACAAGAACGCCTTGTGCGCCAGAGGCTTGGCATCAGCGAAGAACAGCACAGCGCGTACTTTACTCAGCTTGGCGAAGCAAAGCTGAGAGGAATGTCCAATGCGGATCTGAACAAAGCCGCCGCAATGGGATATATTACTTACGACGAAGTTGCCAAAATTATCGAATATGATAAGAATATATCACCTGGCAATAAGGATTATCTCAAAACTAAAGAGAAAAACATCGAACTCTTCTTGAAAAACTACAGCGGCAGTATCTTCGGCGGCACGCAAAACCCTGCCAGGAATACGGCAGTATTCTACTTCCGTGAAGAGTGCAGAAAGCTCGACCCGGCGGCTCCGGATTTCTATAAGCAGGCTGACGAAGCGGGACGGCGTGCCATGCTTCGGGCCATTGAGGAAAAACATCAGTCGGGTATTCCATTGATAGATGAAGGCTGGATATGGAATAGCGATACAGAACTTGGAACCCTTAAAAAGATCGTAGACGGACTTAAAATCAAGGATACAGTAAGAGATGTCCCTTCACGTCCGTGGAATACATCGCCACAAGAAAAGGAATCTGAAATTTTACGTGAAGGCGAAGATGAAGTGCAGGACGAACTTAACGAGCTGCTCAAGTTGAATCCAAAGGCTGATTAGGCTGAGCGCAGTAATAAAGGAGCCACCGTGGCGCTACCGGAGGCTCCCATCTGCCGCGGCTACACACATCACTTGCTGTCAGTGTTATATTGCAGCATATTGTCGTTATTTGTAGTGGCTGCGGCATTGAACTATTATTATTTCCGTCTCGGTCAGTTTATAGACGAGGCGGTGTTCTCCGTCGATGCGGCGACTCCACAGGCCGGAAAATTCGTGTTTTAACTGTTCCGGCCTGCCCAGTCCTTCATTGCCGTTACGGTCGATATCTTCTATGAGTTGGTTTATCCGCTTGAATATTTTTTTATCCCGGGTATGCCAGTCCAGGTATTCATCCCAGGCTTTATCCGTCCATGATTTATTCATCGCAAGGTATCAGCTCGTGGCGCGTGATTTTGCCCGCGTTCATCTGAGCGACGCTTTCTCTGAGGTGGCGCATGTTGGCCTCGGAGTAGAAGGGGTCGCGAGATATTTCAAATGGCAGTCTATTTTCCCTCAGCATTGCTTTGAAGAAAAGGTTTACTGCCGTCGAGGGATTCATCCCTACATCGGCGCAGAAAGCCTCTATTTCTCGTTTTGTCTCTTCCTCCACGCGGATCGACATTGTTGCAAGTGGCATTATTATCACTCCTTTCAATGAAAATTATAGCATGTTTGTTGATTTATTTGAATACATAGTAATACCATGAATGACGTTGTATTAAATATTTAAGGGCCGCCTTTAAGGTAGGTCGTTTATGTCTGGAGGTTTTTTTATGAACGAAGAACTTTTTAAGTTGGCGCAGGATCCGACCTATTCCATAGAGCGGGGAAAAGAAATGGAAGAGGAGACGATTCTCCCCAGGAATATAAAGCAAGAAGAAAATCTCTCGCGCCTGGCGCAGGACCCGACCTATACGCCAGAACGAAAAGGGGCTGCGCCAGTAGTCGAGGATTATTTGTTTCTCTCATATCCCAACAAGAAAGAGGCGATAACTGAGGCTCGTGTCAGAGGGTATTCCGACGACGTTATTCTTAAACGGCTTGCTCTGTACGAAAAAGACATGCTCTTACGCAAGCAGCCGGCGGATGTCGGCTCTTCTTTTGGACGTACGGATGATTCGGAGGCCAAACGCAAACGCTATTTGCAAATGAATCGCGTCGGCGCTATCTCCAAAGTTACAGGGCTTGACCCAAAAGAGGTATTCATCCGTATAAAAGAGGCTGAAGCCGTCGGTGTAAACCCTGAAGCTTTTTTTGCCGACGAGGATTTTTACCGCTTGGCGAAGTCAAGTGGTGTGGTGAAAGAGCGCATGAGTATAGCGCAGAATGTTATAAACGGCGTGAAGATATCAAAGCTGCGGGACGAACGCGGTGCGCTTTATCATGATAACCTTTTGCGTCCTTCGGACGGTATCACTAAAAGAATACAGGAGATAGACAAAGAGATATCGGAACTTATGCCTCCTGCATATAATCCCGGCCTGAATAAGGCGTTCTTTGACGCGGCAAACAGCATGGGGTCTTGGGTTGATTCGCAGGATCTATGGATGGCGGCCGGAGGATTGGCTTTCGGCGCCCTCGCCGCGCCATTCATCGTCCCCGCCGCTGGTGTGACGCTGGGAACGGCGGCGATAGGGGCGACTGCTGTTTCCGCGGTGAAGATGGCCTACAACACCTCCATGGTTTCACGCATGTTCCTGCGCGAATCGGCGGAGTTCAACGAGGATCTTGTCAAAGAAGGCGTCCCTCAGTACGCGGCGTTGCCGGCTTCTGCCCTTTATGGCGCCGTGTCCGCTGGCATTGAATTCAATATGTTTTCTGGAGTTCTTTCGTCTTTTGGCAAAAAAATTGGCGGCGACATGATAATGGACTATGTGCGCGGCTATGGCAAACGGGCCATAAAAGGTTTTGCGGTCAATCCCGCCATCGCGCCAAGACTCGAAAAACTTACCTCTGTCTTTATGGCAAAGCAGGCTCTGAAATCACCGAGTGTCGCCGGTACGCTAAAGACAGGGCTTATCAGATTCATGGGGCATGTATGGGATGAAGACGTCGAAGAAATGATGCAGCAGGCGGCCTCAATAATCATAGGCGAGCCCTTAAAGATGGCGATGCTTCCGGACTATAAGCATATGACCCTGAGCGAGGCGCTCGGAAGCATTGCCGACGCAGGCATAGAGGCGCTGCCTTCGCTTACCCTGATGATGGTGCCTGGATCCGCTTATTCGACAGCCCGCAATATCGGAGCGGTCAGGAGTTTTCAGAATTCCGGCGAGGGCAAGAGAGTTAAAGCCGCCGAGAACATTCTTACCGACGAAGGCGCTCCTGTCGCGGAGAACAATCTTGTTTTTCTTGGACAGGACGCCGTCAATGAATTCTTCCAGTCAAATCCCGACATCGCGGATGAAGTTGTAAGCGCACTCGGTATAACCGAAAGCAACGTCATAGACGAACTCGGCGAAGTCGCGGTGAGAAAAGAAGATTATGAAAAAGCCGCCGCTGCACATCCTTCGTTCGCCAAGTCTCTTGAAATGGATACTAGGGAAGGTTCCGGCGGTATCACCAAGAGAGAGGTCGCCGAGCGGTTAAGCAAAAAATTACAGGATCCGCTGGAACAAGGCGACGAATACGCGAAAGAGGCTGTCGAGATACGCCGCAACTTAACCAACGAGCTCTCAGCCGCAAGTAGGGACGACGAGGCGAGCCAAGCCAACGCCGACCTTTACAGCCGCTATCTTTATACGCTAGGAAAACGGTTGAAGATAAGCCCGAAAGAGCTGCATAAGATGAGGGTGGAGAAGGCTGAAGGAGGTCGGGCGAATCCGCTTTATAACCAGTCCGTCTGGCATGGAAGCCCGCACAAGTTCGACAAGTTCGGCCTCGAACATATCGGCTCCGGCGAGGGAGCGCAGGCTTTTGGCTGGGGGCTGTATTTCGCCGACAATAAAGAGGTCAGCGAATGGTACAGAAAGAAACTGTCGAAAAAGATGACCGAGCAGCCGGCAGAGCGACATGTTTATTTTAATGGCAATGAAATATTTTTAGATAATAATATCAACTCTAATATTTTAGATCCTTCGTTAAATGTCAGCACAGAACAATTTGTTCTCAATCGTATTGCCTTTGATGTAGAGAACAATTACTTCCATGGTTTTAAGGCATTATTACGTTTGTTAAAAGAAGACCTAAAACAAATAGCACAATCTAAGCCAGTTTATGATCCAGAAAGAGAGAAACTCGTTATCTATCCTGCAAAATACAAGAAAAGGGCGCAAAAAGCTCTGAAATGGATAAATGAAAACGAGGGAAGTATAACTTCTAATCTTATAGAACCGGACAATGGCCAGTTATTCAAGGTAGATATTCCAGATGAAACGCACAACAACTATCTGCTATGGGACAAGGCGGTACCGGCGGAACAGATGGAAAAGGTTCTAAAGGTGATTAAAGAACGGGACGTAGCGCTTCCCGCCGACGTGACCTTCAACGGCAGAAGCTTCGCCGGAATGGATTACGGCGAGATGATTGACGAACTTGATGAGATCGGCGCAGCCGTTTTCGAGAGGATCAAGACATACGTTTATTATGGCGATTCTTTGGAAGATGCTATCAACCGTGCCCGGGAGTCTTACGAGCGGGATATTATACTCGCAGGGGACGACGATCTTGACAAACGCTCCAAATATGACGAAGAAATGTTCTCTGAGCAGGCAAGAGTGGCACGTGATAAGCTTGTCTGGTTGGAAGCGAACAAGGATAGCCTTTCAACTTCCAGCTATTCCCTTGAAGCTATGGTCAAAACGTGGGGCGAAAAAGGGCGTAATTTATATGAGGACTTGAGCGACGAGCTTGGATCAGATAAAGAGGCCAGTCTATTACTCCGCGACGCCGGTATCGCCGGGATAAAGTACCTAGACGGCGCCAGCAGGCACAGGGGCGAGGGCAATTATAACTATGTTATTTTTGACGATCAGGCCGTCAAGGTGTTAGAGACGTATTATCAGCCGATTAACACCGATGTGGACTTGAACAGAAAAATTAAAGTTATTTTATCTGCCGAAAAATTCAACGACGAAACTGCCTTGGCGGTAAGGAACGGTGAAGAGCGGCGTAAGTTTGTGTCAGGTCTTGCCGGTAAGTATCATAACGATTCAACCGGCTGGGAGCTTAGTTTACCGCCAAGCGCCATTAAGCACTCTATCTCAAGCGCCGTCAATAATAAAAATGTTGACTATAGAACGTCGATAGAAATTATATCTGAGCTTCCATTAATCATTAAAAACGCCGTCTTGATAGAGTCTCACGACGATGGTAAAAACGCCTCGAATGTCAAAAAAATCCACAGGATGTTTGCCCCGATATCTTTTAATAACGCAGAGGGCGTATATGTCGTCATGTTGACCGTAAAGGAGATGGACGGTACTTTTGACATGACCGTTGAAGGGGTTTACAAGGCGCATGATGTCAAAGGAGTAAAGAATATACCCGACACCAAGCCCCTACTACCCGCTCATGAAGAGCTTCCCGAAGGGAACGTGCCGGATATTGATATAAGTATAGGCGAGATGCTGAGCAATGTCAAAGATAATGACGGCGTTGCATATTTGCAGCGAGGTAAGGGCAATCGCGGCGGGATTACCTTTAACCGCAAGACTGGAGAATCATTGGTCACTCTCTTTCGCACTGCTGACAGGAGTACCTTTATCCACGAGATGGGACACCTTATACTTGAAGATCTTATAAGATATGGTAATAAGGCAGATCCGGAGACAGAGATAAGCCACGATCTTAAAACTGTCCTTGATTACCTTGAGATTTCAAATATGGATATCTCCGATCTAGACAACCTTGATGAGACGCAGCAAGCCCGACTTACGGAGGCTCACGAGAAATGGGCCCGCGCTATGGAGACGTACGTCATGGAGGGCAACTCCCCTTCAAAGGCGCTGCGTCCGGTCTTGCAAAAGATGCGTATGTGGCTGCTCGATATTTATTCAAATGCGAAGTTTGCCGGAGAAGAGCTGACGCCGGAGGTACAAGATGTATTCGACAGGCTGCTTGCAACCCCTCAGGAGATTGACGAATCTTATGTTGCGGAAACCACAATCGGGGATCTTATCAAAGAAAACGAACTGCTTAAGGAACGGCTTGATAACTTTGAGAAAGAGAAAAAACGGGAGATAAATAACAAATTCCGTCTCGGTGAGGCGCTAGGGTATGACCGGGGCAAGAGCGAAGGAGAACGCGGCGCTAAATTCAAACGCCCAGGCTTTGACTACAAGACAAAGAGCAAACGGGAGGCGATGTTTGAACGTTTTGAAAAAAGGAAAGCTCTGCTTAAAGACGTTGAGGCTTTATTGGAAGGCATAAACCACGACGTCAACGATGAAAATGTTATTTGGTCCGTGCAGCAGGAGATGCTTGAGAAGCTTGCCGAGAGCCGCCAGATCGTCGACCTGCACGATACGGAGCTTGATAGGAAACGTCCAGGCAGACGGCGGCGCAAGTCGAAATTTGCGGCTGTCTATCCCACTCAAAAGATGAAGATGGCGGCCTCTCTCATGGAGGCCATAAAACAGGATCTTGGTCTCGATTATAGGGAAATAAACCCGGCGGATGCTCCATTCGTAAAGCTGATCGAGAAGCTGGAAGCCGCTGGCATGACGCTGAACGACCTGCGGCTTTCCGACGCCAAACTATCCGAGATCGCCGATCTCGCCAAGGAGATAAGTGAAATCCACGCCAGAGGCCGGAGAGAATATGAGGTGTGGAGGGCCGGCATTGTTGAGCAACGCAATAAGATAAACGCGGAGCTCGTGTCCGCACTTGACAAGACCGACGGCAAAGCTAAGCAGGGTCCTATAACCGGTTCCTCCGACCTTTCCAAACAATACGACGGCGTCATGGGAAGAGCGGAGAAGCTAAAGGATTGGACCTATGCCAATACGTTAGGCGCTATCCGTCTCTTCGACTGGATTGGGCACGGAATGGGAAAGTTCGACAGCGCCTTTTCAAAGTATTGTGTGGATGAGGTGAACATGGCCTATGACACGAAGCTGAGACACATCCATGAACGCCACGACAAAATGAACGCGAAGATGAAGGCGCTGGGGATAACCCTGCATGATCTCAGCAAAAGACGTACGGTTGGAGCCTACAGCTATAGCGTCGACGAACTCTTGTCGATCTATACGGCAACGCAGAATGAGAAGTCGTTACAAGCGCTCATATTTGGGAATATGAGAGATTTAGTACCAGATTCATGGTTTTTAGATAACGCTAAAAACCATGACGCGCAGCCGCCGGCAGAAGTTCTGACGCACATCGGAGACTGCATTAAAGCGCTGACGCCGCAGGAGCGAGAGCTGGCAGATTATGTAATCCAGGAATACGACTCGCATTATGAGCGGATGAACAACATTTTTATCGCCACTTTTAACCAGGGCATGATGAAAGAGGAGAACTACACGCCTATGCACAGGTTGGAATACACCTCCAATCACGGGCTGGTAAATGCCGATGAGGCGGCATACGCCAAAGGCGTCGCAAGTCAAGCGGGAGCGCAAAAGGCCGGACTGGAAAGGGGCTTTTTAAATCCGCGAGTGATTCCCGGCAAAGAAATAAACGCAAGGCACCAGGCACCCATGGATCTTGGGTTGCTGTCGATTTGGAATACGCAGGTCGACGCCATGGAACACACAGCCGCTTTTGCGCGGATCGGCCCTAATCTTCACGCGGTGTTTACGGAAAATTTCGAGGACCGTACGGGGCGTTCGTACAATATCCCCAAGCTCATCCGCGAGAAGTTTGGTTCGGGAACGTGGAAAGCCGTACAGGAGTATATCAACCTCGTCAACCGTGACGGGCTGACGGTTGGCAATGATGTATTCAGCCGGATATCCAATACTCTTGGCAAAAATATGGCATACACTTATCTTGCGGCAAATATAGCCACTGTCTTGAAACAGACGACGTCGATACCGCGCTTTCTCATTACCGCTGGACCAGCTCAAATCGGCTGCGCTATCGGAGAATATTTGCAGCATCCGAAGCAATTCCTGGAAGATATCTACGTGATGGATCCGCAGATGAGAGACCGTGTGCCGAACGTTTTTTTCAGTATAAACAAGTATGATCCTACGATAATGGGTGACGCGCAGTATGCCTATAAAAAATCAATTGACACGCTTATCGCACCCATTTCATATATGGATAGGGTCGTAGCGGCCATCGGTTGGAAGGCTACTTATGAGTCGAATGTAAAACGAGGGCTTTCTCATGACCAAGCGGTACGTGCCGCCCAGCGGGCTGTGCTTCTAACTCAGCAAACGCCGTCAATCAAAGACGCGCCCATGATATGGAGACAGAGCGGCCTTGCCAGGCTTTTGATGATTTTTACTTCAGACGCAGCCCCTGTACTCGGGATGACGGTGTATGACCTTGCGCAATCGATAAAGCGAGGAGATCATCCAGCATCCCTGTGCAACATAGCTGCCTTTATGATAAGCGCGGTGGCAATGAAGGCGCTCGTGGACGGAATGCCCGACGACGACAATGATGAGAATTGGGGCGAATGGATCATGTCAGCCTTTTCAAGACAGGCGATTGAGTCGATTCCTCTGGTTGGAAAGGAGTTGATGTCTTTTTGGGAATCTTTCAGCGGGCAGGGCTATAAGGGAACGACCTATTCGGCGTTTGTCGCCCCGCTTTCAAAGCTCGCTCGCGGCTTTGACGATATGACGGCGGATGATTCGGACGAGATTAGCCCTTACACCGGCATGTCAAAGTTTGAAAGAGGCGCGTGGAACGCGATTGAGGGCATGTCTTTAATCACCACGCCACTACCGGTTGTAGGTTCAAAAAGGCTGTACCTTGCAACAAACAATGCGGCTGACGGAGACTTTATGAAAGCGCTGCAGGCAATCATCGGACAGAGAAAAACGATGAAGAAATACTCTATATCGCCGGAGATATAACAGACTACTGTCCCGTGGTTGTGGCTGATGTTGAGCGGCGGATGGAAGCCAAAGGAATGAGGTAAGCTTGGCGGGGCTGTTGTATAATGGCAATGCTATGAGCAATAGGGGAGGAATTACGTATTTTTTGTGGTGATTTTAGTCGATAGGGTTGTTTTTTTGACACTCAAAAAAGCACTCAAAAATAGGGATATTGCTATAAAGTTATTGCTATTACTGTGATTGTTTGAGCAATTCGCGGTATCCACTCTCCGCCAGAGCTTATAAAGCCTTGCAAACACTAAGTTTGTGAGGCTTTTTCTGTTTTAAGCCCTTTATACATGCGACCTGTAAAAATAGGAGATTGTATGTATGCTAAGTTCACAAAGACAATTACAAGGCGTTTATATATTTCAAAACAGCACTTATCATTATTTCCGTCAGGTAGTACCTATTGACTTACGTCCAGCCATTAAGCGGACGGAGTTTAGAGTCTCATTAAGAACGGCGGATAAAATCACAGCCAGACGCAAAGCCGGATGCCTGTCCGCGAGAATATAGGATATTTTTACAGCATTAGGGAGGGGTGATATCTGTGTAAACCTTTTTCGGCGGTATTGGAGTTTCCATCTCCGGATAGAAGGACAATTTAATAATTTACAGAGTCTCTTTCGCAGACTCAAAAAAAGAGGGCAGCCGAGCAAAAATAGCTGGGCTGCCAAAACTTTACACCGTCAACTTGCGCCGCTAACGGCTGATCTATGCTTTATCCATTTCTGTCAGTTTTCTGCGCATCGTATTGATGATCTGCCTCTCCTGTCTGTCGGGCTTTTTTTGTTCTGCCCGGTCCAGCCAGTCCCTAGCTGCCTCTAATTTGTTTTCAACCAGCAGTAGGAGCGCCATATTGCAGCATTGTTCCGCAGAGATGGCTGTTTCATCAATCGTGGATTGTACCACCTGCAAGGCCTCTTTCAGCGGCAGCAGCCAGGTCGGAAGGCTTACCTTATCCCAAACGGCTTTATTCAGATTGCAGATTAGCACCATGTAATAGGAGGCGGTCAGGTATGCCATCTGAACTTGCTGCATTTCGGCATCCTCCGTCTGAAGCAGCTTATCCGCAGCGGGGGCAAAGGCAAGGTTTAGGCTGTCTATGGCTGACGGCAATTTCTTCAAGAGAAAGCGGCATTGGGCAAGATGCAGATACAGCTGACTCTTAACGGCCACAGAAAATTCCGACTCAGTCAGCTCTATCAATTTCTCCTCCACCTCGGTCAGCGTCATAATATTGTGCGGCAGAGGCGTGGCGGTTTGCTCTGGTTGGTCGATTTGGGCAGTGTAGAAAGACATAGCGGCGTTGATCCGGCCAAAGGAGCGGCTGGGTTCGTCCAGACGTCTGGCGATAAAATCCGCCTGACTGTAGTACCCATGGTTAAGCGATGCAATGAACAGTTCCATCTGCTCCTGTTCGGAAAACTCTGAGTCGGGATACTCCGGAGTATCTTCCGCTTCTTTCTTCCACTGGAGATACGGTTCCGCCCAGTTCGCGAAACAGTCCAGATCCTCGTCCGCTAAATCAGCCAAATCTTCAAGCTCGGATGTAAGCCACAATATACCGGCCTGTTCAAAGGCTTCCGGGACAGCCGCCATATCACGCAAACGAATAATACGCTCCTCTTCAACTTGCCCCTCATAGCCGGATACCGTCATCACTGTCGGGAGCAGAGCATACCAGTAGAGGAGAGTACTGACTGCGATTTCTCCATTATCGCTTCCTGTTTCACGCTGCTGCGCGGCGAGTGAAATCATAATTTCCGCCAGCTGCAAAACATCTATTTGTGGAATATCCCCCATTTGGGGATGTGAGAGAGTGCCGGCCTCTATAAAGGTATTCCATGACGGGTTTCCATAATCAAGATAGGCCAGACCGGAATCCCCGTCTACATAGACTCCGGAAGGAAGAAAGCCACTGCCGCCGGTCAGGCGCCGTGCGGCATCACGCTCATTCTGAGGCAGCTTCTCAACGGCAATAGAGGCAAGAAAACCCATACGCTCCAATTCTTTCCGTACTCGAAGCATAGTGTAGCCGCAATCAAATAGATCCTGAAGCTGATAGAGATGATAGCAAATATCGCGAAGAGATAATCCGTTTATCTCTGAACCTGTGCAGTTTGACAACATACGCACAGAGTTCTCGATCATATCCTCAATCTGATGCATAGACATATGGGGAACTCCTTTACTCTCAAAATAGAACCGTTAACGGAGGCGACGATACCGATACTCAGTTCTTGAAACCTCATATACCGGCTATTCTACCTTGCCCCGCCTGGCCTTTCAATATATTCCAGAAAAAATAAAGACGTTTAAATTAGCCTCTGCTTTTGCGCCGCGGCGATTCCTTTACAAGGAAAAATTGGAATTGGTGGTATTAGATTCCTTATATATTCTGTTGTTGCGTAAATATAATAGTTTTAGAAAAAGCTATTTTTTGCTTGACATTTTTCTAAATAATAGTATAGACTTATTATTGTAACAATAATAGATACATTTAATTTCCGGAGGTGCGGTAAGTTGGAGAGATTCGACGTCATTGTAATAGGTTTCGGTAATGGCGGCAAGTTTCTTGCCGGCTCTCTAGCGGCTCAGGGGCAGCGGGTCGCGTTCGTGGAGAAGTCGGATATGATGTATGGAGGGACCTGTCCCAATGTGGGCTGCGTACCGACAAAGTTCCTCGTCAACAGGGCGGAGATGGTGCGGATAAAGGGTTTTACCAGCTTTGAAGAAAAGGCGGCCTTTTACGGGCAGTCCATCCGCGATAAAAAGGAACTGCGTAAGAGAATTCTAAGTAAGTTGTTTAATATCTTTGGCGGTAATCCGAATATCACGCTCTACACAGGCACGGCGAAGTTCGTCTCGCCGAAGGAGATAGAGGTCAGCGGCAAAGACTTTACCGCCGCAATCACCGCAGATAAGATTATTATAGATACCGGCTCTGCGCCGTTCGTCCCGTCCATCGAAGGACTTAAAGAATGCCGGTGCGCCTATGTCAGCGAGGGCATGCTCGATCTGGAGCGGCTGCCGAAGCGGCTGGTGGTGATCGGCGGGGGGAATATCGGCCTTGAATTCGCCTCGTTCTACCGTCAGTTCGGTTCGGAGGTAACCGTGCTCCAGGATCTGCCGGCGTTTTTCCCGAACGAGGATGACGACGTCGCGGCGGTAGTAAAGGAAACTATGGAAGCTCAAGGAATCGAACTTATTGCCGGTGTGAATGTGCTCTCGGTAAAGGACGAAGGCGAGGGCGCGGCTGTTAAATATATCGTCGGTGGGGATGAAAAAGAGGTTAAATGCGACGCGGTGCTCGTATCGACGGGGCGCGTACCCAATACGCGCGAGCTGAACCTTGGAGCGGCGGGCGTGGAGACGACTTCGCGCGGCACGATTGCCGTCGACGAAAGGATGCGCACGACGGTGTCCGGGATATGGGCCATTGGAGATGTCGCGGGCAGCCCGCAGTTCACCTATATCTCGCTTGACGACGCGCGCATCGTAATGAACGATCTCAATGGCGGCGGCAGAACGAGCGCGGGGCGCAACGTTCCCTACAGCGTATTCCTCACCCCGCCGCTCTCCCGCGTCGGCCTCACGGAAAAGGCGGCGCTGGCAGAGGGATATAAGATAAAGACCGCCGTGATCCCCGTGACGGGGCTGCCGCGGTCACACGTCCTTGGCAAGTATACGGGGATGCTGAAGGCCGTCGTCGACGCTGATAGCGGGCTGATCCTCGGAGCTGCCCTCTACTGTGAGGAATCGCACGAGATGATAAATATAGTAGCGCTGGCGATGAATGCAAAGCTCCCCTATACGGTGCTGCGCGATATGATCATTACGCATCCTGTAATGAGCGAAGCGCTTAATGATCTTTTTGCCGCGGTAAAATAAATCACCGGAAATCGGCGTTTATAGGTACGGCTTGTGTCATAAAATAATAGCTCCGAATCTGAGGCTGCCGAAAAAGACCAATAGATAAGAACTGACTAATTTAGAGCACCGAGGCGGAAATTTTTCTTTCGCTTCGGTGTTCGTCTTGTATTTTTATACGGCATCTTAATTTCGTTGGTCATCTGTGTAAAAGGTGTGGAATACTTTCTCTAAAATCTTGCTCTGCTCATAATCATCCTGAGGCGGCGAATTTTTCGGTATGCGATAGCTGGAAGGATATATCAGCAATATTATCAATGTATCTCCTATCGTAATTTCGTATAAATCTACTTTTCCTTATTAAAAACATATGTCTCTCAGTTATTATAAAAAATAGGCCAATTTGCTGCGATATGTTTATTATGAAGAAATATTAAGCGTAAGGCTTTTCTTATAGTGAAAATTATTGAATTTGCCTGGTCTATAAGCAAAATATATTATATGCATATTCTCATCAAGGAGGGCGAAAGGTGGTGGTGTTATGTGGATCTTGCTTAGTGTATGCCGCGGAATATTGTGGCAGGTGCTCGTTTTTTGAACCTGTATGCTGAATGCCCTGTCGTCTTTGCCGGTACGAAGCAGCGTATGGCGTAAGGGTCGTAACTGCGGTGCGTAGATTTTGTAAGTCACGATTACTTTCATATAATCCTCGTTAAGATAAGAAAGAAGAAAAAAGATGTATATAGTAAAAAACATCCAGCGAATTATCTTCGTTATGTTGCTCTGTGGAATGTTGCTTGCCTCTATTCCCGCCCGCGCGGCGGAGGTAGCTGTGGTAGATATTGTAAGGGTGATAGATGCAAGTTCTCCCGGTAAAGCGGGGCAGGAATATATTGATAAAGTTAGGGCTGAACTGGATGCCGAATTGAGCAGCTATGTAAAGGGGCTTGGAAACTCTAAAGAGGCTGCCTCTCTTACCGAGCAGAAGCGCTTGGAGCTTGCGAGACGTTTCGATCAGGAGTTCTTTTATGTTCTGAATATTTTGATGAAAAATCTGAAAGAGGTTGCGCATGGCTGGCTGAACAATAATAAGCGCGGCGCAAAGGTGATTGTAGCCGGAGGTTCGGTGCTGGCCGTATCTTCCGGTGTCGATGTAAGTGAAGATATATTGCGCCTCTTTAATGAAGTTAAGGTTGATTTTACGAAAGGAAGATAAAGATAGCTGATATGGATGTCAGGGATAAAAAATCGATATCGTCTGCAGTAAAACGTGTTACGGTATGTTTTATAACCGCCGCGCTTTTTGCTTCCGCTTTTTTCAGTGAGTCTATGGCTGCTGCATATAGCTATAGCGCTGGTGGAGGCGTTGCTTCGGGGGCGTCTTCTATAGCTATAGGAGATAATAATCCGAAAGATACTACAAAAGCAAGTGGTAGTCAGTCTGTTGCTATTGGTGTAAATTGTGCTGCAGTGGGCAGATTCTCAACTGCTGTTGGTGGGTTCTCCGATGCAGCATCCGGCGAGTTTGCAACTGCGATTGGCTATCGTGCTGATGTTGCTGGTGACTATGGTTTGGCTATTGGAAGTAAATCAGTTGTTACTGTGGGCTATGGTGTAGCTATTGGAGGTAAATCAGTTGCAAACAGGAAAACGACGGGGATGTATATCCCTCTTTTGACGAAAGCTAGCGCTGATAATAGAGAGATGATTGGTAATACGGTAAAGGGAACGTATGGCGTTGTCTCTGTCGGCAATGATGAGAATACGCGACAGATTACCGGTGTGGCGGCGGGAGTAAAGGATACTGATGCCGTAAACGTGGCGCAGCTGAAGGCATTGCGCGATGCGGTAGATAGTATGCTTGTCCTGACGTACGAGGCGAACTCACAGAACAGACTGTCGCTGAAAGACGCGGGAACGGGAGTGCGTATCTCAAATGTGGCGGACGGAGTGGACGATAACGACGCGGTCAACTACGGCCAGCTGAGCGCGGTGAGCGGCGACCTGTCGCTCCTGGACGCCCGTGTGGCCTCGCAGGACAGAAATCTCGCTGCCCTGCAGTCGTCGGACGGCCTCTCTGTAAAATATGACGATCAGGGCAAGAACGTCGTAACTCTGAACAAAAGAGCGGACGGTACTCTTGGTGACGCGGTACGGCTTACCAACGTTGCGGATGGCAAAGTATCGCAGGACAGCACGGATGCGGTAACCGGCAGGCAGCTGTGGTCATTGGGCGACTCGATGGCAAAGGCGCTTGGCGGTACCTTTAAGATTACGCCGGACGGCAAAATTGACGGCTCGTTCGTTGACGGCAAAGGAGAGAAAACGGGTAGCCTTCAGAATATGCTCAAAGAGGTATCCGAGAATGCGTCAAACAGCGATAACTGGACTCTGTCCGTTAACGGCAAAGAAGAAAAAATCGGCGGCGGCAAGCTGGCGATCGCCGACGGCAGCAACCTGGATATTAGACGTGGCACCGATGGCACATATACATTCAACGTCAGCGAGACGCCGGAATTCAGAAGCGTAAAAGTTGGGAACATCAATATCCGTGAAGAGGGTATCAACATGGGCGGCAACTCGATAACTGGTCTGGCAAACGGCGGCGTCTATCGTGGAAGCACGGATGCCGTAAACGGCGACCAGCTATGGAACGCATACCGGCGTATCAGCGACCTTGACGGAGATATCCAGGCGGTTGGCGCGCACGCGGCGGCGATCAGTGCGCTGCACCCCGTTCCCTACAACCCCTATGAACCTACCACAATCTCTGCTGGGATTGGGTTCTATCGCAATGAACAGTCTATTGCGGTAGGCGTATTCCACTATGTGCGTGAAAATGTTCTAGTCAACGCCGGAGTCTCGCTGAATACGAGCGGCAGAGATCCGATGGCGCGTGCTGGAATCAGCTTTGCGGTAGGCGCTGGCAGCAAAAAGAAGCGTCCGGTACTTGCGCGTGATATGGTTGAGATGCAAAGGGTAATGTCAGCTATGCAGGAAAAACTTGAAGAGATCCAAAAGGAAAATGCGGAGATTCAAAAGGAAAATGAAAAAAATAAGGAGGTGATAAGAGAACTCAAGAAAGCCCTAGTTGTAGAAGAAGAGATGTAGCCTCTGTAATGTAACCTCCATTTTGTACAACGGCGATGGGAGGGCCGCCCTGCGGGTCCTCCCATCGCCGTTATTGTCTATGATACTATAAGGTACGCCTGGTACAGGCGCTATCTGTACTTACAATTCTGCCTCAGCTACTCGTTCTATTATAAAATAATTAGTACGTTTGATATTTTTTACCTCTCGTGGAGTGACTTGCAGGAGGCCTCTGAGATTATTATCTTCCGTCATCTTGTGGTTGGCGATAATAGCCTTTACACCGATAGGTTGATTTGAGGCCCGCACGGTGAATATTTGACCTACTAAAAAGGTCTGGTATTTTAGCATCGATTGGAACACCATCGTGACCGTGTCTAGCGCGAATGTTGAGTTTTCAAAAATCAAACGCGTATAAAACGGATTTGTCTGTATATGGCCGCTATATATTTGGGCGCAACGGCAATTATCGCCCACCGATACGGTATTTAAATAAAGCGTGGCATTCCTGTTGGGATAATCCATCTCAATCATACTGCGGCGGATGCACTTGTATTCGCCGTCATAATAGTAAAGGTAGAGCAGTGGACAGGAAAATATATCATGGCTGCACGGCGTTCGCTCTGATTCTTCCTGTCGCCGCTCTTCGTTGAAAGGCAGGGTGATTAGACTGAATATCGATATTCTGAACGCCCTCGCTATTTCGAATAGGGTTTCGATATCAAGTACGATCTCTCCGTTTTCATACTTGGAGAGTGTGGACTTGCTCCGATGGACGATATTTCCCAGGTCCTCCAGCGTATAATTTCGGTCTTTCCTGATCTCTCTGATTCTTTTCCCGATAGCGGCACTAACATGTGTCATAAGAAAATCAACCTCGTTGATACCTATAGTCAAAAATAGCATATTTATACGCTTCTGCGTTTTTTGCTTTATTGTGTTTTTCTGTACTTTTTTAGTCCAGTTTAAGTTTATATCTATAATCACCGGATTAGCCGTTGAATACATAGGCAATAAAGATAATTGTCATATTAATAATAAGTCATATTATGTAACATTATACCATAAAATCCACTATTACAGAATGGAGGCAATACTGTTTACGGAGATAGCGACTACTATATTAGGCGCATATTATGTGCTAAAGGTATATGATATGTTATATTTTTGTATCATATAAATCAAAAAAATAATTAGTTATTGCCGTTAAGATTCATAAAAGAAAACGGTGCCGCTAATAGGTGTATAAAATCTCTTTGTAAGAAACAACTTGTTTTATAAGTTGATTAATAAGAAATATACCGCGTTTGCCGCTATGAGCGGGACGCTATATAAATATGGCGAAGAACGAGGTGTTGTACCGCCTGGATTTTAGGAAGGCGGTGTCAACGGCGCGGTATTAATTTTGCTAATGAGCAAGAGAGGTGATTGCTATGGTTTTGACAAAGTGCCTGAAATGCGGCAAGGACTTGCCTGCTGGGGCAAAGTCATGCCCTGACTGTGACGGGCCGGCTCCGGAGGAGTTGACGCCCCGCCCAGAATGTCCGATGGTGAAAGGCGTTGGCGCGGAAAAATGGAGCTATCGGAAGATGGCGGGTAAGGTCGTCTTCATTGTTCTAATTGTCATTGGAGTCTTACTGCTCTTTGCGTTGGCTGGGGCTCTTGTCCTCTTTCTGACAATTGCGTAATGATGTAGTATCTTGTCTTGTCCCGTCAAAGATGGCCGCAGGTATTTATATGTGGCATCTTTGGCGGGGCTTTTCTGTATATTATGGCAGACTATTTAACTATTTAGTTGAGGCTGAGTATGCGGACAATTATTGGGACTAGGCGGCTATGCCTAGTCCCAATAATTGTCCGCATACCCGGCATGAAGCACTATGTCATAATATGCCGAATTGCCAATTTCCGTTATAATAGCAGGACGAAATTTCTAATGTGGAGGATAGACAAATGAAAAAACTTACAGCCGCGCTGCTTATAATACTCTGTTTCGCTACCGTCTCTTTTGCCGCCTTCGGCAAAAAGGGAGTGATACCGGAGGGCGACCCGATCACCTATAAGGGGCTCAAGGTGACGGAGAATGGCGTGAGCATAATACTGATGAATAGAGGCGACAAACCGGTGGTATTTAACGCCGCGCTCGTCTTTCTCAACAACCGGCGTCAGGAGATCGGTGACGTGTATATAGAAAAGACGACGATCGAGCCTGGCGGCGAGGCGGTCTTCAAGGATCTCTTCCTCAAGGGGGATTATAAGGCCTGCCGTAAGGCGGAGTCGCTTCGCTGGACGATATACGAACTGGAATTGAAATAGCTTTTTGCCCCCACGCCGCCGCTTGCGCGTGGGGGCGTTCTGTTCTTTTCGTTACTTCGGATAACTTTTAAAAATTTCTTGACAAATGAAAACTTAGAGTGTACTCTTAGCCTCTAACCAAAATTTGGCAGCCGAGAAAGCCGTTAATGACGGCCATACACTGCATAGGCTGCCGGTGAAGGAGGTTAGAGGGATGAAGACCCTTGCAGTGATTCCAGCCAGATATTCCAGTACCAGGCTTCCCGGCAAGCCAATGATCGAGATTGCCGGCGTTCCTCTCGTTATCCGCGTATTGAATAATGTCTCGGCCTGCGCATCTGTCGACAGGGTGGTCGTCGCCACCGACGACGAACGCATTGCCGCGCTGGTCTCGCGCCACGGCGGCGAGGCGGTGATGACGCCGCCGGAGCTTCCGAGCGGCGGCGACCGTGTCGCCTATGTCGCGCGCGAGATCCCCTCGGACTATGTCCTCAATGTTCAGGTAGACGACCCGCTGGTGGGCGCCGATATGATCGACCCTCTCGTTGCGGCTCTCGACGGAGACCCCTCTGTGATGCTCGCGCTGCTTGTGAAGCGGATCGAGGATATGGAGGAGGTCCGCGCGAACAATATCGTCAAGGCCGTCTTTGACGGCGGCGGACGTGCGCTCTATTTCAGCCGTTCGCCGATACCGTACCCGCGCGCCGAGGGCGGCGTGTGGTATAAGCATATCGGCCCTTACGGATGGCGCCGCGGTTTTCTGCTTGACTTCGCGGCCTCCGAGCAGACTCCGCTTGAAAAGACGGAGAGCCTTGAGATGCTGCGGGTGATAGAGCAGGGCCACGCGATCAAGTGCGTGACGGCCGCCCGTGACACGATCGAGATAGACACCCCTGAAGACCTGCTGAAGATAGAAAAATATTTCTCCGGCCTGTGATTCTCCGCGTCGGCGCGGCGGATGTGACAAGCAGAGAGGGGCTTTGCCCCCCTTCGGATGTTGGCCTGTTGATTTTTATAAGAGGAGAGATATTACAATGATGAAGATACCCACAGATATGAAGAGCTTTACGGAACTTTCCCCATGGTGGCGCACCACCGTGCCGACGGAGATCGTGCTGTCTGGCGACGGAACGGCGGAGTTGCTGGCAAAGCTTAAAGAGCGGGGCAGAAGGTCCTTCTTTATCGCGGACGGCGCACTCAGGGAGCAGCCTCAGTTCGCGGAGATATTCGCGCAAAAAGATTTATTCGTCTTTGACGCGACCTTTTCCGAACCGCGTACCGGCGACGTCGATTCGCTGCGCGCGCTGATAAAGGGGCTGGCGGACGAGCCGGATACGGTCGTCGGCGTCGGCGGCGGCGCGACTATGGATCTTGCGAAGGCGGTCGCCATCTGCCTTGAGAACCCAGAGCCGGCGCAGCGCTATCAGGGCTACGGCCTCGCAATGAAGAAGGGCGCGGATATCTGGGTGCTGCCGGCGCTCAGCGGCACGGGGGCGGAGATTACCCCGATCGCCGTGCTGCGCGGGCCGGAGAAGAAGCTCGGCATCAATAACCCGTACACAGAGGCGACCGTCGCGGTGATCGATCCGCAGCTGTCGGCGGGCGCGCCGCACTTTAACCGATTTTTCACGATGATGGACTGCTATTTCCATCATTATGAGATAATGATGAGCAGGACGAGCGCCCCCGAGGCGATCGAGGACGCGAAGGACGGACTTGCCCTTTCGCGCGAGGTGCTCTCCCATGACCTCTCGGCGTACGACCTCGGACTCTCGATAAAGTCGGCGATGGCTTCGGTGCTCGGCGGCAGCAGTACGATCGGCGGCCGCGTCGGCGCGGCGCACGCCATTTCATACGGCCTCAGCAACAGCGCGCCGCATCTGCCTCACAGCGTCGCGGTGACCATTTCGATGAGCGTACTCGAGGATATTTACCCTGACGGTTACGCCGACACCCGCCGCTTCCTCAAGATAAACGGCCTGGAGATGCCGAAGGCCTCGGACTACGGCATCGGCGCGAAGGATATCGAAAAGATGACGCATACGGCGCTCGGCATGGATAAGCTGTGGCACAGCTGCTTCGGCGACGGCTGGCAGGAGACCGCCACAGCGGATTATATGGAAAAAATCTATCGAAGGATAATAGAGGAGTGACGAGTAATGGCAGGCGCGGAAATTTTTAACAGCGACGAGGTAAGGGCGATTGCGGATGTCATCGAACGTAAGATGATACACCGCTACGGCTCGCACGATTCACGCGGCGGCATCTACAGGGCGGAGGATTTTGAGGAGAAGGCCAAGGCGCTGACCGGTTCGAAGTACGCGCTGGCGCTTTCCAGCGGTACGGCGGCGCTGATAACGGCGCTCAAGGGTATCGGCATCAGGCCGGGGGACGAGATCATCACCTCGCCGTTCACCTTCATCGCGACGGTGGAGGCGATCGTCGCCTGCGACGCCGTGCCGGTATTCGGCGATATCGACGAGACGCTGAGCCTTGACGCCGCCTCCGCGGAAAGGCTCATTACGCCGCGGACGAAGGCTGTAATGCCGGTTCATATGTTCGGCGTCGCCGCCGATATGGACGCCTTTACGGCGCTCGGCAGGAAATACGGCATTCCCATAATTGAGGACGCCTGTGAGGTGGTCGGCGGCACCTATAAGGGACGGGCGCTCGGCAGTATCGGAACCTGCGGCACCTGGAGCTTCGACCCCAACAAGACCCTCACCGTCGGCGAGGGCGGCATGGTCTTCACCGACGATCACGACATCTGGTACCGGATGGACTGTTATCACGACCACGGCCACATCCACAGCAAGGAACACGACCGCGGCGCTGAGGGCAAGTTCGGCCTCGGCGTCAACTACCGTATCAGCGAGGTGCAGGGGGCGCTCGGCGTAGTCGCGCTGGAAAAGATGCCGGCGGCGCTCGCGGCGCTGCGCGCCTCAAAGAAAAAGATCGTCGACGCCGGAGCGGCGGCGGGGCTGACTCCGCGCCCGATGCACGACGCGGAGGGCGACACCGCGACGCATGTGATATTCATGCTGCCCACCGCGGAGGCGGCGAAAAGGTTCCAGGCCGCCGCCAAAGAGGCGGGCGCGGGCTGCGCGATCATCGCTGACAACACCTGGCATTACGCGAAACATTGGCAGGCGCTCGCGGAGATGGGCGGGAGGGAATACTTCGGAAACCGCACTCCATCCTACGCGCCGGAGACGATGGCGCAGGCGGAGTCGCTTCTCTCCCGCGCCGTAATGTTTGGCCTGAACATCAGAATGAGCGACGAGGCCGTGGATGGTATCGCGAAGGCCGTGCGGACGGCGGCGAAGGCCTCTCTCTGATCGGATAAACGGATATTTCAGTTTTTGAACGCCGGACGGTATGTCCGGCGTTTTTACGTCTATGCGGCTTTTTGATTATTATTGGCGCTGTAAAAAACTATTCTTCTGGTATAAAATGGTGGCGAACACAAAATAAGTCTTTAAAAAATAGAAATGGGGTGTCATCGTGAGCAAAGAACTTCTGACAAAGATCGAGTCGTTGGAGACGCCGATGGTGGAGGCTCTCGGAGAGATGATCTCCTATCCGGCGATCAGCCCGCTTGACGGCGGCGAGGGAGAGTTTCACAAGGCGCAGTATCTTTTAAAGAAGATCAAAGAACTTGGCTTTGAGGATGTGAAGGTCTACGCCTCCTCCGACCCGCAGGCCGCCGGCGGCGAGCGTCCGAATATCATCGTACGCTTCCCCGGCAGGAGCGGCCGCCGCCTGTGGATCGTGGTGCATACCGACGTCGTTCCCGAGGGCGAACGTTCCCTCTGGGAGACCGATCCCTTTAAGGCCGTCGTCAAGGATGGGCGCATCTACGGCCGCGGCGTGAACGACAACGGGCAGGAGGTCATCGCCTCGCTTTACGGCCTCTTCGCGATCAAGGAGCTTGGCCTTACGCCGGAATATGAGGTCTGCCTTGCCTTTGTCGCCGACGAAGAGGTCGGCAGCACGCACGGGATAAAGTATCTCATAAAGAAGGGGCTCTTCGATAAGGACGACCTCGTCGTCGTCCCCGATATGGGAACGGAGGAGGCCGACTTTATCGAGATCGCCGAAAAGAGCATCTGCTGGATGGAGTTCACGGTGGAGGGAAAACAGGTGCACGCGAGCCTGCCGAATCTCGGCGTCAACGCCTGCCGCGCGGCGAACGGCTTCGCGGCGTCGCTTGACGAGGCGCTCCACGCCGCCTTCCCCGAGACCGACAAGCTCTTTGACCCGGCGGAGTCGACCTTTGAACCGACGAGACGCCGCGCGAACGTGGCGAATATCAACACCGTGCCCGGCGTGGAGGTCTTCTGTTTCGACTGCCGCGTGCTGCCGACTGTGCCGCTTGAAGATGTGAAGAAGGTCGTCGAGGCGGAGATCAAAAAGGCACAGGAAAAGTACGGCGTGAAGATAACCTACCGCTTCCCGCAGTATGAGGAGGCTCCGGAGCCGACGGCGGAGGACGCCCCTGTCGTGACGGAGCTGCTGGCCGCGGTGAAAAAGGTCTTCCCGAAGGTCGCGCCGAAGGTCGGCGGCGTCGGCGGCGGCACCTGCGGCGCTTACTTCAGAAGGGCGGGCATCCCCGCCGTCGTCTGGGGGCAGGAATCGGACTGTGCCCACATGCCGAACGAATATACGAAGATCGAGCATCTGCTCAACGAGGCGAAGGTCTTCGCGCTGATGATGCTCGGAAGATAAAAATTTTCCGCGAAGATACAGCGGAGGGGCGCGCCGTCTGGCGGCCCCTCTTTTTTATCGGATGATATTTATATTTGCGATATTATCGATGATCCGGCTGCCGTTCCTTCGTCTCATCTCCATATCGGTGACCGCGACGCAGTTGAGCACGGTCACGCCATCCGCGCCGCCTGCGTCGGAGGGGGCCAGAGCGTAGACGGAGTGGATGATGTAGGGTTTGCCCTTTATCGTCCCCAGATAGAGCATGATGTGTCCCGGCATCTGCACAAGGGTCCCGGCGGGGGAGCCGGCGAGCAGCTTTTCCCTCTCCGCCGCCGTGAGTTTTGCGGCGTCGGTGCGTTCCGCGGGCGTCAGCGCCTGCTGGAGGGAGTTTCGCGGCAGCTCTATGCCGAAGGTGAGGTAGATGTCGCGTATAAAGGCGCTGCAGTCGCGCGAGCCATAGGTGCCGCCCCAGCCGTAGCGTTCTCCGAGCATCTTGAAGGCCTGTCTTATCACGTTGGCCTGTGTATACGGCAGATAGCCGTGCGACAGCTCCGCGCCGAGTGGGATACGTTCGGCGACGGCGCGCAGGGAGCCGTTCACTCCGCGCTCCGGTACCAGCACGCCGCGGCTGAAGGCCGTGGAGACGCCGCCGACAGAGACGGCGCCGTCGGCGGCGGGGAGTTTAGTCCCCATGAAGAACTCCCGGCGTCCGGCTTCGGGCTCCGAGGTTCTGATGTCTGTCGTCACGCGGCTTCCCGTGACCACATAAAAATCACGCGCGGCCAGCTCTTTCAGCGTTTTCTTGTCTGTCAGCGCGACGCCGTCCTTTTTTATCCAGCCCGCGCAGCAGGGGCTTTCGACGAAGAAGTATTCCCCGTCCGCCGATTCGTGCAGCACCGCCAGCGGTTCCCATATCTTGACGGCGCTCTCCACGTTCATATCGAAGAGGATGTCGTCCGCGCCGCTGTAGAGGGGCTCTTCGCAGGGCAGCGTTTTAATGAGGCCGTTTTTTACGGCGACGCCAAAGCGGATCATCTCCGTCTCCTTCACCGCGCCGGTGTCCGCGTTTTCTTCGACCCGCCGCCAGAAGCCCTCGCCGGCCTCCGCCGCGCCTATATACCGCCTGCCCTGGGGCCGTGTGGAGAAGCTTTTCATCTTTTGCAGAATGAGGCTGCGCGGAAGTATCGCGGGATAGGCCAATATATCGGTGCAGTGTGTGCCGGGAGTGTCCTTGATTTTCCGCGAGAGCGCGGCGGTCTCTTCCAATGTGAGTATGGTCTGGCGCGCCCTCTTTGTATGCTCTATCCAGTAGTCGGCGCTCAGCATATTGTCTGTCGCGCCGCAGAAATTTTTCGCGGGCTCCGAGGCGCAGGCCGCCGAGCCGAGCAGAATGAGAATAATTGCCGCGATAAATTTTTTCACATCCGAACCTCCGTTTTTTGCCTAGTATAACATGGTCCCCGCAGTGAAAATCAATAGAGGCGCTTTATGCAAAATATATAAAAAAACATACCATAAAAAGACTATAATAGAGTACAATTAGCGGGCGAAGCGAGCGGCGCGCGGAAGGACGAAAGAGGGACTTTCGTCCGCCGCCTGACGTAATGGTGAAAGGGGCTGACTGCCATGCAAAACAGCGACAATTACTGGTGGTATATAACGATAAGATCCGAGGCCGGGCAGGAGGACAACCTCTTCTCGCTCGCGGATATCTCGGAGAGCATCGGCACGGAGCTGCAGGAGCTTCCCGACGGCAACTCGCGTCTGCGCATGTATTATCGGAGCAACGAGGAGATAGCGTTCTGGAAGGGGCGGCTCCTCGAGGCGATGAAAGAGTTTCCCGGAGTCGAAATTGAGGACTGGGGAAAGATAGAAAACCAGCCGTGGAACGTGGCGGCGGAGGAGGCCTTCCCTCCGCTCCCCGTGGGGCGCGGCCTCGTCGTGCTCGCGCCGTGGCACAAAGGCTCCGAGCCATCGGACCGGACGGCGCTCTATATCAATCCCGGCAGCGCCTTCGGCACCGGATATCACGAAAGCACGCAGATCGTGCTTGAGCTGCTGGAAAAATACATACGTCCCGGCGTCACCACCGCCGACATCGGCACCGGCTCGGGGATACTGACGATCGGCGCGCTCAAGATGGGCGCGGGCCGCGCCTACGCGCGCGACATCGACCCGACGGTCATCGAAGAGGTGCGCAAAAACTTTGAACTCAACGAGCTTGATCTTGAAAAGATCGACCTCGCCACCGGGGATCTTCTGAAAGACTTTGGACATACCGCCGACATCCTCACGGCAAACATTCTGCTGGACCCGCTCACGACGATGGTCGCCGACGTTCCCGCCGTCATCGGAAAAGATGGCGTGGCAATATTCTCCGGCATGCTGGAAAAGGAGAAGCCAGTCTTCCTCAAGGCGCTCGCGGAGGCGAAGATGGCGCCGGTCGAAGAACTTGTAAGGGGAGAATGGTGGGGTGTCGCTGCCAAGGCTGAGGCTTGAGCGCTGCACCTTCGATAACGGCCTGTGGCATATAGACGCGGAGGAGGCGCACCATCTCATCCGCGTCCGCCGCTGTTATACCGGCTCTCTCGTCGAGGGGCTGCTGGACGGTGAAAAGATTGAATTAAAGCTCGAATGCCGCGGCGATTCCGTCACCGCGCGCGAGATATCGCGGGTGCGGGAGGATATCGGCCTTCCCCGGGTCGAGCTGCTGCTTGGCCTGCTGAAGAACGACCAGCTGGACGACGCGCTGCGTTTCTGCGCCGAGACGGGAGTCTGCGCGGTACATCTCCTGATCTGCGAAAGAAGCGTTCCTCGCTACGAGGGGACGAAGCTCGCCGACAAGATGACGCGCTGGCGTAAGATACTTGACGAGGCGACCAAGCAGGCGGGAGCGGCGACGCCGCCCGTTCTGCACGAACCGCGGCCCTTTGCCGCGATGGATTTTGAAACGCTTCCCGACCAGCGTCTCGCCGCGCTGCTTGCGCCTGATACGAAGCGGCTGCGCGAGATAGAGATCGCGCCGCACCTGGCGGTCGCCATCGGGCCGGAGGGGGACTGGGCTCCGCGGGAGAGCGAGACGCTGCTCGCAAAGGGGTTCGTCCCCGTATCGCTAGGCCGCCGCATAATGCGCGCAAGCACCGCCGTCGCCGCCGCCTGTGCCGCCACGGCGATCCTCTGCCGGGATACGAAATAGATTACTTTCATAATTTTTACAGAGATAAGGTAGTAATAATGAAATACGCAAAACAGATATTTATCATCTTTCTCGTCACGATGCTTGGCGAACTGCTTAACTTTCTGCTGCCGCTGCCGGTCCCGGCTGGCGTCTACGGACTTTTTATCCTGCTGGCCGCGCTCTGCTCCGGCCTCGTAAAGCTTCCCGACGTCGAGGACTTCGGCGGCTTCCTGCTTGAGGCGATGCCGATGATGTTCATCCCCGCCGCCGTCGGCCTGCTCGAACAGTTCAGCGAGATACGCGCGATCTTCATGCCGCTTGTCCTCATCGTCGTCGTCTCTACCGTCGTGGTGATGGCGGCGACCGGGAAGGCGGCGGAGCTTGTGATCCGGGCGAAGCGGGAGCGTGAAACGAAATGATGGAGTTCCTCTCCTCCTCGTCATACTTCGGCCTCGCGCTCAGCGTCGGCGCCTATATCCTTGGCTCCGCGGTGCGCAGGCGCTGGAATTACGCCATCCTCAACCCGTTGCTGCTGGCCATCGTCCTCATAATCCTGTTGCTTTCGCTCTGCGGCATCCCCTACAGGAGCTACGACCGCGGCGCGAAATACCTCAGCTACTTTCTTACGCCGGCGACCGTCTGCCTCGCGCTGCCGCTCTACCGTCAGCTGCACCTTCTGAAAAAACACGCGGCTGCGATCCTCTGCGGCATCTCGGCGGGGGTGGCGGCCAGCGCCGCGAGCATTTTGGTCATGGTCCGCTGCCTGGGGCTGAGCCATACCGTCTATGTGACGCTGCTGCCGAAATCGATCACCACGGCGATCGGTATGGGTGTCAGCGCGGAGGCTGGGGGTATCGTCACCATCACCGTGATATCGATCGTCATCACCGGGATACTCGGAAATATCATCGCCGAGCCGGTGACCGGCCTCTTCCGCATAACCGACCCCGTGGCGAAGGGGCTGGCGATCGGCACCAGCGCCCACGCGATCGGCACGGTGAAGGCCCTTGAAATGGGCGAGGTCGAGGGCGCGATGAGCAGCCTCGCGGTGGCGGTGGCCGGTCTGGTCACGGTGCTCGTCGTGCCGTTTGCCGCCGGGCTTTACTAAAATGGCCGCGCCGCTCTTATCCAGCGGTACGGCCATCGTCTTATTGTAAAAAGCCTTAACGGGAACCGCCGGCCTCCTTCTCACCGTCTCTCCGCTCAAAGCAGCGTTCCATACCCTCGAGTATGTGGTTCATATGGTTGTCGAGGGTCGTCAGAAGGTCGGGTGCGTGGTTCCAGAGCGCGTCTACGATCTTCGCGTGTTCAAGGACGATCTTCTCCGGCTGGCGCTGCTCGTCCATCGCGAAGATTGATATCCGGATGATCTCGTCGGAGATGCTGCGCCAGATTTTTGTCAGCAGGGCGTTGCCGATGTGTTCGACGATCACGGAATGGAAGCCCACGTCGGCCCTGACGAAGGCGATAGGGTCGTTCTCCAGCGACGCCATCTTTTTCATTTCGACGTCTAGCTTTCCCGCCAGAGCGCGTCCCTCGCCCTTGGAAAAGGTCTCAGTCAGAGCGTAGTGTTCTATCATCATGCGTACCGCGAATACGTCATGGCAGGCGGCGAGATTCAGGTCGCTTATCTTCGTGCGGCAGCGGTCCTCGCCGACGAGCCAGCCTTCCTGCATGAGGCGCTTTATCGCCTCACGTACCGGTGTTCTGCTGGTATTGTGCTCGGCCGCCACCTGTCGCTCCAGAAGGTATGTGTCCGGTTCGCGCCGCATCTCAATGATGTCTTTTTTGATATTTTCGTAGATTATTGTGGATAGATTAACATCTGAGCCCATTCGTGAGCGCCGTCGAAACATTTACGTTATAAACGGCATCGCCACCTCCTAGAGTATTACTTGTGCGGCCATTTTCGTGACCGGTGTCTACAGCAGTCGTCTTATTTTATCTGTTTTCTTAAGAAATAAGGGACTTATGCCCTCCGCTATATTTATTCTACCTCTTTTTTCCTCTATTTCATTCACCATATTCTCCGATACCTCTATCATTTTCAATTCGGAGGTATTCTTGATATGTATTATCTTCAACTCTTCCGCTGTGCTCCTACCAAGGGTCATCATCGAAAAGAGAATGACGTCGGCCTCGCTGTTAGCAATCATCGGTATCCGCCCCGCGGCGATGACGCCGGCGGTGAGGGCGTTCGTATAGGTCGAAGAAAATTCTATCGACCGGGCCAGCTCCAAGGATATTATATCCGACATGCCGATGCCGATTGCGTTGCCGCCGGAGCAGGGCGTGATGCCGAGGACGGCGATCTGTTTCGCGGGCGGCGCGGGAAAGCCAGCGGCTCCCGTCGGCGGACGTCCCGTAACGTTGGGGTCCATACCTGCGCCGCTGATGTTTTTGCCGATCTCGTCCACGAGCAGAAGGTCGGCCCCGCCTATATAAAGATTTGACTGCCGTTCCTTAGCTATAACCAGCAGCTCTTTTTCCCGCTTTATAATATCACGCGGCAAAATACATTCTGCGACCGCCAGCTCTTTGTCAGCGTTCTCCACCAGCGCGACGCCGAACAAGATCTTCCCCGTGCCGATAAAGACCTCCGCGGCCTCGGGCAGAAGGCGTCCGAAGCTGTCCGAGCCGGCCTTATGTACGGTCGCGGCTCCGACATGTTTGCCGAGGCCGACCATCATCATCTTGCAGAGGCCGCTTTCGTATTCCGCCTTGAAATCGGAATGGGCCTTGACCCGGTTGACGACGACTATATGGTCCGCGGCGAAGGCCGCGCCGCCGCAGGCGATCTTCACGCCGCTCTTTGTCTCGCCGATGAAGAGCGTCGACATATCGGAGACGATGGGGACTCCCATGCTCTCCTCGGTGATGGAATATTCTTCGAGGACCTTTTTCTGTCCCTCCGCGGTGCCGCCTCCGTGGCTTCCCATCGCCGGGACGATAAATACGTTGGCGCCGCGGTCTTTAAGAAAATCAACGATCAGTTTCGTGACCGTCGTGATTTTAGCGATCCCCCGGCTGCCGGCGGTGACGGCGATCCTCCTGCCCTCAAGCGGCGGAAGCGGCAGCGCCGCCAGCGCGGCGGTCAGGTGTTCCCCGATATCGCCGATCTTTGAGTCGTCGAAGGACTGCCTCACCTCGCGCATCTGGATGGAGGGCACGCCGGTATTTTTCACATTATATCCGATAGGACTGAAATTCATGGCCGTTTCTCCCCTTACATATAAATGATCAAAATACGAATGGGCCGGTACGTCTCTTATTTCGTTATACCGGCCCGCTGAAACTGCTGTGTGAAAAAAGGCGCCGCCTAAAATTTCCGTGGATTGGCGGGGGAGTTGGACTGACCGATAAGCTTATCCCCGTTGATGTAATCGACGATCTCCTGCGCGGCGACAGTCCGCGCCTTGCGGTTGGAGCCCGTGCTGTACCACCCCGTATGGGGGGTGAAGATCACCTTGGGGTTGGAGAAGAGCGGATGGGAAAAGTCTCCCTTTTCCACGTCGAGTTCATATTCGATGACGTCAAGCGCCGCGCCGGCGATCACGCCGTTGTTCAGCGCCTCTTCCAGGGCGTCCCGGTCCACATGGGGGCCGCGCGCGAGGTTGATCAGATAGGCGTCGCTCTTCATCATCGCGAGGGTCTCCCTGTTGATCATATGCCGTGAATCCTCCGTCAGCGGCAGGTGGAGGCTCACGATGTCCGCCTGGCGCAGCCCCTCTTCGAGGCTCTCTACTATTTCGACGCCCAGTTCGGCGGCGGCCTTCCTGTCGGCGTAGGGGTCGTAGGCGATGACCCTGCCGAACAGCGGCTTTATATGCGTGGCAGTGAGGCGCGCTATCTTTCCGAAGCCGACGAGAAAGACCGTCATTTCACGCAGGGGTCTCAGCTCAAAGCTCGTGTGGTTCCATATTCTTTCGATCTTGATCTTGTCGTTGTAATAGGGGATCTTGCGCGCCACCGTCAGCATCAGGGCGGCGGCGTGCTCCGCCACCTCCGGCGTGCTGCAGTCGGGGACGTTGCAGACCATGATGCCGTTATCTTCGGCATATTTCACGGGGATGTTGTCGAGGCCGATCCCCTGGCGTGAGATGATCTTGCATTTCTTCATCTTCGCGACCTCATCGACTGAGAGGTCGTTGTTGGCGATGAGAAGCGCGTCGAGCTTGTCCAGGACGTTCCACAGTCCCTCTTTATCCTGTTCGTCGATGACGACGGCGTCGAACCCATAGGGCTGGAGGATCGGCTTTTCCATCTCCCAGTCGCCGTTTCTGTTGAACATACTGTAGATACCAACAAGATATTTTGAATTTTGCATGGAGGTCACTACCTTTTCAGTTAGTTTAGGCAAAGTACTTTAAAAGTACTGTCGATATCGCGGGAATATATGTGAACAGCATCAGGTTCACCAAAAGCACGATGATCATCGGCGTCACGGCGGAGATGATCGATTTTATGGGAATGTCCTTCTGCAGGCTCTGGGCGACGAAGAGGTTGACCCCCAACGGAGGCGTCAGCATACCGATCGCCATGTTGACCACCATCACGACCCCGAAATGAATGAGGTCGATGTTGGCCTGCTGCAAAAGCGGCAGAAATATCGGACCGAGGATGATGATCGCGGCGTTGGGCTCCATCAGGCACCCAGTCACCAGAAGCATTATATTCAGGAAGAGCAGCAGTGAATAGCGGCTCTGCGCCAGGCTGGAGAGCGCCTCGGCGATCATCAGGGGCACCTGCTCGGTGGTCAGTATCCAGCCCATCGCCGTCGCGGTGGCGATGATGAGCAGTACCATCGCCGAGGTGGTACCGGCCTCGTAGAAGCTGATATAGGTATTTTTTATATTGAGCTCTTTGTAGACGAAGAAGCCGACGAAGAGGCTGTAGATACAGGCTACGGCGGCCGACTCCGTGGGGGTGAATATCCCGCCGTAGATACCGCCGAGAATAATTATCGGCATGAGAAGGCCCCAGATCGACTTTTTCAAAGAGGAGAGGAATCCGCGGAAGGTGGGCTTCACGCTGCTCTTCCAGCCGTTTATCCTCGACACTATATAGCAGAACAGCATCAGGGAGAGTCCCATTATGACGCCGGGGATGATGCCCGCGATGAAGAGCTTGCCGATGGAGGCGCCGATGGAGACCCCGTATGAGACGAAAAGGATACTCGGGGGGATGATGACGCCGATTATTCCCGCGGCGGCCAGGATTGCGACGGAGAAGGACTTCCCGTAACCCTCTTTAATCATCGCCGGTACCATGATTGAGCCTATCGCCACCACCGTCGCCGGCGCGGAGCCGGAGATGGCGGCAAAAAACATGCAGGCGAGGATCGAGACGTTTGCCAGTCCGCCGTACATGCCGCCCACGACATTCATCGAGAGGTCTATCAGCCTCTTTGATATTCCGCCCCATTCCATGAGCCTTCCGGCGATCATAAACAGGGGGATCGCCAAAAGTGTGAAGGAGTCGGTGCCGGTGAACATTCTCTGCACCAGCAGAAGCAGCGGCACGCTGCCGTCCATATAGAGGGCGAGGAAGGAGGCCGCGCCGAGACAGATGGCGATAGGAACGTTCATGATGCAGAGTATCGCCAGGGCGAAGGAGAGTACCTGTACGACCATGATTACACCGCCTCTGTCTCTGTTTTGCCGCGCCCCGATATAAGGTCAGAGAGGCCTACCAGGAACTTTATGAGGTAATGCGCCGCCATCAGCGCGCAGCCGAAGGGGACCGCGGCGTACGCCCAGGTGATCGGCACGCCCAGCGCCGGAGAGACCGTCCCCGCGGCGGAGAGCTTGAAGATGAAACCGACCCCTATCCAGGTGACGATCACGGAAAAGAGAATCCCCACGATGTCGACGGCGAGGGTGTCGATCTTCTGCGCCCTTTTGGGGAGTATCTGCACAAAGGCCTCTATGCCGATATGAGCGCCCTTTTTCACCGCGAGGCCGGCGCCGACAAAGGCGGCCCAGACGCTCAGATAACGGGCAAACTCTTCGACCCACGTAAGCCCCAGCTGGATGACGAAGCGCTCAACCACGGCGACAAATATCGCGATCGTCATGATAAAGAGCAATACAGCCACGATACATTCCTCTATCTTCATTAACTTCTCATCGATCTTTCGTAAAAAATCCATATAATTTCGCTCCTCTCACAACTATAGGAGAGGGGCGGCTAAGGTCCCGCCGCCCCCTGTTCTTTTATTTACCCGCTTCGGAGGCGGCGTTCATTACCTTTTTAAGGAAATCCTTGCCGATCTCCTTCTCTATGAGCGGCAGGGAGCCGGCCTGGGTGACATTCTGGAATTCCGCCAGCTCCGCCGGCGACAGCTCCGTGATCTGCACGCCGTCCTTAGCCATGACCTCGAGGGATCTCTTTTCGTCTGCGGTGTTGAATACACGCTGTCTCTCGCTCCAGGCCTTTGCGCCGTCTCGGACGATCTGCTGCTGTGCGGGTGTAAGCTTCTTGAAAATGCCGCCGTTGACGATGAGGACGAAGGGGCTGTAGAAATGTCCGTCAAGCGTCAGGTACTTCTGTACCTCGTGGAGGCGGCTGGACTCCGTCAGGGAGACGGGGTTTTCCTGCCCGTCGACGACGCCCTGGGAGAGCGCGGTGTAAAGCTCGCCGAAGGGGATCGGCGTCGGCGTCGCGCCCATCGATTTTATCATCGCGATGTGCGCCGGGTTTTCCTGGACGCGTATTTTTAGTCCCGCGATATCCTTGGGGGACTTTATCGGCCTGACCCTGTTAGTGAAATGGCGGAAGCCGTTCTCGCCGTAGGCGAGCATCACCGTACCGGTTTTGGCGCCGAATTCATCGCGGATCTGGACGCCCATCGGGCCGTCAAGGAAGCTGTAGGCCGCCTTTTTGTTGGCGAAGAGATAGGGGATGTCCATCACGAGCATCTGCTTGTCCACTGTGGAAAGCGTGCCGGTGCTGATAGAGCACATCTGTATCGTCCCCATCTGCACGCCTTCAAACTGTTCCCTTTCGTTTCCCAGCTGGTTGTTGGGGAATATCTTTACCTTTATTTCGCCGTTTGACTTATCTTCGACATACTTCTTAAAGGCCTTACAGCCCTCGTCGTTGGTCGCTCCGACCGCGGGCGTCGGTCCCGAGTGGCTCAGTTTTATTTCGACCGCCGCGTTGGCGCTTACGGAGAGAGCGAGGACGAGTATCGTTATCATAATAAAAATGCTGGTAATTTTCTTCATAAGGCTGCCTCCCTGGTTTTATTATTGGATGTTAGATATCTTTTTCTTTTTCGGAGTAAAACTCGACGTGGTTCAGCGGCGTTTCGTTGACATAAAGTTTGAAGATGTCCGGCCTTGCGTAATGGCCGACGGGATCAAAATCTATCCGCGCCTCCGCGAGCATATTCATGTCGAGGTCAGCGACGAGCACCTCTTCCGAATCATATATCGGCCCCGCGAGATACTCGCCGAAGGGGCTGATGATCGCGCTGCCGCCGTTCGTAACCGAACCGGCCTCGTTGATGATGCCGGCGGGAATATCCGCCTCGTCGACCCTGGTCTCGATCTCGCTGGAATAGTCGGAGAGTTTATAGCAGAGGTTGGCGCTCAAAACGAAGCATCCGCCCTCGCGGGCGATGTGGCGTGCGGTGCAGAGCCATGATTCACGGTAATCGGCGGTCGGCGCCAGATATATCTCGATGCCTTTGCTGTACATCGCCGTGCGCAGCAGCGGCATGTAGTTTTCCCAGCAGATGACGGCGCCGTAGCGTCCGAAGGGGGCGTCGATGACGGTGAGGTCGCTGGCGTCGCCCTCTCCCCAGACCACCCGCTCTCCCGCGGTCGGCTTCAGCTTGCGGTGGCGGCCAAGGTATTCGCCGTCCGGCCCGAAGAAGAGCATCGAGCAATAGAGGGTGCCGTGTCCGCGCTCGCGCTCGATGCAGCCCATCGCCAGATGGACCTTATATTTCGCGGCCGCCTCCGCAAGGGCGTTGAAAATAGGGCTGCCGACCTCGACCGAATTGTCGTAATACCGCCGCCAGTCGCGGCGTCCCGCCGGCGTCCGCCAGCCGATCACGGAGCCGAAGGTGATCGCCTTTGGATAACATGGGATATACGCCTCGGGAAACATCACCAGCTCGCAGCCCTTCGAGGCCGCCTCCTCAATATAAAGCAGGCCCTTCTTCAGGCATGCCTCCGCGTCCATCAGTACGGGGGCCAGCTGGACGACGCCCACTCTGACCTTGTTTTGCTCTCGGTTTCTCTTCATTTGCATTCCCCTTTCATGAGCTGTTGAGCGGTTTTTCTGTCTTATAAGTTTTGAAATTTATCTATTTGATGATGTCGTGGTACAGGTGAGGAAGTCTCTTTTCAAATACTTTAAGGAATTGGCGGTTTTGATTGATGTTGGTGACGTCGATCTCGGAGAATTTGCCGTCCAGCGTTCCCGAGCACTCCGTCAGAACGTCGCCGGTCGGCGAAGATACGAAGGAGCCGCCGCCGAAATCGATATCTCCCGAATAATCACAGTTGTTGACGGCGACGGTATAGAACATGTTTTCGATCGCGTGGGCCCTGATCATCGTCCTGTAAAGATCCATGCGCGCCCGCGTCCACTGGCTGCAGATAAAGAGCGCTTCGGCGCCCCTGAGGGCGTATATCCTTATCCATTCGGGGAAACGGATGTCGTAGCAGATGATGCTGCCGCATTTGATGCCGTCCATATCAAAGAGGCAGGGTTTTTCACCGTGGTCGAAGACGCCGTCCTCGACGGTGATGAAGGGAACGAGGTGTACCTTGTCGTAAAAGGTGACCAGCTCTCCATGTGGGTTGACGATGAGCGCCCGGTTATAATAATTGCCGCCGCTCTTGGCCATCACGGAGCCGCCGGTGAACCAGCAGCCGTATCTCTTTGCCAGGCCGGAGAGAAATTCCGTAGTCTCCGCGGCCTCGCCGTCGGCCAGCTTCTCCACGGAATCGAGGGCGTATCCTGTGTCCCACAGCTCGGGAAGGACCAAAGCCGTCGTGAGTTCGCCGGGGGTGTAGTACCTTTTCATCCAATCCTCGACGGTCTCCATGTTTTTCTTCCTGTCTCCCAGAACGACGGGAATTTGTACCAAACCGACTCTAAAGGCTTTTTTTTCTTCCAAAATCGCCTTCTCCCTTCATAATTTAAAATTTGGAGTACCAAAATAATTTTAGAGCACACTTATTATAAATTTACTATTTTTGTGTGTCAACTATTATTTTTATAAGGTCAATATAAAAACTATAGTTTCTAATATTCGGTTAAAGTTCTAACGAAAGGGGTAAATGGTGGCTGGAATTTGATTTTTGGTGAATTGCGTCAGCAAAAGTTTGTTGCTTTCGCACAAAAGACGAATCTTACGGCGGCGCGGCTTGAGGCCGACCGGAGCGCCGTTCATAACGGTGAAACCGTTTTTATGACGTCCGTTCTTTTGTCCCTTATCTGTTCAAAAGCCTGTTCATAAAAAAGAGCCTGCCGCGCGGCAGGCTCTTATATGTGCGTTTGCTTTGATGCCGCTCTACGCGACGCGCACCGTCCAGCCGAAGCTGTCCTCTGTGCGGCCGAACTGCAGGTCTGTGAGCGCGTGATAAAGTTTCAGGGCCAGCGGACCGCTCTTGAAGCCGCCGATGGTGTACTGTTCGTCCTCCGTCGCGAACTCGCCGATAGGCGAGATGACGGCGGCGGTGCCGCAGCACCAGGCCTCTTCCACGTCGCCGTTCTTGATCCCCGTGAGGATCTCCTCAAGCGTGACGAGGCGCTCTTCGACCTCGATGTTCCACGATTTGAGCATCTCAATGACGGATTTTCTCGTGATGCCCGGCAGCACAGTTCCCAGCAGCGCGGGGGTCACGACCTTGTCCTTGATCTTGAACATGATGTTCATGCCGCCGCCCTCTTCGACATATTTTTTCTCCACGCCGTCGAGCCAGAGCACCTGGGCGAAGCCGTTGGCCTCGGCGCGTTCGCCCGCGCGGAGGGAGCCGGCGTAGTTGCCGCCGCACTTCGCGAAGCCGGTGCCGCCGCGTACCGCGCGCACGTCCTCTTTCTCGATGAATATCTTAACGGGGTTGACACCCTCGGGGAAGTAGGGGCCGACGGGCGAGAGGATGATCGCGAAGGTACACATCGAGGGCGCGTGCACGCCTAGCTTGGGGTCGGTGGCGAAGAGGAAGGGCCTGATGTAAAGGGTGGTATCCTCACCGGCCGGCACCCAATCGCTGTCGGTCCTGACAAGAGCCAGCAGTGCCTCCATGAAGAGTTCCGGGTCTATCTGCGGCAGGCACATGCGCTCCGCTGACCTGTTCATGCGGGCGATGTTTTCCTGCGGGCGGAAGAGCTGCACCGATCCATCCGGCCTTCTGTAGGCCTTCAGCCCCTCGAATACCTCTGGCGCGTAGTGAAGGACCATCGCCGCGGGCGATATCTCAAAGGGCGCGAACGGTACGATGCGCGGGTCAAACCAGCCCTTGTCCTTTTCATAATTCATCACAAACATGTGGTCGGTGAAGTATTTCCCGAAAGACAGATTGCCGCTGTCCGGCTTTTCCTTGGGATGCGCCGTTTTTTCGATTCTGATCTCTGCCATTGTGATTTTCCCTCTTTTCATATTATCTGGCGGACGATAGAACGGTAACGCTGACGTCCGCCATGTTTTTGCCGATTCGCTCCTGCGGAGAGACCTATGCGCCGTCTTTTCCGCCGCCGTCCAATCCACGGCCAAAGCCCAATTTGCCGGAGTGCCGGAGACGCGGGCCTCATTTAGATAAGTATACATCTTTTTTGCCAAAGATTTGTAACCGAAGGACACGGATATGCGCCTCCGCGTCCGCTGCCTGCGGACGCGGAAGCCCCGCCGCGTCAATAAAAAGTGCGCGCCGCCCGCTTGGGGGAGGCGCGCACTTTGGCGTCTAAGTATCAGTCAAGCGGCGAGAACATCTTGCCGGGGTTCATGATGTTGTACGGGTCAAAGGCCCGTTTGATGCCCTGAAGGAGTTCTATCTCCGCCGGTGATTTGCTGTCCATCAGCACCTTTTGCTTGACGTGGCCGACGCCGTGCTCGCCGCTGCCTACGCCGCCGAGGGCGATCGCCTCACGGATGAGGGCGGTGAAGAATTCCTCGGCGTAGCGCGCCCAGTGTTCGGGGGTCATATCCGCCGGTTTAAGCGGTATCGGGTGGATGTTGCCGTCGCCGATGTGCGAGATGATGCCGATCTCGATGTTCCATTCGGCGCTTATCTCTTTTATCCTGCGTATCATCTCGGGCACTGAGGAGAGCGGCACCATGAGGTCGCCCGAGGCGCAGGCGTGCGGATCGCGCGCGCGCATTCCCTCCAGCCCGTTCTGGCGCACGTTCCACATCGCCGCCGAGTCGGTGCGGCTTTCGGCGACGAAGACCTCGAAGGCGCCGCAGTCGAGGCAGATCTTACCGACGGTCTCGTACCCATCTTCAAGCTGCGCCTCCGTGTCGCCCTCGACCTGTATCAGCAGGTAGCCCTCGCTCCTGTCCTGTTCGGGCAGGGTGCAGCCGAGGTATTCGGTGGTGTATTTGACGAGGTTTTTGTCCATAAATTCGCAGGAGATGATGCGCTTGCCCGAGCCGATCACCTTGGCGACGCTCTCTACGAGCTCTTCCAGCGTCGGATAGCAGGCGAGCAGGTTTACCGTCTTGCCCGGCTTAGGCTCCAGGTTGACGATGAGCTTGGTGACGACGGCAAGGGTCCCCTCGCTGCCGGCTAGCAGGTTTATGAGGCTGTAGCCCCAGGTGTCTTTGCGGAAACGGCCGCCGAGATTGATTATCTCGCCGGAGGGCAGGACGGCCTCGGCGCCGAGGACGTGGCGGCGGGTGTTGCCGTAGCGGATGACTTTGCCGCCTCCGGCGTTCGTCGCAAAGTTGCCGCCGATGAAGCTCGTCTCGGTGCTCATTGGATATCCCGCGTAGAGAAAACCCTCCTCCGCGGCGGCGCGGCAGAGATCGTTGGTGACGACCCCCGGTTCGACGACGGCGACGCGGTTGATCTTGTCTATCTCCAGTATCCTGTTCATACGCTCAAGCGAGAGGACGATGCCGCCAGCGAGCGGCACCGCACCTCCGTTAAGACCGCTGCCCGCGCCGCGCGGCGTTACGGGGATATGTTCACGGCTGGCGATCTTCATAACCGCCGATACCTGCGCGGTATCCGCCGGTTTGACGACCGCCTCCGGCATGTGTCCCCAGATGCGCCCAGCCTGGTCCCAGGCGTAGTTGTCGAGGGCCTCGGAGTCGTTCATGATGACGCCGCCGGGGCCGACGGCCGCGAGCAGCTCTTGATATATTTCCTCAGTTATTGCGCCGTACTGCTCCATCAATGACGTTCCTTATATTTTTTGACGGCCTCGATAAGGGCGTTCAGCACCTCTATCGCGTCGCCCTGGACGCTGAGGTCCGCGACGCGGAAGATGGGGGCCTCGGGGTCCTGGTTGACGGCGACGATCGTCTCCGCGCCCGACATTCCCGCGATATGCTGTACGGCCCCCGATATCCCGAAGGCGAGGTAGAGCCGCGGGGTGACCGATTTGCCTGAGAGTCCCACCTGCGCCGAATAGGGCGCCCAGCCGAGGTCCACGGCCATGCGCGAGGCGCCGACAGAGCCGCCGAGAAGGCGGGCGAGCTCTTCCAGCCGCGCGAAGTTTTTCGCGTTTTTCATGCCCTTTCCGCCCGCGACGATGATCTCCGCCTCCTGCAGCGGCAGTCCGACCGACTGATCGGGGGCGAATTTTATAAATTTGATAAGGGAGGCGAGGGTGTCTTCTCTTGGCTTGAACTCTATCACTTCGCCTCTGCGCGAGCCGTCCGCGGGCAGGGGGCGCTTCGACTTGGGGCGCACGGTGCACATCTGCGGGTCGCGTCCCTTTGTCTTGATGTCGGCCATGACGTTGCCGCCGATCGCGGGCCGTGTCTGGATGAGCCGTTTGGTGGCGGGGTCGATCGCCATCTCCGTGCAGTCCGCCGTCAGCCCGCAGCCGAGGCGGGCGCTGAGCATCGGCATCACTGTGCGTCCCTGGGTGGTCGCGGAGGCGATGAGGATCGTCGGTTTGTATGTCTCGATGAGGTCGGCGAGCGTTGCAACTTCGATGTCCGCCTTAAAGTTTTCAAATTCCGGGGCTTCCGCGACGTATATCTTATCCGCACCGTAGGCGGCGAGCGCCGCGGCCTGCTCTTTGATGTTGCTGCCGATCACGACGCTGGCCAGCGGCGCTCCGAGCGCGTCCGCCAGTTCGCGTCCCCAGGCGAGCAATTCGCGCGATACGGGGTGGACCCTGCCGCCGCGAACTTCGGCGAGCGTCCAGACCTCTGCAATATTCTTCATTTCGTATCGCCTCCCGTCTCTTCCAGACAGTTCTTTTCTTCCAGCAGATTCATGATTTCTTCTATCGCGGTACCGATGCCGTCGGCGGCGATTATCTTGCGTCCCTGGCGCGTCACCTTCGGATATGTGACGTTGACGACCTGGGTCGCGGAGCCGGTGAGCCCCGTCTCCGCCGCATCCATCGAAAGGGCCTCCGCCGTCTCCAGCGGTACTTCGGCCGCCTTGGCGCGGAGTTTGCCGCCCAGAGTGCAGAGGCGCGGGATGTTCATCTCTTTTACGGGTATGACCATCGCGGGCAGCGGCGATTCGACCGTCTCGTGGCCGCCCTCTACGGCGCGCACGACGCGGATCTTTTCATCGCTGATCTCCTCGATTGCGCTGACGTATGAGAGGACGCTGATCCCCATCAATTCCGCGCAGGCCGGGCCGACCTGTCCTGTTTCGCCGTCGGTCGCGCGCTCGCCCGCGAAGAGGAGGTCGAAGGGGCCCGCCTTTAGCAGCGCCCGGGAGAGGGTGCGGGCCGTGGCGAGGGTGTCCGCGCCGCCGAATTTTCTGTCGGAGAGCAGCAGTCCCCTGTCGCAGCCCATCGCGATGGCGTATTTGACGGCCTTCTGTGCCGCCGCCGGTCCCATGGTCACCGCCGTTATCTCAACTCCCGGCCTGGATTCTTTGATCCTGACCGCCGCCTCGACCGCGTGCAGGTCGAGCGGATTGAGCTCGGCCTCGACGCCGTCGCGTATCATCGTGCCCGTCGTTTCGTCTATTTTCACCGTGTCCACAGCGGGCACCTGTTTTACCAGCACTGCAATTTGCAAATTACCTTCCTCCTTTGAGGAATTTAAAATATCTTAAAAAGATATACGCAATGCGCTGTTGCGTCAAGGTTTTGCGTCGCGCGGGCCTCTCTTTGTTACGTATCCGCGGCTTAATGTCCGCCACGGCCAGTCACGCTGTGTAAACGCGGAAAAATGCCAACACCCGGCGGCGCGGGATGCACGATATTTCCCGCGTTTCGTGGATCGCGGGGAAATTTATATACCACAGATAAAGTTTGGATGAATTTCTCATATTGTGCCGCCGGTGATGAGAAAAATGAGCCTTTCGCCTCATTGCCATTGTGGGTAGTAAAATTGCCTACCGTAACACCATATATAGTGTTATAATTTTCTAGCTGAACATATATAGCGGTTGGAGGAATAAATAATGAGATGTCCCGTTTGCGGTGCCCCTGAGACAAGAGTGATAGAGACACGCAGTTCCGACGAGGGGCGCGTCAACCGCAGACGGCGGGAATGTCCCGAATGCCAGAGCCGCTTCACGACGTACGAGCGGCTGGAGGAAAAAAGTTACCTCTGGGTTGTTAAGAAGGACGGCAGACGGGAATCATTTGACAGGGATAAACTCATCCGCGGCTTTCAGCACGCCTGCGAGAAATTGCCGGTGGCGCTGGAGACTATCGAGGCCGCGGCCGCGCGCATCGAGGAGCGTGTACGCGCCTCGGGGCAGGGTGAGATATCGACGACGGTGCTTGGAGAGATGGCGGCGGAAGAGCTGCGCGGGATAAACAAGGTCGCCTATGTGCGATTCGCTTCGGTTTATAGGGAATTTACGGATATATCGAGCTTCACGAACGAGATATCGAGGCTTTTGGACGACAAGGAGGCACACCGCAATGGCTGATGAACTTATTAATAATTTTGGCAGGCAGGGACATCTGTTTGAAAATCCGGGAGAATCTACGGACCTGGCCCTGATGGTCGACGCGCTCGCGCAGGAGGAACGCTCCCCCTGGGACGCGAGCAGGATTCGCGACGCGCTTATCATAGAGGCGGGAACCGACCCCGCCACCGCGGAAGGTATCGCCCTCGAGGTGGAGGACGATCTTCTTAAATACGGGCGTTCAAATGTGACGACCTCGATCATCCGCGAGATGGTCAACGTTAAACTTTTCCAGCGCGGACTTGGCGCGAAGCTGGCGGACCATTCGCGTATCGGCCTTCCCGTCCACGACCTCGAAACGATGATGTTCAATAAAAATAAGGAGAACAGCAATACAAGCCATAACCCCGAATCGATCAACCTGTCGATCGCGGAGATGGTGCTCAAGGAGTACGCGCTGACGAAGGTCTTCACCAAAGACGTCGCCGACGCGCACCTTAGTGGCGACATCCACCTTCACGACCTCGGCATGGTGAACCGCCCCTACTGTTCCGGGCAGAGCGTAGCCTACACGGCGCGCTACGGCCTAAACATCCCATCGATAACGAGCGTCTCTAACCCTGCGAAGCACGCCGACGTCCTCCTCGCGCATATGCTGAAGATGACCTCCGTGCTGCAGAACCATTTCGCCGGCGCCATTGGCTGGGACGCGGTGAATATGTACTTCGCCCCCTATACGGTCGGCTGGGACTACGACAGGTACCTCCAGCTCGCGCAGCAGCTGATCTTCGAGTTCAACCAGCTTGCCGGCGGCAGGGGCGGCCAGGTGGCCTTCACCGACGTGAACCTCTATTACGAGATACCGAACCACTTCCGCGACGTTCCCGCGATCGGGCCGGGCGGCAAGTTCACCGGCAAAACCTACGCCGAATATGACAAGGAGTCGAAGATGTTCCTCAAGGCGCTCTTCGACGTCTACATGAGGGGCGACAGCCGCGGGCAGCCGTTCTTCTTCCCGAAGCCGCTGCTCCACATTACCGATTACTTCTTTAAGGAAGAGGGCTGGGAGGAGTGTCTTGACCACGCCTGCCGCCTCTCCTCCGAGAAGGGCAACACCTATTATGTCTTCGACCGCGGCGGGGTGGCGAAGCTCTCTGAATGCTGCCGCCTCTCCTTCGAGCTTACGCCGGAGGACCTCAACGAGGCGAAGCATCCCTGGAAGATGCGCTACTGCGCCCTTCAGAACGTCACGCTGAATCTGCCGCGCGCCGCCTATAAGGCCAACGGCGACGACGAGATGCTATTCGATATCATCGACGCGGAGATGGAGCTCGCCGCCAAGGCGCACCTCCAGAAGCGCGCCTTTATAAAGAATATCCTTGACCTCGGGGAGAAGGGGCCGCTCGCCGCGCTCTGCGTCTCGCACGACGACGAACCATATCTGCGCATGCGTAAGGCGAGCCACCTTATCGGCATCCTCGGCCTTAACGAGATGGTGCAGGCGATGACGGGGGCGCAGCTTCACGAGAGCGAAGAGGCGGAGACCCTCGGGCGCGCCGTCATTCAGTATATGGACCTCAAGTGTCAGCAGCTCTCCGAGCGTTACGGCCTCAAGATCGTGCTCGAGCAGACGCCGGCCGAGAGTACGGCGCTGCGTTTCGCGAAGCTCGACCTGCGGGCCTATCCGGACGTCGCGAAGAAGTACATCAAGGGGTGCTTCGACACCGGCGAGATATACTACACGAACAGCACGCATCTCAACTACAAGCTTGTGCAGGACCCCATCGACAAGGTGACGCGCGAGGGCGAGCTTCATCCGATGATCAAGGCGGGAGCTATCACGCACGTCTGGATGGGCGAGCACAAGCCGGACCCGAAGGCGCTGGCCTCCTTCGTGATGAAGACCTTCAAGCATACGGAAAACGCGCAGGTGGCATTCAGCCCCGAGTTTACGATCTGCAACGAGTGCAGCCACATGGAGCGCGGCCTTTCAGACCACTGCGAACTCTGCGGCTCCGAGGATGTCGACGGCATTACGCGCGTTACTGGATATTTCACACGCACCTCTTCGTGGAACGCCGGAAAGCGCGGCGAACTTAAAGACCGCGCGCGCCGCCCCGTTGAAATGCCCGCGTAAAGATATGGAACAAATAGAAGAGATGAGGGCGGGGGGATATCTCCCCGCCTCTTTTTTAGACTGGGAGGGCCATGTCGCGGCGGTGATCTTCACCTGCGGCTGCAATTTCCGCTGTCCCTGGTGCCACAACGGCGAACTGGTGACGGCGGGCGGGGGCGAGCTGTCGGTGAAAAAGATTATCGCCGACATAAAACGGCGTGCAAAATTCCTCGACGGCGTCGTTGTCAGTGGAGGCGAGCCGACGCTCTGGCCCGGGCTGCGTCCGCTTCTGGCAGAGCTTAAGGAGCTGGGGCTCGCCGTCAAACTTGATACGAACGGTACAAACCCGGAGCAGCTGCGGGCCCTTATCGACGAGGGTCTCGTGGAGCATGTCGCGATGGATATAAAGGCGCCGCTAGATGCCATATCGTACGCGCGGCTCACGGCGGTGCCGGTGGATATCGCGAAGATACATGACTCGGTGCGGATCGTCAAGGAGCGCGCCCGCTCCTACGAGTTCCGCACCACCTTTGTGCCCGCGCTTCACTGTCCGGAAGATCTGCCCGCGATACGCGAACAGCTAAACGACGACGCTCATTGGGTGGTGCAGTGCTTTAAACCCACCGGCTGTCTTGACGGAAGGTTTCTATCATATACCGCCGCCAATCCGGCTGAGTTGGAGAGATTGTTTCCTGGTATAAGCATTCGCGGCTAAAATTTTTAGTTTATGCGTTTTTTATAATAAATAACTGTAAATATTTGTGTGAGAGTATATAATCGTACACATAATTTTTATTTCAGCGGGGGAAGGCTATGATGGAAAAAACAGAATTGAAAAAATTGCTTTGTGACGCCGTAGACTCCGTAAGATGCGAAGTCGGGGCATTTGCGGAAGATATCGCGGCGCACCCCGAGCTGGGCTTTTTTGAGAGGCGTACGTCACGGAAGCTGAGCGAAGCGCTGAGTGGACTGGGGCTTGATGTGAAAGAGGGATTGGCTCTCACCGGGCTGCGCGCTGATCTTGACGGAGGCGCTCCGGGGCCGTGCGTGGCTCTGATCGGCGAGCTGGACGGTATCGTCTGCCGCCAGCATCCACAGGCTGATCCTGAGGATGGGGCCTCCCACAGCTGCGGCCATAATTTGCAGATATCCGCGGTCTACGCGGCGGCGGCGGCGCTGGTGAAGAGCGGGCTGATGAAGGAGCTCGCCGGTTCCGTCTCCCTTATCGGAGTTCCGGCGGAAGAATTTATCGAAGTCGGGCGGCGCACTGAGATGCGCGAGCGTGGTGAGATCGTCTACTACGGAGGCAAACAGGAGCTCGTGCGGCTTGGGGTCTTTGACGACGTGGACATGGCGATGATGGTTCACGCCGGGGACAACCAGCCGAAACCCTCGTTCGTAATACCGGAGGGAGGCAACGGCTTCCGTATCTTCATGCTGCGCTACGAGGGACGGCAGGCGCACGCGGCGGCGGCTCCGCATCTTGGCGTGAATGCGCTGTACGCGGCCGTCGCGGGCATAAACGCCGTTAACGCTTTGCGTGAGACCTTCCGTGACGAGGATCATATCCGCGTTCACTACATCATCACGAAGGGCGGCGATTCAGTGAACAGCGTGCCGGACGACGTCCGTCTCGAAGGATATGTCCGCGCGGGCAATGCGGACAAAATAGACGAGACCTTCGACAAAGTCATTCGCGCCTTTAGGGCGGGCGGCGAAGCGCTCGGCGCTAAGTGCCACGTTAGGAGCATCGCCGGATATATGCCCCTTGATACCTCCAAAGAGCTGAACGGGATATTCGCGGAAAACGCAGACTCCCTTGTTGGCGCGGACAACGTCACCCGCGGAGCCTATTTCTCTGCCTCAACTGACTTGGGAGATCTGGCCCATCTGCTGCCGGCGATACAGCCGATGGCGGGAGGAACCGTGGGCGCACTGCACTCAAAGGACTTCAAAGCCGTTGATTTTGACGCGGCAGTCCTGCTCCCGGCCAAGGCCATGCTCATGACCGCGGCAGACCTTTTATTCGACGGCGCGAAGCTGGCGAAGAAGGTCTCAGGGAACTTCAAACCCGTCTATACAAAGGAAGAGTACCTTGCGGTGCTGAACCGCAAATTCTTTTCCGAGTAATAGAAAATATATTTAAGGAGGGAATTTTCTCGTCATGGATATTGTCGATAAGGCAATACGTAACTGGAAGCTCCATGGGCTGGCGTTGCTCTTTGTGATCATCGCCGAACTCATAGGGGCGAAAAAGTATCAGCTTGGCCCTGGGCTCATCGTTCTTGTTCCTCTGCTTTATTCTTTTGCCCTGGGTGCGCTGTGCGGAATCAAAAAGCTTAATATCCTCTCCCGCGACGACATGGTCGAAGCCTCTTCGCTTGTCGGTGTGACCTTCTTTCTGCTGATGGCGCGCTACGGCACGCTTGTCGGACCGAACTTTTGGAAGGTTGTGGAGACCGGCCCTGCCCTTGTCCTACAGGAATTCGGCAACATCGGGACCGTATTCTTCGGAGTTCCGCTCGCGGTTTTCCTTGGCCTTCGGCGCGAGGCGATCGGTGCGGCCTTTTCTAACGCACGCGAGCCGAATATCGCCATCATCGGGGAAAAATACGGTCTTGACACTCCCGAAGGGCGCGGCGTCATGGGCGTCTATATCACGGGAACGATCTTCGGCGCGGTATTTTGCAGCCTTCTCTCTTCTATGATTGCTTCGACCGTATCCTTCTTCAGCCCCCAGGCGCTGGCGATGGCGACGGGAACCGGGAGCGCCGGCATGATGACCGCCGCCCTCGCCCCTCTTCTTGAAATGTACCCCGATATCAAGGACGAGCTCACGGCCCTCGCGGCGGCAAGTAATATGCTTTCGGGTCTTGACGGCGTTTATCTGTGCGTATTCCTGAGCCTGCCGCTGTCAAACTGGCTGGTCAAAAAACTCGGCGTCAACGACCCGCCCAGCGTGCCGCCGGAAAAAAAGTCGAATGCGTAAGGAGGCTCGGATAATATTATGAAATATCGTCAGATGGTGTCATTCCTATTGATCTACGGCTTCCTGTCGCTTGTCGGCAACATGATCGCCGCACGAGCCTATCAGGGCGGAGCCGGTTCGGCGGTCTTGGCTATGATCGAGGCGCTGCCTGGATTTTTCTCGCTGTTCGCGATCATCGCGGGCGGCGTGATCATCGCCCATTTCATGCCATGGAAGGGGCTTCCGGCCGTCGCCTACATCGTCACTCTGGGATGCCTGGTCACTGTTCCCGGCTTCCCCGGCGCGGAGCAGATAACCGCCTGGGTCTCTAAAGTCAGCTTCATTGGCCTCTGTACGCCGATACTTGCCTATGCCGGACTCGCGGTTGGCAAAGACTTCGGAGAGCTCAAGAAACAAGGCTGGAAGATTGTCGTCGTCGGGTTATTCGTCTTTGTCGGGACTTTCGTCGGTTCGGCTGTCATCGCCGAAATCATCCTGCGCATGATGCACTAAATAAACCGTGACCGGCACTGTGATGTCGGTATTTTCGTAAACTGCCGGCAAACGTGTGCCGCGTTGGGAATTCTCAGCCTCGGGGCATCCGGGGGCTAAGTGGTTGAGACGGTTTTAAAACCGTCTCAACCACTTAGGCTGTTCGGCTTCCATCAAAAAGCTCAGGTCGTTTGCCCTCTTTCCGGGGAAACCGGTCGTTAATCCCGAAAATTAAGAAAAATGTCGCCGCATTTTAATATTTGTGACTGATATTTGATTCAATTTACGATATAATGTTTTTAGCGTTTATTTTAATAAAGTAAATAAGAAGAGGTGTAGTGGAATGAAGTTAACCAAGAAATTGGCAGTGGCTTTTTCATTGGTGCTCGTCACGGCAGGAATGGCGATGGCGGCGGAGACGGTGAAGATCGGCGTTTATCTTCCCATTACCGGCGGAAACGCCATCGGCGGACAGCTTGAACTCGACGGAGTCAAGCTCGCGCATCAGCAGTACCCGACGGTGGACGGCAAGAAGATCGAACTCGTCGTCGTTGACAACAAGAGCGATAAGGTTGAATCGGCGAACGCAGTCAAGCGCCTCATTGAGAAGGACAAGGTGCGTGCGATAATCGGAACCTACGGATCGTCCCTCGCGATGGCCGGCGGCGAAGTGGCGGAGAAGGCCGGCATCCCGATGGTCGGTACCTCATGCACGAACCCGCTCGTAACGCAGGGGAAAAAATATGTCTTCCGCGTCTGCTTTATCGACCCCTTCCAGGGCGCGGGCGCCGCTGACTACGCGCTCAAGGAGCTGAAGGCGAAGAGCGCCGCGATGCTCATCGAGGTTACCGAGGACTACAGCGTCGGACTCGGCAACTTCTTCAAACAGAACTTTACGAAGAACGGCGGCAAGATCGTCTCCGTGATGAACTACCAGAAGGGCGACCAGGACTTCACCGCGCAGCTGACGGAGATCATCAGCAAAAATCCCGACGTGCTTTACATCCCCGCTAACTTCGCGGAGGGCGCGATCATCATGCGCCAGGCGCGCGAACTCGGCGCTAAGTTCAGCATCCTTGGCGGCGACGCGATGGACAACCCCGAAATGGTCAAGATCGGCGGAGAATCTGTCGAAGGTTTCAGCTACACGTCCTTCGCCTATTCGCCCAACATGCCCGAGAAGCTCATGAGCCCCATTCAGAAGCAGTTCACGGCGCAGTGGCGCAAAGCCTTCCCCGGCAAAGATCCCGCGGCTCTCACCGGATGCGGCTATGACGCCTATCTGCTCATCTACAACGCGATTAAAAACGCTAAGAGCACCGATCCCGAAAAGATCACGGCCGCCATCGCCTCCACGAAGGATATGCCCGGCGTAACGGGAACGACGACGATCAACAAGACGCACGACGCCGAAAAATCGGTCGGTATCATCAAGATCGAAAATGGCAGGCAGGTCTTCCACGCGATCGTCAACCCCAAGTAATATCAACGCTGCGGCCTGGGCGCACGACCCACGTCATGACTTGCTCCGGCCGGCACTGCGGTAAACGCTTCCGCACGTCTGGCTGCAAACGGTATCATACCGCGTCCGCCCTCAAAGGGCGGACAGCGGTCTTACGTACGGGCATATGCCTCCGGAGGCCCGAGCCCAGCCATTTAGCGGTTTGCACGCCTGCGCCGCGGCTCTGTTCCGCTTTTTCTGAAAATCAAATAAAATGCCTTTCTGACAACGGGAGGATAAGTAAGAGGGGAAAAAGATGACTTTTGACATGATGGTCCAGCATTTTTTCAACGCGCTGATGCTGGGCAGCCTTTACGGCCTTATCGCCATCGGTTATACGATGGTTTACGGCATTCTGCGCCTCATCAACTTCGCCCACGGCGATATCTTTATGATCAGCACCTATTTTGTCTTTCTTGCCATCACGGTCATGCACCTGCCCTGGATACCGGCGGTGCTGCTCTCTATTTTGGCTACCGCGATATTTGGGGTCATGATCGACCGCGTCGCCTATCAGCCGCTGCGCAACGCGCCGCGCATCTCGGCGCTCATCTCGGCGATCGGCGTCTCCTTCTTCATTGAAAATCTCTGCCTGGTTATCTTCACGGGCGTGCCGAAGCCGATGCCGCGCTTTGAGCCGCTTGTCCGCGTTATGACCCTGGGCAACGTCCGCATCCTGCCGCTCGCGATATTTGTCCCGATAATCTCCTTCATCCTCGTCGGCGCCCTGCTCTGGATGCTCTACCGCACGAAGCCGGGGCTCGCGATGCGCGCCATCTCGCGCGACATTGAGACGACACGCCTCATGGGCGTCAAGGTCGACCGCATCATCGCGCTCACCTTCGCCATCGGCTCGGCGCTCGCGGCCTGCGCCGGCATCATGTGGGCGCTGCGTTATCCGCAGATACACCCCTTTATGGGCGTTTTCCCCGGCCTCAAGGCCTTCATCGCCGCGGTCCTCGGCGGCATCGGCTCCGTACAGGGGGCGATGATTGGCGGCCTTCTGCTGGGGTTCATGGAGATCATGCTCGTCGCCTTTTTCCCGGCGCTCTCCGGCTACCGCGACGCCTTCGCCTTCGTCCTGCTCATCCTGATACTCTTCTATAAGCCGACCGGGCTGATGGGCGAGAAGCTGGAGGATAAGATATGATGAAAAATTCAACGAAGCTTATTCTTAACGCGCTCTCTCTCGGCCTCCTCGCCCTCTTTCTCTGGTGGGCGCAGGGGAACCTCGACGGCTATAAGATACAGGTGCTGAACCTCATCGCCGTCAACGCGATACTGGCGATCAGCCTTAACCTCATCTATGGCTTCACCGGTATGTTCTCGCTGGCCCACGCTGGCTTCATGGCCATCGGCGCCTATGTGACGGCGATCCTCATCCTGCCGGCGGCGCAGAAGGAGATGATGTACATCCTGGAGCCGATGATGTGGCCCTTCTCCGTGATGCACGCCCCCTTCTTTATCGCCGTTATCGCGGGCGGCCTTGTCGCGGCCTTTGTCGGCCTGCTGATGGCGCTTCCCTGCCTCAAGCTCGGCGGCGACTATCTCGGCATCGCGACGCTTGGCTTCGGTGAGATAATCCGCGTCCTCTTCACGAATATGACGCCGGTCACCAACGGCGCGCTTGGCCTCAAGGGCATTCCGGCCTACGCCAACCTGGGTTGGAACTACTTCTGGTGCGTCCTCACCTGCTACGTGATCATCAAGCTGCTCTCCAGCAACTTCGGCAACACCCTGCGCGCCGTCCGCGACGACGAGGTCGCGGCGAAGGCGATGGGGATAAATACCTTCCGCACCAAGACGATATCCTTCGTCGTCGGCGCCTTTTTCGCGGGCGTGGGCGGCGCGCTGATGGGCAGCCTCATCACCACGATCGACCCGAAGATGTTCAACTTCCAGCTGACCTTCAACATCTTGATGTTCGTTGTCGTCGGCGGCCTCGGCTCGATAACCGGCTCCCTCATCGGCACGGTGGTCATCACCGTGCTGCTTGAATGGCTGCGTTTCGTCGAAGACTCCATAACGATCGGCTCATGGGAATTCGCGGGGATACCTGGCATGAGAATGCTGATCTTCTCACTGCTGCTGCTCTTCATCATCCTCTACCGCCGCGAGGGTATAATCGGCGGCTATGAATTCAGCTGGGACAGCGCCTCTCGCTTCGCGAAGCGCATCTTCAAGGGAAAGGGGGCGCGCGCAAATGGCTGATACGATACTGAAGACCGAGGACGTCATGATCAAGTTCGGTGGCCTCACCGCCGTCAGCGGCTTTACAATAGAGGTTGAACGGGGCTCGATAACGAGCCTGATCGGCCCCAACGGCGCGGGTAAGACCACCTGTTTCAATATAATCACCGGCTTCTATAAGCCGACCTCCGGACGCGTGATCTTCGACGGCGAGGATATCACGCCGCTGGAGCCGCATATCGTCTGCAAGACCGGCATCGCGCGCACCTTCCAGAACATCCGCCTCTTCACCGGCGGCACCGTGCTGCAGAATGTCATGACCGCCTGCTGGGTGCGGCAGAAGGCTCCCTGGTGGAGCGCGCCGCTCTACCTGCCGATATTCCGCCGCGAGGAGCGCGAGATACGCGAGCGTTCCATGGAGCTGCTTGAGGCGGTGGGGCTTGACAAGCTTGCGGGTGAGATCGCCACGGGGCTGCCATACGGCGCGCAGCGGCGGCTGGAGATAGCGCGCGCCCTCGCGACCGGCCCTAAGCTGCTGCTGCTCGACGAACCGGCGGCTGGCATGAACCCGCAGGAGAGTCAGGAGCTGATGGATTTTATAAGAAGTATACGTGACCGGTTCAAGGTCACTATCCTGATGATAGAACATGACATGAAGGTCGTTATGGGCGTCTCCGAATGGATACGCGTGCTTGACTATGGCCAGCTTATCGCCGAGGGGACGCCGGCGGAGATACGCGCCAACCCTAAAGTCATCGAGGCCTATCTCGGCAAAGAGGCCGTAGCGGGAGGCGAAGGCATCCGCGTGCCGGACCCCGAAGGTAATCTGGAAACTACGCCTGACGGCGAAGCGGAGGAAAAATAGTATGCTAAAAGTAGAAAACCTCTCCGTAAATTATGGCGGCATACAGGCGCTGCGCGGCATATCCCTTGACGTGCCGGTGGGCAGGATCGTCACGCTGATCGGCGCAAACGGCGCGGGCAAGAGCAGCACGCTGCGCGCGATCGCGGGGCTGGTGCGGAACAAGAGCGGCAGCGTCACCTGGAAGGAGAAGCACCTGCTGGGGCTCAACCCCGAACACGTCCTTGAACGCGGCATCGCGCTCTGTCCCGAGGGACGCCGGATATTCCCGCATCTCACCGTGCTGGAGAACCTCAAGCTCGGCGGCTACAGCTGCAAGAACAGGGAAGAGGAAGATGCCGGGATCGAACGCGCCTTCTCCCTGTTCCCGCGCCTGCGCGAACGCTCCTGGCAGAAGGGCGGAACCCTCTCCGGCGGAGAACAGCAGATGCTGGCCGTCGGACGCGCGCTGATGAGCGATCCGGAGCTGATAATGTTCGACGAGCCCTCGATGGGGCTTGCGCCGATACTTGTCGAAGAGGTCTTTGACATTATCGAACGCATAAACAAAGAGGGAAAGACGGTGCTGCTCGTCGAGCAGAACGCCTTCGCGGCGCTCAAGATCGCCGACTACGCCTATGTTCTTGAGGTGGGGGAGATCACCCTTCAGGGCCCCGGCGAAGAGCTGCTCCGCGACCCGCGCGTCGTCAGCGCCTACCTAGGCGGATAGACGGACAATAAATTTTTTCATAAAGAGGAGCCTCCGCCGGTGACCGGCGGGGGCTCCTCTGTCTTTTGCCGTGTGTTCCCTTAAGCGCGGCTTGACGCTACCAGAGAGCGACCCTCTCTTCCGGCGCGAGGTACATGCCGTCGCCGGGCTTGACGCCGAAGGCGGTATAGAACTCAGGTATCTGCTGGACATTTACATTTGTGCGCAGATAGGAAAGCGGGTGGACGTCCTCTTTTATCCGTTGTTCCTCAGCCTCCTTGGTCTTGCGGTTGCGCCACAGTCTGGCGTAGGCTTTGAAAAACTTTGAAAAATCAAATCCCGGTACGCCTCGGCCGATTGCCGTCACGCAGGAGAGGCCGCCAAGGTCGGCGATCGCCTCGCTGAGTACCAGCTCGCCGTCGGCCTTCACTCCTGGCATAACCTCCAGCGTGGAGAAGTAGTCGCTGATCTTCTTCGAACGTTTATCGAAGGCTTTGCGGTCCGCCTCCGTCCACCAGTTGACGAAGTTGCCGTTTTCGTCGAACTGTGAGCCGTTTGTGTCGAAGGCGTGGGTTATCTCATGCCCGATCACCATGCCGATACCTCCGAGCAATTCCTCTTCGCCGCCCTTGGGTGAATAGAAGGCGCCTCCAAGGATGCCGGCGGGGATGTTGATCGAGTTGTCAGAGGGTGAATAGTAGGCGTTGACCTCCTGAGGATCGGCGAGCCACTTGCTCCTGTCAACCTTTGTATTTACCAGCTTGACGTCGCGCAGGCGTTCAAAATCGGCGATGGCGGCGACAGCTTCCACGAGATTGCCGCCCTCTTTCGTATCCTTAAAGTCCAGCGCCGAAAAATCCTCCCACTTATCGGGGTAGGCTACGCGCACCGTAAGATTGTCGAGCTTGGTCACCGCCTTGTTTCGCGTGCTCTCCGACAGCCAGCTTTCGCCGTGCAGCATGTTCCGGTAATACCCGACCACCTTCGCGATAAACTCTTCGATCCGGGCCTTTGTCTTGGGGTCGGCGTATTTTTCCGCGTATAGTCTGCCGAGCGGTTCTCCGAGATAGGCCGAGACCATTTCGTAGGCGTACTTGTCGTCAGGTATCGCGCCGCTGCTGCCCATCACGGCGTTTCCGTGTTCCACGGCCCAGCCGCGCGTCTCACGGTCCAGCAGGTTTGCCGTTGAAAGCAGCGTCCTGATGATGAGGTAACTTTTTATATCTTCAAGGTTCTCCGGGCGGTAGAGTTCGTTCAGCGAATTGAGCCATTTAGGCTCCATGAGGACGAACTCGCGGCTGTCGCCGTAACCCAGCGAGTCAATTACCGCCGTAAGCGGAAAATTGGCCGAAGCCTTGGTAAGCTGTTCCTTTGTCCGTACGTTGTAAATGGCGGCCTGTGCTGCCGGCGAATAGATCTCCTTAAGTCCCATCGCCCGTTCCGCGAGTTTATTCTCGACGCGGAAGAGCCCCTCGTTCATCGTTTCGGCCTGTTTTCGGTCGTATCCCGCCTTTTGCAGCAGCTTAACTATGTATTCATCGTTAGCCGCCTTGCGGCGCTTTGCGTATGGGCTTAGCTCTTTTGCCCTGTACTCGTCGGCGTCCGTCAACAGCAGCCCCGTCGTGGCGATCGCCACCGTGTTGTTTGTCGCGTCGCGGCGGTCTGCCATCACGCCGATATCGAAGAGCTGAGAGCCTAGATGCGGATCGCGGCTGTCTGTCAGGTATGCCGTCAGCCCCTCCATGTCTTTGATGGCCTCGATGCGTTTGACGTATGGTATCACAGGCTCCATGCCGAGACGGTCACGGCTCTTCCAGTCGCGCAGCATGCCATGGAATTTTTGCACCAGCGCCGCCTCGTGGCTGTTCAGCGAACGGTCTTTGAATAGTTTCTTTATCTGTGCCTCTACCTCGTCCGACCTCTCTGAAAAAGAATCGATGCGAACCTCGCCCTTGCGTATTTTAGCCTTCGATAGCCAGTCGTGGTTCACCGAGCGGTGAAAATCGTCGTGGTATGCGGGCGCCTTCGCGCCGGCGGGGAAATCGGCGATATCCGAATTGACCCACGCCGCCTCTGCGCCGCCGGCAGCGCCGAAAAACGCGACTGCAAGCAACGCAGCGCATTTAAATACGCCGGTCCATGATCTGATCATTTATTCTACCTCCATCGTGTCTGCTCTCTCCCTCCGCGCCGCCAACAGTCGGTACTCACGGAGGGCTGCTGATATTGTAGCATGAGAGACGGAGCCGTCAGCCTGGACCGGCTCCGTTTTCATATGCATGCTTTAAAGTTATCTCTTTGCCGCCTCGAATTCCGCTTTTATCTTTTTTCTCAGATCGTCGTCGGTGAATACCTTCAGACAGATATCGGCGATGACGCGCGCGCCTTTGACGAGAGCCTCGTGTCCCTCCTCAGCGGTGGTCGCCGCGGCGAATTCCCGCGTGTGGAGATCAAGGCTGCGCGGCGTTATCGCGAATTCCGGCTGTATCGCGGGGCAGCGGTATGAGACGTTGCCGACGTCGGTAGAACCGGTCGCGGGGTGTCCCTTTGTGCAGATGATGCCATATTCCGCCATCGTCTCCTCTGCCAGCTTTTCTGCCGTGAGGTTCGGCAGCATCGGCGCGAAGCTGCCCTCGAAATTCTTCCAGCTTACTTCGGTGCGCGTCGCGATCGCCGCGCCGCGCGCGCATTCCAGCACGGCGGCGGTCAGCTCGCGCTGTATGCTCTGCTCCGGGGCGCGCGCCTCGACGCGGCATACGGCGCGGTCAGGGATGATGTTCACCGCGCCCTTGACCTCCGTAATGTAGGCGGCGAGACGGCAGTAGTCGTGCATATGGATGCGCAGCATATTCAGCGCGTCGATGAAGAGCAGCATCCCGCTCTGGGCGCTTCGGCCGCGCCAGGGGGAGGCCGCCGAGTGCGAGGTCTGACCCGTAAAGGTGAAGTCCAGCCCGTCGATGCCGAGAGAACGGTAGTCGGCGAAACTCTCTCCCGCGAAGGAGTGGAACATGACAGCGAAATCTACGTCGTCAAATACGCCCTCGTCGGCCATACGTATCTTCGCGCCGTCAGTCTCCTCCGCCGGGGTACCGACGACGCGCAGCTCGCCGACGAGGTCCCCCATTGCTTCGCCTACCGCCATGCCGGCGTAGAGCGCCATTGTGCCGTGCAGATTATGGCCGCAGGCGTGTCCGATCTCCGGCAGCGCGTCATACTCGACCATCACCGCGACTACCGGCCTGCCGGCGGCGGACTCTCCGTCGGGAGAGGTCTTCTTCCCGATAAAGGCGGTGGGCAGTCCGAGATATGGGTATTCGACGGCAAATCCCGCCTCGCGGAGCTTGTCCGCCATCATGCGGCTTGTCTCATATTCCTCTTCCGACAGCTCGGGATGAGCCGCGAGATAATCGGAGAAAGCCGCCATCTCTCCGGCTTTCTCCGTGATATAGTTTTGCGCCAGGCTGAATGCCTCTTTTGACATCGGTATCATCTGCCTTAACAAGTATTTTTCTTATTTTACCATTATTAAGACTGATACAACTGAATATTCAGACGGAACAAATTTTATATAGGAGCCGGAGCCTCTGCTCCTCCTTTTTGCTACCGATAGTCGATCATTATCGCGATAACTATCAGAGCGGCTTGAATGCAAAAGATGATGCAGAACCTTGGAATAAACCATTTCATCCATTTGGCGTAGGGAATATTTGCCACGCCGCAGAATACGGCGGCAAACGCCGTCGGCCACAGAATATTTGAGAGGCCGTCTCCAAACTGGAAGGCGAGTACGGCGACCTGGCGTGATATCCCCAGTAAGTCTGACAGCGGCGCCATGATCGGCATTGTCGTAGCGGCCTGTCCCGATCCCGAGGGGATGAAGAAGTTGATAAGCGTCTGTACGAACAGCATACCGATCCCGGCGAGCCATTTCGGCATTGTCGAAAGCGGGATGAACATCCCGTTGATGACGGTGTCTACGATATTTCCCTGCTGCAGGATGATCAGAATTCCTCTCGCGATGCCTATCATCATCGCGCCGTAGGCGATATCTTTGAACCCCGCCGCCATTGTCTTAGCGATCTTGTCCGGTCCCCAGCCGGCTATGAAGCCGCATAATATTCCCATACCCAGGAGAAGTCCCGCAAGTTCGTCGAGATACCATCCCCACTTGAGGACAGAGATGACCATAATGACGATCGTGGCGCCCCCTGTGAGGAGTATCAGCTTGTGACGCCCTGTCATTTCGAGGTTTGCGAGATGGGACTGGTCCAGCCCGAAGTCGCCGCATTCGATGCCGTATACGGCGCTTGACTGGGGATTCCTCTTTACCTTTATGGCATAGTGCATAATGAGGGCGACACTTGTCGTGCACATCACAAACCAGCAGAATAAGCGGTATGCGATGCCGGAGAAGAGAGGCAGCTCCGCAAACTGCTGTGCGATACCGACATTGAAGGGGTTGGTGAACGAACCGCTGTAACCGAGTCCGACGCCCATCGCCACGATCGCCATCCCAGTCACCGCGTCATAGCCAAGGGCTATCGCAAGTCCTACAAATATGGGGGTGAAGCTGAGCGCCTCCTCAAACATGCCGTATGTTCCGCCGGCAAACGCGAAGAGGAATACAAATATAGGGATTATGAAAATACGGTATTTATCACGCGTCATCTGGAGCATTCTCGAGATACCGGCGTGGATGGCTCCGGAGGCGATGATTATCATCAGCGAGGCATAGGAGATAAACACGAAAAATACGGTGCTGGCGGCGTTTATCAGCCCTTTTTCCACGGCTATCAGCGTATCGAACGGCATTACAGGCGTCTGTGCGATGTTGTGATATGTCCCCGGTATTATTGTAAGCCGGCCCGCGGCGTTCTCCGTCCGCTGAAATTCTCCTGCCGGAAGGAGCCACGAGGCCAGCGCCGCCACTAAAATTATGAGGAAAAGCAATACATATGTGTCAGGTACCTTAAGTTTGAACTTCATTGATGATTTTGTCATAAGAAACACCTCTCTTTGTCCCAAATGTTTATTTTTTTACTAAAAGCCGGCTCTTTCACTATGCACGGAAACGGCTGAATAAATTATCTGTGCGGTTTCTGCGGCTCACAATGCGGAGATCTTTGACTCGAATTCCGCGCGGATATCTTCTCTCAAGCTTTGGTCTGTAAGTACCTTCAGGGCGATGTCCGCCATTATGGCCGCACCTTTGACGAGGGCGGAATGTCCCTCTTCGCTGGTCGTCGCCAGAGCGAACCCGCGCGTATGGAGGTCAAGCTTTTCTTCCGTTATTGCAAGCTCGGGCTGTATGGCCGGACATCTGTAGGAGACGTTACCGACGTCTGTCGACCCTGTGGGGAGGTGGTTTTTCGTACATATGACGCCATATTCCGCCATAGTCTTCTCAGCGAGCAGCTCAGCTGCGAGGTTCGGCAGCATCGAGTCAAAGCTTTTCATAAATTTCTTCCACGATACCTCCGTATTTACAGCGGCGGCGCAGCTCTTCGCACAGTTGATCACCGCTTCGGTCAGCCCGGCAAGCATCGCCTTATCAGGAGCCCTCGTCTCGACCTGACACACTGCGAGGTCCGGGATTATATTCACGGCGCCTCTGACCTCTTTTATTATGGCGTGCATTCTGCAGTAATCATGCATATGCAGCCGGAGCATATTGAGGCCGTCCATAAAGAGAAGCATCCCGTTCTGCGCGCTTCGCCCCTTCCACGGTGACGCCGCGGAGTGGGAAGTCTGTCCGGTAAATGTAAATTCAAGCCCGTCGATGCCAAGCGCCCTATAATCGGCGAAGCTCTCACCGGCGTAGGAATGGAACATAAAGGCAAGGTCGACATCGTCAAAGATTCCGGCGTCCGCCATTTGGACCTTTGCTCCGTCAGTCTCCTCGGCGGGCGTACCGATGACGCGGATCTCTCCCGCTGTTTCGCCGATCGCCTCCCCAACGGCCAACCCCGCGTAGAGGGCCATCGTACCGTGGAGATTATGCCCGCAGCCGTGGCCGATTTCCGGCAGCGCGTCGTACTCCGCCATAATTGCGACCACAGGCTTTTTTTGCGCGCAGGCGGGCGAAGCCTTTACGGCTTTGAAAGCGGTAGGCAGCCCCAGGTAGGGATACTCCACGGAAAATCCGGCGCTGATTAATTTTTCAGCCATCAATCTGCTGGATTCATACTCCTCCTGTGACAGCTCCGGATGGGCCGCGAGATAATCGCTGAAGGCAGTCATCTCTGCCCTTTTTTGAGAAAGATAGCAATGAGCCTTTTCGAACGCCTGTTTTGACATTTTGACTACCACCTTTTATATGATGTTTTTTATCTCAGTACATTAAGCAGCCCCATAAAGAAAATAGGGAAATATCTAAAGAGCGGCAGAGAGAGACCCTCGCATAGGCTACGGCCTCTCCCTGTTCGCCGTGCAGCATACCAAGCTGATCCTTTGTTAGCTCCATTATCCTCACTGCTTTCTCTCGGTAGATTATGATTTCTTGTTAAAATAAAAAATTAAAAATATATTTCAATATATAGATAGTAATAGGTGAATGTAATTGGTTTATCAAATTTTACTGAGAGTAATCTGATATTTTGAATATGATATTGATGTAATTTTGATACCGCAGGATAGATTTGAGAAAAGAATGAAAGACACGGCCCTCTTTCCGGCAAAAGGGGCCGTGTCTTTCATCTCTATACAGCGGCAGGGAGGAACAAAACCCGCCTGAAGAGACTATATTGATTAATAAAGGACCAAAGCTCCAACCATCGCGGCGATGAATATCGGGATATTATAATGCAGGAACGTCGGTACGCAGGTGTCCCATATGTGGTTGTGCTGTCCGTCCGCGTTCAGTCCCGCCGTGGGACCGAGCGTCGTATCGGAGGCGGGAGAACCGGCGTCTCCCAGCGCGCCGGCGGCGGCGATGAGACAGGCTGTCGCTCCGACAGAGAAACCGAGCTGCATTGCGAGCGGGCAGTAGATGGCCGCGATTACGGGGACCGTGCCGAAAGAGGTCCCGATTCCCATCGTAACGAGCAGCCCAACGGCCAGCATGAGGAAGGCCCCCCAGAACTTGCTTCCGCCGACCAGCGATACAACGCTGTTTACAAGGTGCTCAACGGATTTAGTCTCTCTGAGGACCGTGCCGTAACCGGCGGCGATGAGCATTACGAAGGCTATGAGTCCCATTATTTCAAGCCCGCCGAGAAAACTTTCGTCAATATCTTTGAATTTCAACACCCCGGTGACGATCATGACGAGGAGCGCCACAAGCGCTCCCAGCGGCATTGAGCCTGACCATAGCTGGGCGGCGAAGGCCGCAATTATCGCCACCATCGTCAGATAGTGCGTCTTTGTAAAGGTGCTTGGCATATCCTCCGCCGAACCGCCGATTATCGGTTTATCCTCGTAGTGTCTCGGGCGGTTATAGGTTATGAATACCGCGATGAGAAGACCGATGATCATCCCTATGCCTATCACCCATGTATAGGCGGGGACCGATCCCTTGGCTATTTCCATGCCGTTGCGTCCCATCTCCGCGGCGATGATCCCCTGGAAGATGAGCCCGTATCCGATTGGCAGCGTGATATAGGGGCATTTGAGTCCGAAGGCGAGGGCGCAGGCGACCTGACGGCGGTCGACTTTGAGTTTGTTGAACAGGAAGAGCAGCGGCGGGATGAGGATAGGGATGAACGCGATATGGACGGGAATCACCGTTCCCGAGATGCACGCGATAAGGGCGATGAGAAACATCAGCATAATCTTGTGCTCTCCCACCATCGACGCGATTTTTTTACAGGCGATCGAGGCCAGGCCTGTTTTGTTTATCGCGATGGCGAATGTCCCGAGAAGAAAATAGGCTAGCGCCGTCTCGGCGTTTCCTCCCATGCCGCTGATCAGAACACCCATCGTCGCCGGGATGGACATGCCGGCGGCCAGACCTCCAGCGAGCGCGGCGAGGAGCAGCGCAAGCACTATGTTCAGGTTGATCAGACATAAACCTATCATGACGATGACCGAAATGACGACCGGATTTAACAATATCATTTTTCTCTGCCTCCAAAACAACATTAATTTGATTTCTTATAGAAATAACAACAAATTGCAAATAATATTTCTCAGGGAGACGGTCTTTAATGAACTAAGAGTATCATTACTATATAATTATTTTATCAAAGTGTTAAATAGACCGAATCGGGCAATATTTATGGTTTGATGGTAATTTGATGAATTAGTAGGATTATCTTTAAATAGAGTTGCATTAGTTTGTCAATATACCCGATGGTCAAAACGATGCAGTTGAGGGTATCTTTCATGAGGTAAGATTTTGCGTTGTCTGTTTCGCGGGGAGGCGGATAGACGAAAAGGAGTGAGTGCTTTGAAAGAAATCGTATTGAATGGAAAAGATCTTACGCTGGAGAGTCTGATACGCATAACGAGAAACGGCGCGCAGGTATGCGCGAGCCTTGAGGCGATGGAGGACGTAAAAAAGTCCCGGGCGCTGGTCGAGGAGCTTGTCGCAGGCGGACGCCCAATGTATGGCATCAATACCGGATTCGGCAGATTTTCTGAGGTTGCGATACCGGAGGAGGATATAAATCTTCTTCAGATAAAACTTATACTGGCGGATGCCGCCGGGGTCGGCGCGCCGCTTCCGACCGACGTCGTCCGCGGGATGCTGGTCATGCGTGCGAACTCCCTTCTTAACGGATTTTCCGGCGTACGTCCGGTAGTCATCAACACCATACTCGATATGCTCAATAGAGGCGTTCATCCCGTGGTGCCGGAGAAGGGCTCGGTCGGTTCAAGCGGAGACCTCTGTCCGCTCGCTCATATGGTGCTGCCGATGATCGGGCTCGGCGAGGCCGAATATAACGGCGTCGTAATGGAGGGGGCCGAGGCGATGGCCAAGGCGAAGATCCCGCTTATCGAGCTTAAGGCCAAAGAGGGGCTCGCCCTCATCAACGGAACTCAGTGTATGACCTCCGTCGCGGCCCATGTGCTGGCCGACGCCATAACGCTGAAAAAGACCGCCGACATCGTCGGGGCGCTCACGGTAGAATCCCTTCGCGGAATCAAAAATGCCTACGACCCTCGCATACAGGATGTGCGCCGGCATTCGGGACAGAGAGAGGCCGCGGAAAACATGCTCCGGCTGCTTGAGGGCAGCGAATATGTTACAACGCAGGGCGAACTGCGTATGCAGGATTCGTATTCGCTGCGCTGTATTCCACAAATACATGGAGCCAGCCGTCTTGCTATAGATTATGTCGCCTCCGTCGTGGAGAACGAGATCAATGCCGTCACCGATAATCCGATAGTCCTGGTCGATACCGGCGATGTCTTTTCGGGCGGCAATTTCCACGGACAGCCGGTGGCGATAGCGGCAGATACGTTAGGTATCGCGCTCTCAGAGCTGGGTAATATCTCCGAACGCCGTATCGCAAAGCTGATAGACCCGGCGCTTAACCACGGGCTTCCCGCCTTTCTCGTCAAGCACGGCGGCATAAACTGCGGCTTCATGATTCCGCAGTACGCGGCCGCGGCCCTTGTCTCGGAGAATAAGGTCCTTGCTCACCCCGCGAGCGTAGACTCGATACCCACATCGGCCGGACAGGAGGACCATGTCAGCATGGGTACGATAGGCGCGCGCAAAGCGGCGCAGATATTGGAAAATGTCAGGATGGTTCTCGGCATAGAGCTTATGTGCGCCGCCCAGGCTCTTGACCTTCAGGAAAAGAGGAAACTTGGCGCTGGTACGGAGGCCGCATATAAGGTTATACGCGGCGCGGTGGAGTTTATGGAAGAGGACAGGGTCTTTTATAAAGACCAAAAGCTGGCTGCAGAGCTTATCGCGGACGGAACGCTTGTCAAGGCCGTCGAAGAGGCGGTCGGCACGTTGAGATAGTATCTTGTAACCGCCGGTAGGGCGATAACGGTATATGTATTAAAATAATATATACAGGGAGAGCGCCTGGATTTGCAAAACAGAATATTGCAAACAGCTCTCCCTGTATTTTTATTTTGGAGAAAAGGATGGGGAGAAATGAATGTAAAGGTGAAGGTAATAGGTACGCCGTCAATAGAGATCAATGGAGAAGCGCTTCGTCTCCCCCTCAAAAAAGCCGAGGCTATAGTCTATTACCTTGCCATAGAGGGGCGCGCCAGCCGTGAAAAGCTGGCTTCCATCTTTTGGGGTACGAAGGACGAAAATTCGGCCTACAATAATTTTCGAAACGCGCTGTATCTGCTGAAACAATATTTTCCCAAAGATTCGATAATTGCCGACCGCCGCTATGTATCGGCGGCCGGTTTCTCCTGCGACCTGGATATCATAGACAGAATAAGCGACGTAGATACGCCTCTGCCGCAGTGTCTTTCCGACGAGCTGCTCAAGGGATTTGATATTCCCGAGTGCGCTGATTTCGGCAACTGGCTTCTTATCGCCAAATCGCAGTTCAAGACACGCGTGACAGAAAAGCTGAAAACACGCATTACCGCCTGTTATGATTCGCAGGACGAGGATAATCTCGAGAGCTCGCTTGAGATGCTCATAGCGGCCGACCCCTTTGACGAGGATTCCACGCTGGAACTTATGGATATCTATTTCAAGAGACGCGGAGCGGCGAAGGCAAGCACTCTCTTCCGCGAGTATAAGCGCCGTCTCTCTGAACAGCATCCCGAAAATCGGACAGCCAAATAAAGCCCCTGGATTATAATAAAACTAAATACATATAAAGGGGGATCTTCTATGCGTAAACGTAAAACGGAAGAAAGAATAAGAGCAATTGAGATGCACAAACAGGGAATTCCACGAAGGCGGATTGCTGAAGAACTTGGTGTTAGTCCTGATTCTATTAAAACATGGATATCTTTATATAAGAGCGGACAGAAGGACTTACTGGATGATACAAGGAAAAAAAGAACCTACAGCAAGGCTGTAAAACTTGAAGCTGTTTCGGCTCATTTAGAAGAGGGACGTACTATGGTAGATGTTACCTCATCTTTTAACATTTCAAGTCCCTCTCTTTTAAGACGATGGTGTAAGGAATTTATCGAACAAGGGGATATTTCTAGTTCAAAACGTGACTGTCCAGATAAGAAATTGGAAGTTACAAATAGCATAGAAAAGATCAAAGAGCTGGAAATGCAGGTCGACGTATTAAAAAAAGCCTTAGAGCTGCAAAGGTGGTGATAGAAAGAAATATTAAATACAGAATCATTTTTGAATTTTCAACAAAACATTCTGTCTGTGGAATGTGTAGATTTTTGTCCGTATCACGCTCTGCATACTACAGTTGGCTAAAGCGGCGTGGAATGGAAGATAAAGACGGTCCTCTCATAGAAGCAATAAGAACGGGACAGGATATCAACAAAAACACTTATGGGTACAGGCGAATGACTCTGTGGCTCAACAACTTCATTGGCATTCATGTAAACAATAAGAGGGTAAGGCGTGTTATGAAAAAAGCGGGACTTCAAGCGGAAATAAGAAAAAAGAAAAAGTTTAAAGTGATGTCAGGAAATATCCACAGCTATGAGAATATCCTGAACAGAGAATTTCGTTCCGACAGACCAAACCAGAAACTGGTTACTGATATCACATATATACGAACAAAAAAGGGTAATATATTCCTCTCCATGATAAAAGATCTCTTTGATAATTCCATACAGGGATATCAAATCAGTCGTAATAATAATATTAAGTTAGTAACCGATACATTGAAGAAAGCATTTGAAAACAATAATAAGGTGGTCGCTGATGGACCAATCCTCCACAGCGACCAGGGGTTTCAATATACAAGCCATGCATATTTCAACCTGACACAAAGATACGGACTCAAGGTCTCAATGTCAAGGAAAGGAAATTGTTTGGATAATGCATGTGCAGAAAACTTCTTTAGTCACATTAAATCAGAACTCGTCAACCGAGTAAAATGGGAGAACTACGAGGAGGCCAAAGATGCCATAGACGAATATATAAGGTATTATAATAACGACAGGATACAGATAAAATTGAAAAAGGCTCCGATGCAATATCGAAGTCTCTTTATTGAATAAATTTTTGATACCCTTGGGAGCTTTTATAGCGCTGTGCGGTTTTCGGGACTCTGTTCACTCTGAGGAGCTTTCGCTTACACCCTCGGCGCGGGCGGAAGAATATTTTAAGCGTATGATAGTTTTGGATACGCATGACGGCGGGATGGGAGATGTTTCGCCGGATTCGTTCTTTGTCGGCAGAATGAGGGAACAGTCGCTGATCTTTGAACGGCTGGAGAATAACGACGGCACCGTGGCGGTTTTTTTAGACGGCGAGGCGGGGATCGGCAAGACATCGCTGCTCCACAAGGTGTTGTCGTTTTTTGACGGCGAGAGCCATATAATATTGTCGACGAGATCCTACGAGGCGGGGCTGGACTATCCATATTCGTCATGGAATAACCTCGTGTCGCAGGCGGCGCTGTATTGTACGGAGGAATCGCCGGAGGACGGCGGGGTAAATTTTTCGCTGCTCGCCGGGGTTTTTCCCAATTTTATGAGCGGCAGGCGGATAGCTTATAACGCTGATTCCGTCGTTGTTTTGGAGCGGACCCCCATAATCATCGGAAGGGCCGTAAGCCGCCTTGTCTGCCGCGCCGCCGGCGGCCGGCGTCCAGTTATCGTCCTGGAGGATATGCACTGGTTTGACAAACAGTCTATCCATATGCTCGAAGTGTTTATCGAGAACCTCTCCGTACCGGCCACGGTATTTATTACGAGCCGTCCGGAAAAGAGCGATTACATAATGCGCACGCTTACACGGCTTAAGGATGCCGGAGCGATCAATTTTCTTCATATTCCCCTCAAACCGTTTGACCGCTCGGAGACGGCCTCTTTTTGCAGCCATTTTCTTGATAAAGAGCTGTTGGAATCAAAAGATAAAGACTATTTCTATAACGAAACGGAGGGCATGCCGCTGCTGGTGGCTGAGATGGTAAAGCTGCTCAGGGCGAATTCAAAGGCGGAATTTACCGTCAGCGGTCTGGGCGGCGTCATGCTCGCCAGATTTGGCGAGATATCGGAAAAGCAGAGGGAATTTCTGCGCGTGCTGTCTGTATTTACAAACGGCGCCAGCATTTCGTTGATCGCCAAGGTAATGGGAGAGCCGCCCCAGGAGGTCTCGGCGGTGGCGGAAGAGCTTCTGCGCAAGATGCTGATCAAAGAGATAAAGACGATAGACTTTGGCGTGCATGTCGATTTCAGCCACGCCAAGCTAAGGAGCTGCGTGTACGATGCGATTCCCGGCTTCAAACTCAGCGAGTATCATAAAAAGGTCGCGGACACGCTTAACGGGCAGTATTCGCCAAGGAAATGGGACCCCGCGCTCAGTTCGATGCTTTGTTACCACTATACTAAGGCCGGGCTGCCGGAGAATGTCCTGAATCAGCATCTGCGCGAGATGATATTTGATATAACGCTCAACCATGATCTTTTCCCGCTCATCCAGGACGATGTGCTCTATTCCTGTACGCACCCGTACAACGACCGCTCGGATACGGAGAAGAAGATGGACGCGATGAGCGCCCTGCTGGCCGATATCAGAAATAATATACGGGCCGATAACGAGAAAGAGATAATGCGGATGGAGGCCTCTTATCTGGAGCTGTGCGGGGGCTACCTGATCTGCTGGGGAGAATATGACCGGGGTCGGGTCCTCCTGAACCGCGCGATGAAGATAGCGCGCGAACATTCTTTCTCTACGATATACATCCATTCCCTTTCGAATATGGGGCATTATTTCCTCCAGACGGACAACGCGGAGCCTCTGATGCGCACGGCGCGGGAGATGCTTAACGCGGCGCGCGACGATGAACGGGAGAAGTATATGGGCATTGCGCTGCGCTATATCGGCGTCGCCTTTCAAATCATGAGGGATTATGAAAAATCGGAAAAGGTGCTGCGCCGCTCGATCGCCATCTTTGAGGAACAGGCGCTGCTGGGCAAGAATTATACGCTCAGCATGCTTGCGGCGGAGTGTTATATCGGGGAGAATTACCACTGGCAGGGTGATTTTGCGAAGGCAGTGGAGCATTTCAACCACTGTATAAGTGTCTGCGAAGAGAAGGGGCTCTTCTGGGGCAGCAGCCATTTCCGCGCCCATCTTGCGGATGTCGCTTTTGACCTTGGGGACATGGAGATGATGTTTGAGAATATCTACCGCGGCACGAAGGTCTTTGAACGCTGTCAGGGCGGGCGCTGCGGCTCCATACTCTACAGTCTGAAGTCGATCGCGGATGCCGAGCAGAAACGTTATGACGACGCCTATCGTTCGCTTGAGATAGGCGAGCTGCTCTCCGCACCGATAAGAAAGCATTCATGGATATCGGTTCACGCGATGGCCAAGGCCTATCTTGCGAAAATGCTGGAGGAGGGCGGCCTGCCGCCGCAGTTCAATAAAATACTTAAAAAATCTTCGAAGGAGTACGCCGAAGAGGCTGTCTCCATTTACGCGAAGATCCCTGTCCCGCATCGGGTGAGAATGCTGCGGGAGCGCTTCGGCCTCTGATTTTGAATGCGCCTGCGGCTGGCGGGAGCCGGACAATGCTAGACTAAACAAAACATCCACCCTCCGGCCGGGGGTGGATGTCTTTGTCTGCCCTCTCTAGAAGAGGATATATACGATCGGCGTTGCGATCAGTATTGAAAATACCACCCGCTCAAACCAGATGATGAAAATTTCCCGCATCTTCAGGGGGATATCCGTCCCTGTGAGGCAGGGCAGCATTCCGGAAAAGAAGAGCACCTCCGAGATGCAGATGACGGCGACGACGAAGCGCGTCGTCAGGGCGGAATCCCTGCATAATATCGCGGGCAGGAACATGTCCGCGATCGACGTCGACGCGGCCTTGGCGGCCAGCATGGCGTCAGGCATTCCAAGAACCTTAAAGAAGGGGTAGTATATCCAGGCGGTGTAGTCGAAGAGCGTCGTATATTTTGATATGAGAAGCGCGCTCACGCCGAAAAACATTATCGCGGCGCCCACTCCCGAAGCCATCACGATGCCGTAGGTGAAATTGTCTTTTGCGATCTCATAAAGTCCCGGGGCGGTCGCTCCCGTTCTCACCCCGATCTTCCACGCGCGCTCGAACCGGCCGCCGGTCTCCTCGGTGATATCTCCCTCCGGTACCGCGCCGGGATAAAATGTATCAGGTACGCGGGAGAGCGGCGGAATGCGAAGGGTGATGGACGTTACGGTAAAGCAGACGACCAGAGTGACCCAGAAATATATGTTCCAGTGCTCGATGATCCCGAGCGTCTTGGCGACGATTATCATAAATGTCGCGGATACCGTGGAAAAACCGGTTCCGATGATTGCCGCCTCACGCGCGGTGTAGCCGCCCTTTCTGTAGACATTGTTTGTAATGATGAGCCCGACCGAGTAACTGCCGACAAAAGAGGCGACGGCGTCTATCGCGGCTCTGCCCGGCGTGTGGAATATTGGGCGCATGACCGGAACCATCAGCTCTCCGACACACTCCATGAGACCGTAATTGACGAGAAAGGCGAGAAATATTGAGCCTATCGGTATCAGCATCGTAACGGATACCGCCACGGCGTTGAATATATATGGCGCGATATTTTTGTCTAAGAACCATTCCGGTCCGATATTAAAATAGACCATCGCGCAGAATGCCGTGCCGATGAGGTTTGTTACGAAGAAAAACGCATCTGTGAACGAAGAGGCGTATTTTTTCAGCCGCACCGCGCGGGCGACCCCCCAGATGGTGACGATGACCACATAGAGAGCCCCCAGGTGTGGTATTTTTCTTATCAGAGTTATCACGTGGTCGACGGGAATACTGTTTTTCCCCATAAATGTTATCGGGATGAAAAACATGAATATTCCGATGGCGCTGAAAAACAAAAACTTGAGCGGGCTGTACTGCTGCTGTTTTTCCATTGTCGTTCCCTTCCTTAATTAAGTTATTTGAATAATTTCTCAATATCAAAAATATAGATATCTATCATTAATTTTTTATCAAAATGTCCTGTCCATCCATCAATAGCTGCGGGGAAAAATTTTTTTGACCTGACGATTCTTTGATAGCGTTGTTTTACCATTAGCCTGTCAAGTTAAGAAAAACGTGCCGCAAGGCAATTAATAACAAAAAGGAGATGTTCTTATGGCAGGCAACGCACAGATACTCTACGAGGTAAAGGCACAGCGCGGGAACACACTGAGATGCAAGGGGTGGCGTCAGGAGACGATCCTCCGCATGCTCGAAAACAATATGGAGAACGCGGAGCACCCGGAAAAACTGATAATCTACGGCGGCAACGGCAAATGCGCGCGCAACTGGGAGTCGTACCACGCGATTGTCAAGAGCCTTAAAGAACTTGAAGACGACGAGACCCTGGTCGTACAGTCAGGTATGCCGGTAGCGGTATTCAAGACTCACAAATATGCCCCCGTGGTCGTGATGGCGACGACAAACTTTATGCGTCCGTCATGGGAGACCTTCTATGACCTCGAAGCTAAAAACCTTACAATCTTTGCGCAGTATACGGCGGCTCCCTGGGAGTACATCGGAACGCAGGGTGTCATCGAAGGAACTTTCGAAACGCTCGCCGCGGTCGGTATCAAGCACTATGACGGCAGCATGGAAAACCGCATACTCCTCACCGCGGGAGCCGGCGGAATGGGCGGAAACCAGACCTGGGCGATGAAGATGCACGGCGGTGTGGCGATCGTCATCGACGCCGACATTGAGACGCTCGAGCGCCGCGTCGCGAAGAACTATCTCGACGAGATCGTGGGCTCGCTTGACGAGGCCATCGAAAAGGCCAAGAAGTGTGTCGCGGAAAAGACGCCGCATTCATTCGGAGTCGTCGGCAACGCCGCGGACCTCTTTGAAGAGGCTTTTGATAAGGGATTCATGCCCGACGTGGTGACGGAGATGTGCCCCTGCCACGACCCGGTGTCATATATCCCCTCAGGATACACGCCGGAGCAGGCGAGAGAGCTCCGCAATACCGATATGGACAAATATCTCGAACTGGCCCGCGCGACAATGAAGCGCCAGCTCGCGGTGATGCTCAAATACCTCGATAAGGGCGTTCCCACCTTTGAATATGGCACAAGCATCCGTAAAGAGTGCCGCGACGCCGGATTCCCCGAAGCCGAGGCGATGAGACTGCCGGCCTTTGTCGCCGACTATATACGTCCGCTCTTCTGCGAAGGCCGCGGCCCCTTCCGCTGGACCTGCATCTCCGGCGATCCCGCGGACCTCAAGAGAACCGACGAACTGGCGATGGAGCTCTTCGGAGACGACCCGATCGTCGGCCGCTGGATTCCGCTCGCAAGCAAGCATCTTCCGATCGAGGCGCTGCCGGCCCGTATCTGCTACATGGGGTTCGGCCAGAGAAAGAAGTTCGCGCTCGCGGTCAACGACCTGATTAAGAAGGGAGAGATAAAGGGCCCCGTGGCCTTCTCCCGTGACAACCTTGACTCCGGTTCGATCGTCAACCCGACATTTGAATCCGAGCGTATGCCGGACGGCGGCGACCTCATCTCCGACTGGCCGATGCTCAACGGTCTGCTCAACGCCTGCGGCATGTGCGACCTCATAGCCATTCAGGCCAACTACTCAATGGGCGAAGCCGTACACACCGGCGTTACCCAGATCGCGGACGGCACCGCCGACGCCGATATCCGTCTTGAAGTGGCGATGACGGTGGACTCAGGAATCGGCGTTATCCGTCATGCCCAGGCCGGTTACGACTCCGCGAAGGATGTCGCGAACGGCAAAGGCAAGCTCACAAAGGAGGGCATCAAAGTTCCCCTTTGGTGGCAGCCGGCCGACAAGGTCACCTTCGGCCCCGACGGAAGCGACAAACTATAAGCGGAACCTGTGCGGTTTGGCTGCTCACGTAATCTGCGTGAACTGAAAGATAAAGTGCGGGGGAGCCTTCTTGCGGCTCCCCTGGCTTTGGTTTGAACGGAGGCGGTCCAATTGAAGAAAAAGGCAGCGGATATAGTCATTGAAAACGCCGCTCAGATACTGACCTGTGAAAAAGATGCCGCGGACCATATAGGGCTTATCAAAAACGGTTCCGTGGCGATAGGTGAGGGTAAGATAACGGCCGTCGGCAGCCGGAGCGAGATCGCGCCGCTGATCGACGCGGCGACGAGGGTCATCGACGCCTCCGGCAAAGTCGTCACACCCGGTTTCGTCGACTGTCACACCCATGTGGTATTCGGGGGAACGCGCGTGGAGGAGTATTGCGCCAGGCTGGAGACAGACGACCTTGACGAGCTGAAACGCCGGGGAGTGCCGATGGGGATCATGGTGACATTGTCCGCGACCCGAGACCTGCCGATGGAAGAGCTTTACGAACAGTCCGCAGAGCGGGTGCGCCGGATGATATTGAGCGGCACGACGACGATTGAGAGCAAGAGCGGCTACAGCCTTAATACCGAGGGGGAGATGCGCCAGCTTAAGATAAACCGCATACTCGCGGAAAAATTACCGGTAGATATCTCTTCGACATTTCTCGGCGCGCACGGCTGGGCTCCCGATATGACGAAAGAGGCGTACATGGATATGCTCATTAAGGAGATGATCCCGGAGGCCGGGAGGAGCGGGCTGGCCGAGGCCTGCGATATCTGGTGCGACTCGGGGCATTATGAAAAAGAAGAGTGCCGGAAGATACTTGAGGCGGGGCGCGAGCACGGAATGGAGCCTAAGATACATGCGGGAGCCTATTCGTATGTCGGCGGCGAGGACCTTGCTGCGGAGATGAAGATGTATTCCGCGGACCATCTTAACTATACTCCGATATCGGCGCTGGAGAAACTTGCCGAGAGCGGGGTTACCGGCGTCGTCCTTCCGGGGATAGATTTTGCCGTGAATCATCCGCTCTTTTTTAATCCGCGTCCGATGTTCGAGGCGGGGCTTGAGCTTGGGATGGCCACCAACTGCTGTCCCGGATGCTGGTGTACGTCGATGCCCTTCATAATCTCTCTCGCCTGCAGACAGCACGGAATGCCACCGGCCCGCGCCCTGCGTGCCGCCACTTACGGAGGCGCCTGTGCACTGAAACGGGAGGACCGTATAGGTTCCATAGAGGCGGGCAAACAGGCCGATATTTTAATTCTTGATATCCCGACCTACGAAGATATCGCCTATCGTCTTGGAGAAAACCCGGTGGACACGGTCATAAGACACGGAAAGATAAGCGTTCAGAACGGCGCTGTCATACAGGAGATATAAATGAAAATATTTTATGAAGTAGTAGAAAAGATAATGGACAGCAGGGACGTTACGGTTGGCGGAGGCTCGGCCTCCGCTGTCGCCGGAGCGATGGCCGCGGGGCTTGTGGGGATGGTTTCGCGTCTTTCGGTCGGTAAGGAATACGGCCTTCCCGATGAAAGATACCTTGAGATCGCGGAGGAGCTTGACGAACTTGCCGTACAGCTAAAAGAGGGCGCGGTAGAGGATACGCGCTCATATCTGGGAATAAAGGCTGCCTTTGCGCTTCCCAAAGCCACCGATGAGCAGAAATCCGCGCGCCGCGCGGCGATTGAGAGCGCGGCAATAAGGGCCGCCAATGTGCCGCTGGAAAACGGCCGCGCCGCCCTGCGTATACTGGAGTTCTGCCGCGAGATGGACGGAAAATTTAACCCCGCGGCCTCGTCGGATATGGAGGCGGGAGTTTTGCTCGCCGAGATGGCCGTTAAAGATACGGCGCTTAACGTGGAGGCTAATCTTTCACTCATAAAGACGCCGGAGATAAACGAAGAGCTGGCACGGTCGGCCTGCGGGCTCAAAGCCGCGGTACAATAAGAGAGGATATGAAAAAGATGTCAAAAAAGATACTGCTCTGCGAATTGAACGTCAGCGAAGGAAGAGACGAAGCGAAGATCAAACGGATAACGGAGTCGCTGACCTCCACCCCGAATATTACGATAATGGATATCGACTCAGACGCCGACCACAACCGTTCCGTCTATACCTGGATAGGGGAGCCGGAGGATGTGCTTGCGGGAGCAATGAATATTACGGCGCAGGCGGTCGAAGAGATAGACATGGCCATGCACCACGGCAGCCACCCGCGCCAGGGGGCCGTAGATGTCGTCCCGTTCGTCCCCGTACGTAACGTAGAGAAAGAAGAGGCCCTTGATATTGCCCTGCGTTACGGGAAATTCCTCGTCGGACTCGGCGTTCCGGTATATTACTATGAGGATGCCGCCACAAAGCCGTCGCGTCAGAATCTGGTCGATATACGCAAAGGGCAATACGAGGCTTTGCCCGAAAAGATGCAGAACGAGGAATGGCGGCCGGACGAAGGGCCGTTCGCCTTCGTACCAAAGTCCGGAGTAACAGTCACGGGTGTTCGTTTCCCGCTCGTCGCGTATAACGTGAACCTGCGGACGGATGATCTCGAAATAGCAAAGGCCATCGCGAAACGTATGCGCTTCTCAAGCGGCGGGTTACGCTTCTGCCGCGCGATAGGTCTTGCGCTTGAGGAACGGGGAATGGTGCAGGTGTCGATGAACCTGACCAACTTTGAGAAGACGCCGATTCCTGTCGTATACGACCTTATCAAGTCTCTCGCCGACAGCTACGGCGTCGGGATCGCCGATGCCGAGCTTGTGGGGCCTTTGCCGCTTGCAGCGCTGGAAGAGGTGATACGTCATTGTCTGCGGGTGCGCCGTTTCGAGATGGAGCAGATAATAGAGACGCATCTGTTAGGCTGATAGTTACGAAAAAATGGGGCGCTTTTAATTTTTCGACGGATATTTGACGGCAGGAGGGCGAATAGTATTTCCTCGGTTAAAAAAATCGGCAAAATAGTATAGAATATACTAATGTTGCCGCGTAACGGCGGTTTTGGTTTTATGCGGCCCATACCCGAATTTAATATAAAACAGGAGTGGTCAGAATGGCATTTCTTAGCGACATTGAGATAGCGCAGCAGGCTGCGATGGAGCCCATCGTAGATGTTGCGAAAAAACTCGACATTGACGCGGATGATCTTGAGCTTTACGGCAAGTATAAGGCGAAGGTTTCTTTTGACCTTTGGGAGAAGGTAAAGGACAACAAGGACGGCAAGCTGATTCTTGTCACCGCGATAACCCCGACTCCTGCGGGGGAGGGCAAGACTACGACCTCCGTCGGCCTTGCGCAGGCACTGGCGAAGCTCGGCAAAAAGGTAACCCTGGCGCTCCGCGAGCCCTCCCTGGGGCCAGTCTTCGGAGTGAAGGGCGGAGCCGCCGGCGGCGGTTACAGCCAGGTCGTCCCGATGGAGGATATCAACATTCACTTCACCGGCGACTTCCACGCCATCACCTCGGCGCACAACCTTCTGGCCGCGATGCTTGACAACTCCATCCAGCAGGGAAATCTCCTCAATATAGACCCGCGCCGCATCGTCTTTAAGCGCGTGCTTGACATGAACGACCGCGCGCTGCGCAACATCGTCATCGGCCTCGGCGGCAAGCCCGACGGCGTTCCGCGCCAGGACGGCTTCGACATCACCGTCGCCTCCGAGATCATGGCGATCCTCTGCCTGTCACAGGGCATCGAGGACCTCAAGGAACGCCTCTCGAAGATAATCGTCGCCTATACCTACGACGACAAACCGGTGACCGCGAAGGAGCTCGAGGCTCAGGGAGCGATGGCGATGCTGCTGAAGGATGCCATCAAGCCGAACCTCGTCCAGACCCTCGAACATGTCCCCGCCTTCATCCACGGCGGCCCCTTCGCGAACATCGCCCACGGCTGCAACAGCGTCATGGCGACAAAATACGGCCTGAAACTTGCCGACTACTTTGTCACCGAGGCTGGCTTCGCCGCCGACCTTGGCGCGGAAAAATTCCTCGACATCAAATGCCGCCTCGCGGGACTCAAGCCAAACGCCGTCGTCATCGTGGCGACCATCCGTGCCCTTAAAATGCACGGCGGCGTGGCCAAAGAGGACCTCGGCAAGGTGAACATGGCGGCCCTTGAGGCGGGAATCCCGAACCTCGAGAAGCACGTCGAAAATATGCTCTCCTTCGGTCTGCCCGTCGTCGTGGCCCTTAACGCCTTCCCGACCGACACTGAGGAAGAGCTTAAATTCATCCAGGAAAAGTGCGCGAAGCTCGGCGTTCCCGTAGTGGAGTCCGACATTTGGGCGAAGGGCGGCGAGGGCGGCATCAAGATGGCCGAAGAGGTCATCAAGGCCTGCGACAAAGAAAACAGCTTCCATTACCTCTACGACGAAAAACTCTCGCCGAAGGAGAAGATCGAGACCATCGCGACGAAGATATACGGAGCGGACGGAGTGGTCTTCACCGACAAGGCGGAAAAAGACCTCAAGAAGATCCACGACCTTGGCAAAGACGGACTGCTCATCTGCATGGCGAAGACGCAGGCTTCGATCTCCGACGACGCGAGCAAAAAGGGGCGTCCGACCGGATTCAAACTTACGGTGCGCGAAGTTCGCCTCTCTGCGGGTGCGGGATTCATCATCCCGATCACGGGAGCGATTATGACGATGCCCGGCCTGCCGAAGCGTCCCGCCGCCTGCAACATCGACGTCGACGCTCAGGGTAAGGTCTCAGGACTCTTCTAGGATACGAAAATACCGACATAAAAATGGGCCGCCCTTAATTACAAGGGCAGCCCATTTTATTATGCGTTGTTTGTCAGCGGCGGGAGCGGATTGCTCTAAAAAGCCGGACCACTCAAAGCGCGGCACGACAGCGGACGTTATCTGCCGCCGCTCTTTTTTCTCGCCGCTACGATAAGCATCATTGGGCGGCGCATCTCGTCCCTCATGCCCTCGATATCGAGCATCTTTTCGGGAGGCTGCGGCTCGACTAGGCGCAGCAGCTCAAAGCCGTTTGTCAGCAGCCCGTCGATGTAGGTCGTCAGTGTTTTATGGTACTTGACGACCTCTTCGCCAAGGAAACGCGCGTGACGCAGCCCCTCGCAGAAGTAGTTGTCGACGGGAAAGTGCAGTATCTTCCCAGTATCGTTGCGATACCAGTCCTGCGAGCCCTCGGCGGTGAATACCGGATGCTCCGCCGAGAAGACGAAATAGCCGCCGTCGCTGAGAAAACGGTTCACCCTCTTTGCGACATTGCCGAAAGATTTGACATAATGCAGGGCCAGCGAGCTGAGGACGATATCGAAGGAGCCATCGGGAAAATCCATCTCTTCAAGCGCCATACGTTTGTATGTCACCTGCGGATAGTGTGTCTTTTCCCTCGCCACGGCAAGCATCTTTTCGGAGATGTCTATTCCCGTAGCCGAGGCCGCGCCCTGTTCCATCGCGTAGATGCAGTGCCAGCCGTACCCGCAGCCGAGGTCCAGAAGGCGTTTCCCCCTGAAATCCGGCAGCAGACTCTTCAGCGTCTCCCATTCTCCTGCGCCGTCCAGCCCCTCAACAGAGCGTTTCATCCCGGCGTATTTTTCAAAGAAGAGCTTATCGTCGTATTTATTTTCTTTCAAAAGGGTTCTCTGCCATCTATTTCAGCTTCATATAGAGCAGCGGGAAGGGATTGCCCTGCTCGTCGCGCTCCGTGCGCTTATAAACCTTGAATCCCATGTGTTCGTAAAAGCCGAGCGCCGCGGTGTTTTGCTCATTAACGCAGAGCCGATTTACAGAGTATTTATCGATCGCGTGGCGCATAAGTTTTTTGCCGATACCCTGCCCGCGCTCCTCCGGCAGAAGGAAGAGCATTTCAAGCCGGTCTCCGTCTATCCCCATGAAGGCGACCGATTCGGAGTCTTCGTTCTCCGCCGTCAGCAGCGTGGGCACTGAGACCAATGCCTCATCGACATCTTTTGAGATGTCGGCCATGTCGTCCTCGGTAAGGAACAGGTGCGTCGCGCGCACCGACTTTTCCCATATGAATGATACCTTCTGTATGGTGTTTTCATCTCTTTTTGTTATTTCAGTAATTTTCATTTCTTCATTTCTCCTCTTTTTATAGAGTTCGGACAGCATAGCACAAAATGCCGATATGTAAAAGCGGTGTTCTCTATGTCGGAGAACGTTGCGAGGTCATCGATGTTATAAGAAATAGATTACCTCAGCCATTGCAGCAGCCCAAGCGAGAAGACGGGAAAGTATGTGAATAGCAGCAGACAGACGACCATCGCCATGAAAGAGGGCAGTATCGACTTTGAAATACTTTCGATACTTTCACCCGAGATGGCGGAGGCGACAAAAAGGTTTATCCCATAGGGCGGCGAGATGAAGCCGCAGGCCAGGTTGACGGTGATTATCAGTCCGAAGTGGATGGGGTCTATCCCGATCGTCTTTACCACCGGCAGCAAGATTGGCGTGAGGATTATCACCGCCGCGATGTTGTCCACGAAGCAGCCGATCACCAGCAGGAAGACGTTTATCACCATCAGCAGGATGAAGGGGCTGTGGGCGAGGCTCGTCATCCACGAGGCGATATGCGCCGGTATCTGCGCCATCGCGAGGTAACTGGCAAAGGCCATCGAAAGTCCGATCATAAACTCCGTCGCGCCGTTGATGAGCCCCGTCGTGCGCAGACACTCATAGAGAGTCTTGCCGTCGAGCTCCTTATAGACGAACTTGCCGATGAGCACCGAGTATACGACGGCGACGACCGCCGCCTCCGTGGGCGTGAAGATGCCGCCGTAGATGCCGCCGAGGATGATGACCGGCACCAGCAGCGCCCAGAAGGCCTCCCTGAATGCCTTCCACACCGTGGAGAACTTCGGGCGTTCCGTGACGCTCACATAATGACGTTTCTTCGCCGTGCAGTAACAGACCAGCATCAGCGCGATACCGATCATGACGCCGGGGACAATCCCCGCGATAAACATATCGCCGATCGAACACTGCGCGACAATACAGTAAATGACAAAGGGTATAGAGGGCGGGATGATGACGCCGATAGTTCCCGCCGCCGCGGTTATCGCCGCCGCGAAGCCCGCGTCATACTTGCGCTCCTTCATCGATGGGATCATAAAAGAGCCGATCGCCGAGACAGTGGCCGGTCCCGAACCGGAGATCGCGGCGAAAAACATACATGCGAGCACCGTGACCATCGCCAGGCCGCCCGTGATATAACCGACGAGACTCTCGGCGAGATTCACAAGACGGCGCGAAATACCGCCGTTGCACATCAGCGCCCCCGCGAGAATGAAAAATGGTATGGCGAGCAGCGGGAAAGAATCAAGACCAGTCACCGACTTCTGTGCGAGCATCACCATCGGGATATCCGAAGTGAGCCACATGGCGATGCCGGTAGAGAGGCCGAGCGTGATGCCGATCGGGATACTCAGGCCGATCGTTACGATAAGGATAGAAAAAACTATGACGGCTTCCATCAGTGTACCTCCTCAGCGGTATTCTTTATTGGACCGAGTGGTTCGCCCTTCCAGAGCTTGTATACCTCTATTACGAGCCTGATGCACATTAACAGGCAGCCCACCGGTACCGATGCATATGGCCAGATCATCGGCAGTTCCATTGCCGCAGAACGCTGTCCTGTTTCGGCAATGAAGATGACAAGCTCAGTGCCGATGCATGCGAGGATGAAGCTGAAAACGAACCATATGAGCAGGACGAAGTATTCAAAGTATCTGCGTGCGGCTCCAGGTACCATATTGGCGAACATCTCGACGCGGAAGTGGCTGCGCTCTTTCACTGCATAGCTTGCACCTATCCACGACAGCCAGAGGAAAATAAAGCGTGCCATCTCCTCGCTCCAGGACAGGGAATTGGAAAATACATAACGCATTACAACTTGGACAAAAACCAGCAGCGTCATTATCGCCATCGTCCATACGCAGAAATATTCCTCAAAATTGTCAATAAATTTTTTTAGTGTCATATTGTGTACCGTACCTCCAATTCTATTCCGGTTGGCCGTCATTGCTTTTGTTGACAGTAATCTATTTAAATAGTATGCAACATTAGTATGTACCACCTCTTGCAGAGATACACAAAAAGGATAATTTAACTTAATCAACACAAATATTATGCTTTTGAGGTTTCCTTAAAAACATAATATTATTAAGTAAAATGGTTGTCAATACTTATAAAATATGAAAATTTTAGGTATTTGTGGAATGGTTTTTTGTAAAAGTAGTATTTATTGAGTATAAAACATTTTATATAGTTATTGTTGCTTATGAAAATATAAGCCTTATGAATATATATATCCGAAGATACTAAGTAACGCTGTTGGGCAAATATTTAAATACAATAAGTTAACTTAACAATTATATATTTAAAATCAGTCTTTCGCGATATCCCTTCTGTAGATGACGAAATAGAGTACGCCCAGGAAGAAGGCCGCGCCGATGATGTTGCCGATGGTAACGGGGATCAGGTTGCCGAAGATCGAGCCGATAGTAAGTTCCGGCGCGGGGATCGGAGCGCCCGCGGCCGTCAGGCCGGACTTTATCATAAGGCCAAGCGGCAGGAAGAACATATTTGCCACGCAGTGTTCAAAGCCCATGGCGACGAAGGCCGTTATGGGCATCAGCAGCGCGATGAATTTGCCGGACATGTCGAGCGCGCCGAAGGTGAGCCAGACGGCGAGGCCGACGAACCAGTTGCAGAGGAGGCCGCGCAGAATCATCTGGGAAAGCGGGATGCGTACCTTGGCGGCGGCGATTGAGAGCGCGTAATCGGCGCAGTTCTTAGACAGCACGCCGCTTTTGAAAATCAGCAGCGCGAAGAAGAGCGCTCCCGCGAAGTTCGCGGCGTAGACCACCGAGAGGTTGCGCAGCATGCCGCTCCACGAGATCTTTCCCGCCAGCAGCCCAATCGGCATCAGGCAGTTGCCTGTAAACAGCTCCGCGCCGGCGGCTACCACCAGAAAGAGCCCCAGCGAGAAGACGATGCCGCCCAGCAGCTTTGATATGCCGATACCGGCGAAGGCGGCGGCGTCCTGTGTCACGACGATCATAAAGTAACCGCCCATGGCGATATAGACTCCGGCAAGAAATCCCAGCAGCGTCATCTGAAGAAGCGGCAGGCTGGCCTTGGAAATCGCCGCGGCGACGGCGCTTTTTGCTATTTCCGGCGGTGTTTTATAGTTCATATCGTATGGACCTCCGTATATATTCGATTGATCATTGTGATTATATCCCAGTTCCATAAACATATCATCAAACTCTTAACGTGCTCCGGCAGAAATCAGCGCTGAGAGATTGACGTTTAGGATGCGCCCGTTTGTTAAAACCGGGCGGGCTGCCGCAGGTATACGGCGGCCCGCCCGGTCATGTCGATACTATTTTTATCTCAGTACATTAAGCAGCCCCATAGTAAAGATGGGGAAGTATGTGAATAGCAGCAGACAGACGACCATCGCGAAGAACGACGGCAGAATGGCCTTTGAGATATCCTCGATGCTCTCGCCGGAGATGGCGGAGGCGACGAAGAGGTTTATACCATAGGGCGGCGAGATGAAGCCGCAGGCCAGGTTGACGGTGATTATCAGTCCGAAGTGGATGGGGTCTATACCGATTGTCTTTACCACCGGCAGCAGGATCGGCGTGAGGATTATCACCGCTGCGATGTTGTCCACGAAGCAGCCGATCACCAGCAGGAAGACGTTTATCACCATCAGCAGGATGAAGGGGCTGTGGGCGAGGCTCGTCATCCACGAGGCGATATGCGCCGGTATCTGCGCCATCGCGAGGTAACTGGCAAAGGCCATCGAAAGTCCGATCATAAACTCCGTCGCGCCGTTGATGAGCCCCGTCGTGCGCAGACACTCATAGAGAGTCTTTCCGTCGAGCTCCTTATAGACGAACTTGCCGATGAGCACCGAGTATACGACGGCGACTACCGCCGCCTCCGTGGGCGTGAAGATGCCGCCGTAGATGCCGCCGAGGATGATGACCGGCACCAGCAGCGCCCAGAAGGCTTCTCTGAATGCCTTCCACACCGTGGAGAACTTCGGGCGTTCCGTAACGCTCACATAATGGCGCTTCTTCGCCGTACAGTAACAGACCAGCATCAGCGCGACGCCGATCATGACGCCGGGGACGATCCCCGCGATAAACATATCGCCGATCGAACACTGCGCGACGATACAGTAAATGACAAATGGGATGGAGGGCGGGATGATGACGCCGATAGTTCCCGCAGCCGCGGTTATCGCCGCCGCGAAGCCCGCGTCATACTTGCGCTCCTTCATCGATGGGATCATAAAAGAGCCGATCGCCGAGACAGTGGCCGGTCCCGAGCCGGAAATTGCCGCGAAAAACATACATGCGAGCACCGTGACCATCGCCAGGCCGCCCGTGATATAACCGACGAGACTCTCGGCGAGATTCACAAGACGGCGCGAAATACCGCCGTTGCACATCAGCGCCCCCGCGAGGATGAAAAAGGGAATGGCGAGCAGCGGGAAAGAATCGAGACCCGTGACCGACTTCTGCGCGAGCATCACCATCGGGATATCCGAAGTGAGCCACATGGCGATGCCGGTAGAGAGGCCGAGCGTGATGCCGATCGGGATACTCAGGCCGATCGTTACGATAAGCAGAGAGAAGAGAATAACCGCTTCCATCTATATCATCTCCTCCAATTCTTCCTGTTCCTTCTCCGAGCCCACCGGTTCGCCCTTATAAATCTTGTACATCTCAATAAGCAGGCGGATACACATCAGGCCGCAGCCGACGGGTACGGAGGCATATGGCCAGGTCATGGGGATATCCATGGCGGCGGAAGACTGCCCTGTGTCATAAATAAAGACGACGAGTTCAGTCCCGAGCCAGGTGAGAATAAAACTGAAGACAAACCAGACCACCAGAACAAAATACTCAAAAAACCTGCGGCAGCTGCCCTTGATCATATTGGCGAACATCTCCACGCGGAAATGGCTGCGTTCCTTAACGGCGTAACTTGCGCCGATCCAGGAAAGCCAGAGGAAAATAAACCGGGCGAGCTCCTCGCTCCAAGAGAGAGAGTTTGAGAAGACATACCTCATAACAACCTGGATAAAGACGAGAATGGTCATAATGGCCATAGTCCAGACGCAGAAATACTCCTCGAAATTATCTAAAAACTTTTTGACGGTCATCGTGATAACAACCTCCTGCGATGGTAATAAAGCGCGTCCCTTATGCAAGGGACGCGCAAACGGTGCTCACGCTTCGAAAAGATTACTTCTGAACCTTTCTTGCGATATCCATGATCTCCTTGCCGAGCTCGTTTTCAAACTGGGCGTAGACCTTCTTGGTCGCTTCCACGAAGGGCTTCTTCTGTTCCGGCGTCAGCTCGTTGGCGGTCAGACCGGCTTTGGTGACCTTCGCTTTGAAGGCGGCCTCTTCCTTTTCAAGGCTGGCGCGCTGTGTCATGATGGCCTTGTGGGCCGCGTCAACTACCACCTTGCGGAGGTCGGCGGGGAGCTTGTCCATGAACTTCTTGTTGGCGATGAGTATCTCGTAGGAGAATACGTGCCCCGTCTCGGAGACGTACTTCTGCACTTCGTAGAACTTACCGTCGTCGATCATCGCGTAGGGGTTTTCCTCCGCGTCGACGGTGCCCTGCTGCAGGGCCGTGTAAAGCTCGCCCCAGCTCATCGGGGTGGGGTTGGCGCCGAGTTCCTTGAAGAAGGCGATGTGCATCGGGTTTTCCATCGTACGGATCTTGAGTCCCTTGAGGTCGGCGGGGGTCTTGATGGGGCGCTTGCTGTTCGTCACATGGCGGAAGCCGTTCTCCTGATAACCCAGAACCTCGAAGCCCTTCTTTGAGAGGTATGTGTTGAGCTTCTGTCCGAGCTCGCCGTCTACCGCGTCAAAGGCCGCCTTTCTCGTGGTGAAGAGATAGGGAAGGTCGAGGACCTGTATTCTCTTGTCGAATCCCGCAAGGGCCGACGTCGAGGGGATAGCCATCTGGATCGTACCCATCTGTACGCCTTCGCAGAGCTCACGGTCGCCGCCGAGCTGCGCGTTGGGATAGAGCTCGACTTTGATCTTGCCATTTGAACCTGCGTCCACATCCTTGGCGAAGACCTTCATAGCCTGCATCGTCGGGTGGGTATCGGAGCCGATGTAGCCGACCTTGATCGTGTACTCGGGGGCCGCGAAGGCCGCGCCTGCCGCCATAATAGCCATAAACGTTACTGCTGCCAGAAGTTTCTTCATATTCTTGTTCCTCCCTGTTTTTTTTGTTTGCCTGAAAAATTCAAAAAGCTGCGCTATGTGGGATCAGTCCGCCGCTTTACCTCCTTTCCACACGCGTACCTCCTGGGCGTCAGCGTCGACCTCGACATAATCGCCGTCGGCGATAGCCTCGAAGGGGTCATCATCAAGACGGTCGACCATAGTCGCGCCGACCATAACGGCTGAGGATACGATGACTGGTTCGGGTACCCCTATGATTATTGCGGCCGGCAGGTTGTTTCTCACCCACAGCTGGTAGAAGCCGTCTGCCTGGACTACGGAACTCCCTTTGCCGGACTGGAGGACCAGCACCTTGCCGGAGATGCTTTTGCCCTCGATCGCGTGGTTTCTCTCTATGACGGTGCCGGTGGTCGGGTCGGTAAGGTAGAAGCACATCGCGTCTTTAGACACGACCGCCTCTCCCGCTCCTGACCCACGGACTATCGAACGGCACTTGTAAACTTTCTTGTTGTTAGCCATTAGTCAAGCCTCCCCTTCACAGCGGCATCTATACATTCCGACAGCCTGCGGATGGCGAAGGGCTGTCCGCGGCGTTCACGGTAATAGGCGCACTTGGGCGAATCCGTTACGCCGAGCGCACCCTCGAACGATTTCCAGCAGGGTTCATCGATACAGGTGTCTCCCACCATCCGTACACCGAGCAGCTCCAGCCTCTGACGCAGGTGCGAGCGTTCCGCGAGCTCCACTGCTCCCGATTCCGCAAGAATCCAGAAGGCCGTCTCGTTGCAGATATGCCTGCCGGCGAGAAGCCTCTCGACGTCAAGCAGCTGATTGTAGGTGTAATGCGGACAGCCGAGCATGACGAGGTTGATCTTTCCGGTAGCGGGTGTAAGCATATCCTCCCGATCCTTGAGGTCCTTATTCGTGAGCACGCATTCTGCCGATGGGACCTTCCTGCCGCCGAATGCCGCCTCTATGGTCGGAGCCTCCGGGGTGATCCCCACCATGTGATACATCGCGACGGCGCCGCTCGTGGCGGCCTCCGCGCCGAAATAGAGGAAATCCTCCTGAGTCGGGCGGACGGGCTTCTTGAATCTGAGCACGGGGATACGGTTGCCCGCGATCTTTCCCAGGCAATGTCCGAGTATGCCCCAGTCGTAGCAGCTTTCCAGATCGGCCTCGACGTCGACGGCGAAGTCGCCGTATCTGTTTTCGTCGATGTGGAATCCGTAATAAGGAGTCTTGCCGATAACGGCGGCGGCGAGCGCGCTCACCGAAGATTCGCGGTTAGAGCGGGCGCCGAGTGCGCCGTTGACATATGGAGTGGCGCTGGACTCGGAAAAGGCCACATGCTCGCCAAAGAAGGGCACGTTGGAACATACTCCCGGCGCGCAGTGATATGTGAGCTTAGCGCCGATACGGCGGTAGGCGTCGCCGGTCCTGTCGGCGAGCTCAAGCTCTTCCTTTGTGACGTCAAAAAACTTCGTCAGATAATTAGTGTCCCAGTAGGGGTTGGTGGTGGGGGGGACGGCGCATGTGGCGCCGCCGTTTACCAGCAGTTCGCACCAGTAAGTGTCGCCCTCCTGTCCGCTAAGGGCGACGTGCGCGCGCTTAACGGGGATGAGCTTCTCCGCGTCGAAGGTGAGACCGAGAGCGTAGAGCATCTCCATCGCCTTCTGCTTTCCAGCTCCTTCTCCTCCGTCCAGTATCCGTTTCTCTTCATCGGTTAAATACATTACAAACCGCCTTTCTATGTGCTATTTTTTCATTAAGACAGGTAAAGATATCCCGCCAAGGGGCAGTATGCCGACGGTCGCCTGCGGCCGCTTAGCCAGCGCCGCGTCAAGAGCCTCCTGTATGCTGGCCGCCGGAATATATTCCATCTTCCGTATCTCTTCCTCGGAGAGGCCGTCGCTGATCATGTAGACCTCGGCCCTTTCAAGCACGCGGCGGCTGCCGAGGGCGACTACGGCGGAGATGACGTCGGTATCCAGGTCATAGGGAGAGGCTGCCTCTATCGCCTCCACAAGGACCTTAGTGGGCTGCGCGAGCCAGTGCGCGTAAAGAGGATGATTATGCACCAGTCCCTCATAACAGGGGGCGGCGAGGATCACGGCGCCGCCGGGCTTCACCGCGAAGTACGCGGAGGTGAGCCCCTTGATGCCCTGCCAGTAGTCCATATCGGCGGGCGACGAACTGGCGATCACGATATCGGCGAGCTCGTCGAGCTCCACGCTGTAGGATTTTCTAGCGAGCTCGACCCCGGCGCGGTGCGCCTTTAAATAATCGCCGCAGAAGAAGCCGGCGATCTCGCCGCTGAAGTTTTTGACCACGTTGATGATGAAGGCCAGCTTTGCGATGCCGCCTACGGCGTCGATGCCCATGCGGCAGGGGTTTCCGTCGATCATCCCGAGCGGGATGTCCGGGCAGAGCCCAGCGCCCCTGTGGGTCGCCTGTGTCGTCACGAAATCGCAGACGCCGGGCTGGACGATCTTCGCGCCGCCGGAGAAGCCGGCGTCGCTGTGCGGAATGATGTTGCCGACGCCGACTAGAAGGTCGGCCTCCAGAGCGCGGCGGTTGATGCGGACCGGAAGCTTGTATCCTCCGGCCTCGACCTCGCCGAGATCGGTCAGCTCTTCCGTATTTGAAGCCTCATGCTGGTATACGGCGAAGTTGTCGACTATATAGGAGCCAAGTTTCTCTCGCACCTCCTCGTCAGTCATCAGTCGGTGCGTCCCGGGGGCGGTCATGAAACTTACGGCGCTCTCGGGGATGCCGGCGGCCTTAAGATAGCCGGTGACGACCGGCAGTATCTCCGCCAGCGGGGTATCTCTCGTATTGTCCTCAACAAGGAACAGAATATTTTTTTTGCCCTTTGCGAGCGAAGCGAGTGACTGTGAGGCGATGGGAGCATCCAAAGAGCGTATGAGTTCCTCTTTGAAGTCTGAGACTGGCGGGATATTGGTCATCTCTCCCGAGAATAGGACCCTGTTTGTGTGAATCTCGAAATCCATAGAACGATTTCCATATGGAATGCTATATTTCATTGCCGATTCCTCCCAGCGATAATACTAAAATCGTGAATGTCTTAGGTACGCCGTCTGTATACAATGAAAATATATACTCTGCTCTAACATCTGTTTAATTGGATAAACACATTCCCTAAAATTACAAAAACTTCTACGTAAAGATGATAATATTGTGATAAATAAATGTCAACCATGAGATCAAAGGAAATTTTACGATAATTTTTTTGCGGAAAAGTATAGACAAAATTACAAAATGTTGTATAGTTTCTGTATACAAGCATCTTAAGAATTAGAATTTATAGCCTAGACATTTATCCATACGGATGGTTTTTATACGTGTACGCGGGGATTCTTGCCAAACTGGGAGGGACAGAAATGATGTCGAAGAATGAAAAGGCCAGCTGGGTGAAGGCCTACAACTGGATAAGGGAGGGGATCGACTCCTGCGCGCTGAAGATGGGCGAACCTCTTCCCGAGACATTTATCGCGAATGAGACCGGCGTAAGCCGCACTCCCGTCCGTGAGGCGCTGCGCGTTCTAGAACAGGACGGCTATATAAAGATAGTTCCCCTTAAGGGGGCCTTCGTCTCCGAGATATCCCTTGAGGACGTACGCGAGATATATGATATAAGAAAGCTGCTCGAACCCTTTGCCGCGCTCTCCGCGGCCAACCGCATACCAGACAGTGAAATAAAAGAGATGTCAGCCGAGTGGGAACGGCTTAGTAAGAGGGCGGAGAACGGCGAGGAGATAGACTTTTCAACCGTCGCCGACTGTGACCTCAAGCTGCACTTTACGATTGCGAAGTATGCGACGAACAGGCGCATCGGCGCGATACTGATGAGCTATCATGTGCAGATCAAGCGCTTTCAGCGCCTCTCCGCGCAGTCTCTCGCCGATATTCGCAATTCCATAGAACAGCACATCATCATCCTGAACTGTATCAAACGCAGAGATCCAAAGGCTCTTCACGCCTGCCTATACGACCACGTCGTCAACAGCGAGGGGTATATAATGAAGGACTATTTTCTGCGGTAACGAAATACATCCCGTAATCCGCAGTTTTCATTATTTATCCGCCGGTGCTGAGCCGCCGGTCTCAATATTGTGACAAAAGAGGGCAGGCTGCGGGTAACGCCGGCTCTCTTTTGTGTGAGTTATTCTTTACGCGGTTGTTAAAATTAAGATTTTATGAATGACCTCTCTTTAGTGTCATACTTTATTTGTATGCTGAATATGCTTAATTAGATATTTTTCATATGTTTTAAAAGATGTTATCCTTAGCCCGGCTAAAATACTTTCATGTCATATCAAAATAAACAGATGATATGGCAGTGGTGGTGTTTAAGACCGATTACGCTATTTTCTATCAATGAGGAGGTCATTTTATGTTTTTCAAGAATGCCGGTAAAGTATTGCTGGCGGCGGTGATTGCGTGTGGTTTCGCATTTATGGGTACACGGGCCGACTGTAGTGACTCCAAGGTTTATACCATCAGGATAGGTTCGATCAGTTCAGAGGCGATACCAGAGGTGCGGGCCGCTTATGAGTTTAAAAAAGAGATTGAAAAATCAAGCGGCGGAAGGATCAAGGTCGAGGTATTCCCTAACGGCGCGCTGGGAGGGGACCGTCAAATGGCGGAGGCCGTCTCGCTGGGAACGCTGGATATGGTGCTGACGACGACGTCGGCCCTGACCACCTATGAGCCTAAGTTTGGGATACTGGATATGCCGTTTGCCTTTTCCGACGCGCAGGCCGCTTTTAAGGCTGTCGACGGGGAGCTCGGCCAGTATCTGAATAAGGAGCTGGAACGGAGCGCGGGAATGGTCAATTTGGGATATATGCTGAACGGCGTGCGCCATATGGTGAACAGCAAACGTCCGATCAACGCTCCTTCGGATCTGGCTGGATTGAAGATGAGGGTCATGGAGAGCCCCGTTTACATCGGACTTTTTAAGGCACTTGGCGCGAACCCCACGCCGATGTCCTTCACGGAAGTCTATACCTCCCTGCAGCAGAAGACGATAGACGGTTTTGAGGTCAGCGCCAATTTTATGGTGGAGATGAAATTTTACGACGTCCAGAAGTATTACAGCCTTACGGGGCATACGGTATCGTTTCTCGTCGCCGCGATGAACAAAAACAAGTTTGATAAACTGCCGTCCGACCTTCAAAAGATGGTCGCGGCCTCGGCGAAGAAGTGGTTCGTGGATTATCAGAGGAAGGTATCTCTGAGCGAGGACGCCGGTTACATAAAACAGCTTAAGTCGCACGGAATGAGCGTCAACGGCATAACGCCGGAGAACCACGCGAAGTTTGTCAAAGCCGTGCAGCCGGTATATGCCGAATTTGAGAAAAAATTGGGTAAGGACGTCTTTGTGCTGCTGAAAAAGTATCAGTAGTTTTTACGGCAGAACCAGTGCGGATGGGCATATACATCTCTGTCCGCACTGGTCGGTCAAAGCGCAGATAGGAGTGGCGAAATTGAGTGCGGTGTTAAGGCTGTACAACAAGTTTGAAGAGTATCTTTTGGTTTTAAGTTTAGCGGTCTCAGTCGCGCTTGTCGCCCTTCAGATCGTTTTCAGATATTTCATTAACGCTTCCATCCCCTGGAGCGAAGAGCTGACGCGGTATATTTTTATCTGGCAGATATGGCTGGGAACGAGTTTTGCGCAGAGGGACGGCAAGCACCTGAAGGTCGAAGTTTTGTATTCCCTGATGAATCCAGCCGGTAAAAAGTTTTTAAGCGTGCTTTCTAACCTCATCTTTCTCTCGTTTTGTGTATTTCTTACGGTGAACGGCTTTTCTCTTGTCATGAATCTGGCTCACCGATATTCCCTCTCTCCCGCGATGGAGATCCCGCTGCTTTTTGTGTATCTGTCGCTGCCTGTGAGCAACTTCGTGCTTGCCGTCAGGATCATCGCCGGGCTCAAAGATATAGTCCTGGCACCGGCGTCCGCTTTCGCAGACAAGAAGGAGGAGATACGGTAATGGAATTCGCGGTCTTATTTGGCTCTTTTCTCGTGCTGATTCTGCTGACCGTTCCCGTCGGCTACGCTATCGGCATATCCACGCTGATCACGCTCTATTTTTTCTCCGACATATCGTTCGTCATGATCTCACAGAACGCCGTGGCGGGAGTCGATTCCTTTTCCCTCCTGGCGATTCCTTTCTTTATCCTCGCTGGAAGCCTGATGAGCGCCGGCGGTCTGGCTAAGCGGCTGCTCAATTTTGCCAATATCTGTGTCGGCGCGGTGACTGGCGGCCTTGCCATGGTGACCACGGTTACCTGTATGTTCTTTGCCGCGCTCTCCGGTTCCGCCGTCGCCACGACATCCGCCGTCGGCTCGTTTATGATCCCGGCGATGAAAGAGAAGGGCTACGACGAGGGATTTGCCGCCGCGCTCGCCGCTGCGGCCGGCACCATCGGCATCATCATCCCGCCGAGCATCCCGCTTGTCATCTACGGCGTGGTGGTTGGCGCCTCCATTGGTGAGCTGTTTATCGCGGGGATCATTCCGGGAATAATAATGGGCGTGGCGATCCTGATAGTATGTTACGTCATTTCAAAGAAGAAAGGGTACAGAGGAACCGCGGAGAAGCTGACGCTGAAAAGTTTTTCTCACTCCTTTGTGGACGCCATCTGGGCGTTTATGGCCCCGGGGATAATCTTGGGCGGTATCTACTGGGGGATATGCACTCCCACCGAGGCGGCGGTGATAGCGGTCTTGTACTCTCTGTTCACCGGCGTCGTCATCTACCGCGAACTGACGTTTGCGAAGATTTACGAAGCCTTCGTGGAGACGCTGACGGTCAATGGAGCGACGACCTTTATGGTGGGCCTTTCGATGGCTTTCGCGAGTTATCTCATAATGGCCGGACTGCCGCAGCAGATCGCGTCGTTTCTCATAAGCATCACCGACAGCAGGATAGTGCTCTTTATGATCGTGAATCTCTTTTTGCTGGCAGTGGGCAGCCTCATCGACCCGATACCGGCGATAATAATACTTGCCCCGATCCTGCTGCCGGTGATGACGAAATTCGGCATGTCGCCCGTCACCTTCGGCGTCGTGCTGGTGGCGAATCTGGCTATCGGCTATATAACGCCGCCATATGGCGTCAACCTGTTTGTGGCGATGGCGGTGGCGAAGATCCCGATGGAGCGGATGTTTAAATATATCGTCGCGCTGTTTTTAGCGATGCTTGCCGCTCTGATGCTGATCACATACTGCGACTCCGCGACGATGCACCTGGTGCGGTTCCTAAAATAATTTAACGTCGACGTCCATTATCTCCAGCAGCTTCTTGGCCATCGGCGAGATATACTGCTTGGGATTAAAGATGACTACCGGTTTTGTATCGGAGCTTACGCCCTCTATCCGTTTGATGTTCGTCCGTTTGTTGGGAAGGTGTTTTAACAGCTGCTGCGGCATAATGGTGGCCCCCAGCCCGCTGAATACCAGCATTATCGCCAAAGAGGAGTTTGAACACTGGCAGATGATATTTGGTTTGATGTTGAGGTTGGCGAAATCGTTGATAAAAAGTTCGTTGTAGCCGATGCTTTTGCCGTCGTGCAGCATGATCAGCGGAAGTTCGGCCATCTCCTCCAGCGAGATATAGTCTCGCTGAGGGCAGGAGTCCATCGCGGCGGGAACGGCGAGATAGAATTGTTCGGCCGCGAGGGGAACCACGGCCAGCGAACCGGCGTTGAAGGTAGGCGTGCGCAGGAAGAGCAGTTCGATCTCTCTCTTGTAGAGAAGGTCCAGCAGGTTGTTGGGGGTGTCTTCCCATATCTTATAGGTCACATGCGGATGTAACGAGGCAAATTTTTTCAGGTAGTCCGTCAGCTTGGGCGTACATGATATCAGCGAGCCTATCTTCAGGATACCGGAGAGATTTTCGGGAATGTCGTCGTTGATGTAATACTTCAGATTTTCTATTTGGAATATCAGATCCTGAGCCTTTTGCAGGAGGGCCTCTCCGGCCGAGGTCAGCTCCAGCCCCTTTTTAGTCCTGAGAAAGAGAGGTTTGCCGATCTCTTTTTCCAGTTCGATGATATGCCTGCTTAATGGCGGCTGTGCCATGAATAACTTTTGGGCGGCCTTTGTTATCTGCCCTTCGTTGGCGACGGTAACAAAATATTTCAGCTGTTTTATATCCATAATCGACTATCCCCGATGCTCGTTTACCCTGATTATATCTAAAAGATTACGATAATTCAAATATAGAGACAATAAGGAGCGTTTTACATGGAAAAGTTTATCATTGAACCGGAAGCTAAGGTGGAAGTTATCGACCATGCCGACGTGCTGGTCGCAGGCGGCGGCCCCGCCGGTATAGCCGCGGCGGTCGCCGCGGCGCGCGCGGGCGCGGGGAGGGTGGTCCTGCTTGAGCGTTATAACCACCTTGGCGGGATGGCTACGGGGGGGCAGGTCATTCTGATCCCCTCTCTGAGCTATATGAAAACGATGATGATAAAGGGCGTTATGCTCGAAGCGGTCAGCCGCCTTGAGGCTATCCCCAACGGTTACTTTGGCCCGCGGCGGGAGATAATGGGCAGTGACGACCCCCAGTGCGTCGAAAAGTGGCGTCCCTATTTTAATATGACGCGCGACGGCTATGTCTGCTACGGAGGATATACCGACCCTGAAATATTCAAAATCGTCCTTCAGCAAATGGCGGAAGAGGCCGGGGTCAAGGTCTATCTGCACACGCTTGCCTGTAAGGCGATATGCGTCGGCGATGAGGTGAAGGGCGTGAGCTTTGAAAGCAAACAGGGCAGGAACGCCATTCTCGCGGATACCGTCATAGACTGCACCGGAGACGGGGACATCGCGGCATCGGCGGGCGCGGTTTTTCAGGACGCCTTCAAGGACGGCCTGCGCAACGCCTCTCTCGGCGTGGTCTACAGGCTCGGTGTGGAAGATTTTACGAAGTTTATGGATTATTCGGTGGAAAACAGCGAAGAATGGGAGAGGCACAATAAAAAACTCAACGAAATTTCCGGTTTCCCGATCGTGCTTTTCCCGACCGGCAGGAGTGACGTGGCCTGGGTCGATAACTGGCTCCTCGGTTATGACTGCCTGAAGGTCGCCGACCTTACGGCGGTCGAGTTCAAAGTACGCGCCACGATCCTCGACGTTATCGGCTATATCAATGAAAATAAAATCCCCGGACTGTTCCCGGCCACCCTTCACGATACGGCCTACCAGACCGGCACGCGCGGGAGCAGACGGATTCTCGGCAAAAAGGTGCTGACGGTGAACGACGTCTATAACGGAACCGACTTTGAGGACGTTGTCGCCGTACTGCCCTCGATAGAGGTGATAACCTCCAAAGGCGGACTCGACGAGGACTACCCCGAAAAACCGACGCAGATCCCTCTTGGAGCCCTGCAGGTCGCGGATAAGAGAAATCTTCTCGTAGCCGGAAGGTGTTTTTCCTCGGACGCGCAGGCAAACAACCTGATCAATCTCATACCGCACTGTTTCGCGATGGGACAGGCGGCGGGAGTGGCGGCGGCGGTGTCGCGGCGGACAGGCGCAGATTGCTGCGATGTCGGGTACGAAGATGTCAGGCTGGAATTAATACGGCAGAATGTTTATCTTCCGTAGGTATGGATGATTCTGGCCGCCGTGTTTTGGAAAAATAAGTTGCCTGAAATGGCGGATTGGTAATAATATTGTCTATGTAAGATGGACGGTTTATTTTCTTAGATACGGGAGGCAATAAAAAAGATGACTACGAAGGTTAAATTTCCCAACAGCCGTATGGCTTCCATCAGCATGTCCGGCGGTATCCGCGAAATACTGACGCGCGCGGAGGAGATGGAGCGCGAGGGCAGAAGCATCATCCATATGGAGATCGGCCGCCCGGACTTCGATTCGCCGAAGTGCGCGAAGGAGCGGGTGATAGAGGCCCTCAACGAGGGCAACGTACACTATACGGACATGGCGGGGGCCTATGACCTCCGCTGCGCGGTGGCCGACAAGTATCACCGCGAGAACGGCATGGCCTACGTCGACGCCGATAAAAACGTCCTTATCACGAACGGCGCGATGGAGGCGCTCACCTCGACCTTCCTCACGCTCTTTGAGCCCGGCGACGAGGTGATCGTGCCCGCGCCCTATTTCTCGGCCTACGCGGATGAGCTCGCCATTGCCAGCGCCGTGCTCGTACCCGTGCCGACGAAGATGGAAAACGGCTTCCGGCTTCAGGTGGAGGAGCTGAAAAAGGCTCTTTCGCCCAAGACCAAGGCCATCCTGATAAACTCGCCCAACAACCCCAGCGGCGCGGTGCTTACACGGAAGGATCTTGAGGCGATCGCCGCCTTTGCCATTGAGAACGACCTCTGGGTGATCTCCGATGAATGCTATGAGAAATTCCTCTATGACGGCGAGCATGTGAGCATCGCGAGCCTGCCCGGCATGGAGGAGCGCACTGTGACGGTTGCCGCCGCCTCCAAGACCTGGTCGATGACCGGCTGGCGCATCGGCTGGGTGGTCGCCCCCGCGGCGATGCGCCCCTATGTCAATAAGTGCCACCAGAACCTCACGACCTGCGCCAACTCATTCGCGCAGGCTGGGGTTGTCGAGGCCTTCGCCCACGCCGACAACGATGTGAGGGCGATGGTCGCGGAGTATAAACGCCGCCGCGATATGGTCGTCAAGTGGCTGAACGATATCAAGGGCTTCGAGGCGATCACGCCCGCGGGCGCCTTCTACGCCTTCCCGCGCATCTCGCGGCTCGGTATGGACGGCTTCAAATTCTGCGCCTGGCTGCTCGAAGAGGCCGGAGTCTCGACCGTCCCCGGCGAGGTTTTCGGAATGCCGGGACATATCCGCCTCGCCTACTGCCGCTCCTATGACTACATAGAAGAGGGCATGAAGAGGATCAAAGAGGCCGTCGAAAAATAAACCTCTGCGTGAATCGGCGTTTATCTCTTTTTCCACCCGAAGGAAATCGGCGTTTATAAGCAGAGAACCAAAACGCCGATTTTTACGTTTTGTGTGAATCGCTTATTTTGTTCATCAGAAGTGCGAGTTGCTAAATGAAATGGGGCTCCGATACCGGAGCCCCATTTTATGACGCAAATCGTGCTTATAAACGCCGGTTTACAGTATGTCGAAGAGGAGTTTGAGCACCAGCATCACCAGCACCGTCAGCATCATCGGACGTATGAATCGCGCGCCCTTCGTCAGCGCGCAGTGCGCGCCGATATAGTTGCCCGCGATGCCGCAGAGCGCCGCGGGCAGCGCCACGCCGTATATTATCGTCCCCGCGAAGGCGAAGGTCATCAGCGAGGCGTAGTTGGAGGCGAGGTTCAGTATCTTCGCGTTCCCCGAGGCGGTTCTAAGGTCAAAGCCCATGAGGACGGAGAAGGCCATGATCGCGAAGGTCCCCGTCCCGGGGCCGAAGAGGCCGTCGTACCCGCCGATCAGCAGCCCGATCATAAAGGCGAGCAGCGCGGCGCGGCCGCGCTCCATTCCGGCGGAGCGGTCCGTTTCGCCGAGGTCCCTTTTGAGAAAAATTATCACCGCCGCGCAGGGCAGGATGATAATGAGCATCGTCTTGATCATCTGGTCGCTGAGCAGCAGCGCTGTCTTCGCGCCGACGGTGGAGCCGATGAACGAGCCGAACGCCGCGACCGCCGCCGCGCGCAGGTTGACCGCGCCGTTCCGCCAAAACTTAAAGACCGCGAGGGTGGTGCCGCAGGAGCTGGAGAATTTATTGCATCCCAGCGCGAAATGCGCCGGCATGCCGGTGAAGATATAGGCGGGCAGGGAGATTATCCCGCCGCCGCCCGCCGAGGCGTCGACAAATCCCGCGAGAAACACCAGAAAGCACACTAATATCAGCGACGTTGTTGAAATTTCAAAGCCTGCGGCCATATAAAGTCTCCTTAAAACAGAGTCAAACGCAGATTATTATATTATAATATACTCTTATAAATATATATGGCCTTTGAATAATTATTTGATGGAAGGGAGGCGCTTCATCATGGGATACGGCATTGTAACGGAGGAAATACTCACGGCGCTGGCTGATATAGTCGGTCCCACACATATATGGACGACGTACGAGAAGCGCGAGGCCTGTTCGCGCGACGAGACCACGACGCTGCGCGCCGACGAACGCTACCTGCCGGAGGCCGTCGTCGCCCCTGCCTCGGCCCGTGAAGTATCCGAGATATTGAGGCTCGCCAACAGCCATTTGATACCGGTCACGCCGCGCGGCGGCGGCACGGGGCTCTCCGGCGGGGCGCTCCCGGTATTGGGAGGCATCGTCATATCCGACGAAAGGCTCAACCGCATCATCGAGATAGACGCGGAAAACCTCGTCGTCGTCACGGAGCCCGGCGTCATTACGAGCGAGATAAACGCCGCCGCCGCCGAAAAGGGGCTCGCCTACACGGGATATCCGATGAGCGTCCTCTCCTGTCACATCGGTGGCAACATCGCGGAGAACGCCGGCGGCGGCAACGCCGTCAAATACGGCGTCACGATGCGCTACGTGCTGGGGCTGGAGGTTGTGCTGCCGACGGGGGAGATACTGACGCTCGGCGGCAAGCTGATGAAGGACGTCTCCGGCTACAGCCTGAAGGAGCTCTTCGTCGGCTCCGAGGGCACGCTCGGCTATGTGACGAAAATCATCCTCCGCCTCCAGCCGCTGATGAAAAACCGCGCCGCGCTGCTGGCCCTCTTCGCCGATACCGAGACGGCGATCAGGGCGGTGCCTAAGATGATGGCGCACGGCGGCATCGTTCCCTCGTCGATCGAATATATAGACGCCTACTGCTACCGCAAGGCCTGCGGTTTTCTCAACGAGGAGCTGCCGATGGAGGGCGTCGAGGCGGTGCTGCTCGTCGAGGTGGACGGCAGCAACCAGGAGTCGCTAGATATGGATATTGAGCGCGCTGGGGAGATCCTCTCGGCGGAGGGGGCGGCGGAGATCTACGTCGCCGATACGCGCTCCACGCGCGAGCGCATCTGGTCCGTACGCCGTAATATTGACGAGGCGCTGCGCCTGACGGACCCGGTGCAGGCGGACGAGGACATCGTCGTGCCGATCGCGAAGATCCCCGAGGCCGCGCGCGGCCTGCGTGAGATAGAGAAAAAATACGGTGTGCCGATCGCGAACTTCGGCCACGCTGGGGACGGCAACCTCCATCCGACGATATTGAAGCCCGCGGAGATGACGCTGGAAGAATGGGTGCGTGTCGAAACGGAGATAGAATGGGATATATTCCGCCTCACCGACTCGCTCGGCGGCGTCATCAGCGGCGAACACGGCATCGGCAGCAAGCGTAAACGCTACTTCGCGGAGCTCTGCCCGCCGCAGAACCTCGCGCTGATGAAAAAGATAAAGCTCACGCTCGATCCCAACAATATAATGAACCCCGGTAAAATTTTCGACTGACGAAAGCCGGTTGAGGCGGCGCGCCGCGGAAAGGAGGCGTTTACGGCGGCCCGCGCTGTGAGAACTTATACTTAAATATACTTAGAAAGGGAGCATTGAAAATGGCGGAAAAACATAGTTACACCTCTGCGCAGATCATGCATTTTTTGATTCCATCGCTTATCGGCGCCATAGTCTTTCTTTTGCCCATTCCCATGAAGGGCAGCCTCAATACCATCCTTGGCATTGCGATCGATTGGGGGAAGGCGGTCCTGAAACCATGGCTGCCTGGTACGGCGATGACGCTCGTCGTGATCGCGGCGCTGGCCTCTCTGTGGGCCACGCTCTGCAAGCCTGCGAAGATCGAAAAGGACCCCTTCTGGGGAGGGCTGCTGATTGTCAAACCCTTCTGGCTCGTCTCGCGCCTGCTCGGCGCGGCGCTCTACATCGTGATCTTCTTTAAGATCGGCCCCGAAGTGATATGGAACATGGATAACGGCGGCACGCCGGCGATAGTCCTCGCCCCCGCGCTGCTCATCATCTTTATCGTCCTCGCTGGCGTCGTGCCGCTGCTGACGGACTACGGCCTTATGGAATATGTCGGCACCTACGCGCGTCCGGTCATGGGGCCGATGTTCAAACTCCCGGGCCGCTCCGCCGTCGACTGCCTCGCCTCCTGGGTCGGAAGCTGCTCGGTCGCCGTCGTCATCACGACCAAAGTCCACGACCAGGGTTACTATTCTGACCGCGAAGCCTCGATCATCACGACGGCCTTCTCCGTCATCAGCATCGCCTATATCTACGTCATGGCTGACTTTGTCGGCCTGCCGAACATGTATTTCCAGATAATGGCGGCGGTCTACGCGGTGACCTTCATCCTCGCGCTCATCATGCCGCGCATCTGGCCGCTCTCCTCAATGCCCGATACCTTCTCCGGCAAGGCCGGCAAGCAGCGTGTCGGCGACGATATCCCGCAGGGATACTCGCTCGGAGACTGGGCGCTCAAACTTGCCGTCGAGCGCTCGGCGAAGCAGACCGCGGCGATGACGGTGGATTCCGGTGTTAAGACTTTCATCTCGCTCGTCGTCAGTACGATGCCGCTCGTCGTCGCCTGGGGAACGATCGTCCTCATCATCGCGAACAACACCCCGGTATTCCAGGTGCTCTCCGCGCCCTTCGCCTGGTGCCTCCAGCTCATGAGGATACCGGAGGCTAAGGAGGTCGCCCCGGCCTTCCTGCTCGCCTACGCCGACCAGTTCCTCGCCGCCGTCGTTGGCTCAGGCCGCACGGCCGTCGCCGCGAAGTTTATGTGCGCCTGTATCTCCGGCACCGGCCTCATCTACATGACCGAGGTCGGCGTCCTCATTCTCCAGTCGTCGATACCGCTTGGCTTCTGGAAGCTGACGGGCATCTACTTTATCAGGGCGGTGCTCAGCATCTTCCTGCTCGCGCCCTTCGCCTGGCTCTTCTGTTAGCATTGGCCGAAGATTAGGCAAATAAAAAACGAATGCAGCAAAAAATAAGAGGCGGCTTTTTGCCGTCTCTTATTTTTTGCGTGTTGTGCCGCCGCTGTCCGATGCATACATGAATCATGCGGGAACAAGAAGATGAGCAGGAGATACCATCTCTCTCGCTCATCTTTTCCATTGTCCTTATTTTACAGATCTTAGACGTCCGTCTCTCTCGAATTCGCTGAGGTGCTTTGATACTATCGAGCCCAATCCGAGCAGCGCGATGAGGTTCGGGAAGACCATGATCCCGTTGAAAAAGTCCGCAAGCTGCCAGGCGAGATCGAGCTGGAGCACCGCGCCGATCACGAGGAAGGCCATTACTACGATGCGGTAGGGCAGAAGCGCCTTCTCCCCGAAGAGGAAGATGATGTTCTGTTCGCCGTAGAAGTACCAGCCGATAACGGTCGAGAAGGCAAAGAAGAAGAGACAGAGAGCTACGAATGGTACTCCGTACTGTCCGAGGCCGAGGCCGAGGCTGAAGGCCTTCTGTGTAAGCGCGATGCCGCTCGTATGTCCGTCGACCGCTCCCGTGACGAAGATGACGAAGGCAGTCATGTTGAGGACGCAGAAGGTATCGATGAATACGCTGATGATAGCCGCGTATCCCTGCTCGCAGGGGTGATTGACCTTGGCCACTGCATGCGCGTGGGGCGTGGAGCCCATGCCTGCCTCATTGGAAAAGAGCCCGCGCGCCACGCCGTAACGTACGGCCTGCTTGATAGAGACGCCGATGAGGCCTCCGGTCGCCGCTGCGGGGTTGAAGGCGCCCTTGAATATCATCCAGAGGGAGTGGGGGATCTCCGTGAAGTTCATCACGAGAATGGCCGCGCCGCCGATGAGGTAAAGCGCCGCCATCAGCGGGACGAGCTTTTCCGTGATGGCGGCGATACGTCCGATGCCGCCAAAGAATACATAACCGCCCACCGCGGCGAGGACGATGCCGACATAAAGCTTATTCCAGCCGAAGGCGACGCTGCAGGCGTCCGCTATCGAGTTTGTCTGCACCGCGTTGCCGATGAAACCCAAAGCGATGATGAGCGACACGGAGAAGAAGACCGCAAGCGGTTTGCAGTGCAGTCCGTTCGTTATATAGAAGGCTGGGCCGCCGACCACTCTGCCGTCCGCCTCCTTATATTTGAAGACCTGCGCCAGGGTCGCCTCGGCGAAGATCGTCGCCATGCCCAGAAAGGCGGCGACCCACATCCAAAAGATCGCTCCCGGTCCGCCCATAGCGATGGCGGTGGCCGCGCCCGCGAGATTTCCTGTTCCTACCTGCCCGGCGATCGCCGTGGCGAGAGCCTGGAAGGAGCTCATGCCGCCCTTGTCTGCCCGTTTGCCGAAGAGGTTGATACCGCCGAAGACCTCCTTGAACGCCTCCGGGAACTTCCGAATCTGTACGAATCTGAGCCTGATAGTGAAATAAAGTCCCGTCCCGCAAAGAAGCGGAATGAGACACCACAAGCCCCAGATAAAGCTGTTAACGTCGGTTACCAGTTGCGTGAGCTGTTCCATGAAAGCTCCTCCTCTGTTTTTTGCCGCCATTACTGCTATAGACCGGAGACGGCGAGATAGTGAATATTATCTCTATTATTATCTTTAATTTAGGGAAATTAATAGTAAAACGGAGGAGAAAAGAACAAGCATAAAGACATTGACGAAATCAAAGCGCTTAAAGTAAGATAAAATCAATAATTGTCACGTATAAAGCAATAAAGATAGAAATAATAGATAAATACGATGAGCGGCGTTTCTTGTTCCGGAAAAACAGGTGTGAGATAGATGTCGTTAATGTAACGGCGGTGCCTGACGCAAAAGCGGCGGCCAGCGCCGCCGCTTCGGTACTTTATAGGCGCAGGAGGACCACCTTCGCCCTATTGAACTATTTCGCGTTGCGGCAGTGTGCCATGAGGTAGGCGTCGACGAAATGTCCGTCGGGATTGCGCATCCAGTCCTTAGCGATCCCCTCGACCTTGAAGCCGGCGGCCTTGCAGAGCTTCAGCGCGCCCACGTTGTCGGTCGGTATCTCCACCTCGACGCGTTCCATCATCAGCTCGTTGTCGGCGAGTTCCAGCGCCGTCTCCATCAGCGCCTTTCCCAGCCCTTGTCCCTGCCATTTCTGATCGACGATGATCCTAAGCGTCGCCATCCGGCGCAGGAATATCTGGTGATTGACCTTCAGCAGCACCGCGGCGCACAGCTCCTGCGGCTCCGTCTCCGTCTCAAGCACAAGCATGTGGTCGAACTGTGTGAGCTCCGCTATCAACTGTTCCGCGTTTTTCTGGTTCCCGTCGAAGAAGCTGGAGAATCTTTCCTTCGTCAGCTTGGCGTTTATATTGTCGATGCTCTCGGCATCTTTCGGCGTTACGGGCCTTATCCTCATATCTCGGCACCCTCTCCGCGAAGTCTTCCCATCAGGTATTCGTTAACGAACGTACCCTTCACGACGGCGGCGTGTTTCCTCGTCGCCTCCACCATAAATCCGAGGCTTTTATATAGCTTGATCGCCCTCTCATTGTCCGTGAGCACGAGCAGCTCCAGACGGTGGAACATCAGCTCATTGTCGGCTCGGTCCACCAGATGTTTCAAAAGTTTGTGCCCGATCCCCATCTGCTGAAAGTCGGCGTTTACCATCACCGCGATAAAGGCGCTGTGCGCGCGGCAAGGCTCCCGATTCGCGATCATCACCGAGAAGCCGACGACCTCGCCGTTTTCCACCGCGACGAAGCCCCTGTCCCTCTCGGCGAGTGAATTTAAAAATTCTGCCGTGGCGTTGATTCTTTCGCTGGAAAGGGCGAGTACTCCCTCCCGCACTCCGTTCTGTATCCTAATGGCGGCTATTGCCTCTGCGTCCTCAGGCATTACAGCTCTTATTTCCAAAATGCCGGACCTCCCGAACATCTATGATGGATTCTATTGTACTCTAATCATACACCAATCGCAAAAAGAAAAAATCATATAAACTTTTATCATCGCTGTGATATCATCTTTCACGGAGGGAGTGTGACGGTTAATAGATGAAATATAAAAGCACTCAACAGTTGGAAGACGTAAACTTTAAAGAGGCGCGGGCGCTGTATAAATCAATGGGATGTTCTGAAGCCGACCTCAGGGGGCCGGTCATCGGCATCGCAAATTCCTGGAACGAGCTGGTTACGGGACATTTTAACCTGCGGCAGGCGGCCGAATTTGTCAAAAAGGGCATCTACCGCGCCGGCGGCACGGCGGTGGAGTTTGGGATGATCGGCGCCTGTGACGGCCTCGCGAGCGGACACGGAGGCATGAAATACATCCTGCCCTCGCGCGAGCTGATCGCGAACAGCCTGGAGAGCATGGCGCGGGCCCACAACCTCGACGGCCTTGTGATGCTTGGCTCCTGCGATAAGATCGTTCCGGGAATGCTGATGGGCGCGGCGCGCCTCGACATCCCCGCGATCATGGCCGTCGGCGGGCCGATGCTCGGCGGCATTGAGTTCGACGGCAGAAAGAGCGACTCGACCTCGCTCTCCGAGGCGGTAGGCATGTTCGAGGCCGGAAAGATCGGCGCGGCGGAGCTAGACAGGCTGGAGGATACCTCCTGCCCAAGCTGCGGCTCCTGCTCCTTCTTCGGCACCGCGAACTCCATGGGCGCCCTCTCGGAGGCGATGGGCATGTCGCTGCCGGGTTCGGCGCTGATTCCCGCCGTATACGCCGAACGTCTCAGAAGCTCCGAAGAGGCTGGACGCCGGATCGTCGAGCTTGTAAACAAAAATATCACCGCGCGCCGCGTGATAACGGCGGAGTCGCTGGAAAACGCCGCCGTCGTGATGCTGGCCACGGGAGCCTCGACGAACTGCGTGATGCACCTCTGCGCGGTTGCCTACGAGGCGGGGCTCGACCCAAAAGAGATATTCGCGATGATCGATTCCCTCAGCGAGAGGGTACCGCTTGTCGCAAAGGTCAACCCGGCGGCAAAATATGACATGGAGGCCTTCTACCGCGCGGGCGGCGTACCGCAGGTGATGCGGGAGGTGCGGGATATGCTGCACCTGGATGCGGTGACCGCGAGCGGCCTCACCGTCGGCGAGAATATCGACGGCTGCAAAAATCCCTACGGCACAGACCGTAACGTGATAAAAAGCGCGGCTGAGCCGTTCAGCCGGGAAAAGGGGCTCTGCCTGCTGCGCGGCAACCTCGCCCCCGACGGCGCGGTGGCGAAGCCTGCGGCGATGGACCCATCGATGTTCAAATTTACGGGCCCGGCGCGCGTCTTTGACTCCGAAGAGGCGGCGAACCGCGCGATCCTCGCGAAAGAGATAGAGCCAGGCAGCGTCGTCGTCGTACGCTATGAGGGACCCAAAGGGGGGCCGGGGATGCGCGAGATGTTCCACGCGATGAAATTCCTCTATGGAATGGGGCTCGCCAAAAGCGTCGCCCTCATCACGGACGGCCGCTTTTCGGGAACCAACAACGGCTGCTACGTCGGACACATCTCGCCGGAGGCCGCAGAGGGCGGCCCGCTTGCGGCGCTGCGCGACGGAGACCTGATAACTATCGACATCACGAAAAAAAATATCTCCGCGGCGCTCTCTGCGGAAGAGATGGAGGCGCGGCTCAAAGACTGGCGCGCCCCGGCGCCTGATGCGCCGGACGGCTGGCTGCGCATATACGCAAAGCTTGCGGCCTCGGCCTCGGAGGGAGCCATGCTCAAAAGGTAAAGTTAAATTTTGTCATTTATGATTAAAATGCGCATAATACGTATTTTAATCTTGACTTTAGCGCTAACTGCGATATTATATTTATAATGATTTTGATTTAGAAGGCAAACTTTATAAAGACAGAAAGGTGCGATTTACAATGATTATTGATGCGAAAATGGAAAAGGCGCTTAACGGACAGATCCGCGCGGAGCTTGAATCGGCTTACCTATATCTCTCAATGGCCTCCTGGTTCGACGCCAACGACCTCCCCGGCTGCGCCCATTGGATGAAGAAGCAGGCCGCCGAAGAACAGGAACACGCGATGAAGATCTATGAATATGTCGTTGCCCGCGGCGGACATGTCATCCTGGAGGCGATCGCCGCCCCGCGTAACGAGTGGAAAAACGCGACCGAGATATTCCAGCAGACCCTCGAGCACGAACAGAAGGTGACGGCCCTTATCTATGAGCTCGTCGAAAAGGCGATGGAGATGAAAGATTACGCAACGCGCGGCATGCTCTCCTGGTTCGTCCAGGAGCAGGTCGAGGAAGAGGAGCACGCGATGGAGATCCTCGCGAAGTTCAAGAAGCTCGGCGAGATCCCCATATCGCTCGCGATGCTCGACAAAGAACTTGGCGACAGATCATAACTTTTGATATAAGATGAAGGTGCCGGGCTTCAAAAGGTCCGGCACGTTTTGTATTGCCGGACAACGAAATATACTAAGGGGGTAATAAGATGGGCAATATCGATATGAAGGCGCTCTTTTCACTGACCTATGGTATGTACATCGTCAGCACCGACCTTGAGGGAAAACTCAACGGACAGATCGCCAACACCGTGATGCAGATAACGTCGGAGCCAATCTGCGTCGCCACCTGCCTCAACAAGGCCAACCTCACGACGGAAATGATCGCCAAGAGCGGCCGCTTCTCCGTCGCGGTCCTCGAACTTGAGGTGCCGATGACCTTTATCGGACAGTTTGGCTTCAAATCCGGACGTGACATCGATAAATTCGCGAACGTAAAATACAGCCTCGCCGAGGCGGGAACGCCGCTCATTGAGGAGTGGAGCGTCGCGGCCTTTGACGCCAAAGTGTCAAAGACGGTGGAGATGCCGAGCCACATGCTCTTTATCGGAGAGGTACAGGAATCAGTCTGCTTCAAAGAGGCGCCGCTGCTTACCTACAGCGACTACCACAAGATCAAAAAGGGCAAATCCCCGAAGACGGCCCCGACCTTCGGCTTCAACGCTCTGAAATAATGCCTTGAAGCCGCTTGAAGAGAGTCCGGCAAGGATCGCGAGCCGGGAAATTTTTGAAAAAATATACGACGACTACAACAGGCGGATCTATGTCTCACCCGATCCGCTTCAGTTTTTATACGATTACGAAGAGACCGCCGACCGCGAGGTGGTGGGTCTGATTGCCTCCGGCCTCGCCTACGGCAGGGTGGCGCAGATACTAAAAAGCGTGAAGCGGGTGCTTGACGCCCTTGGCCCCCGCCCCGCCGAATATCTCAGAAACAGCGCGCGGCGCGACCATGAGGAAAAGCTCGGCGGCTTCGTACACCGCTTCACCGACTGCGGCGAAATGTGCGGCTTCCTCACGGCCATCGGCGAGGCGCTGCGGCGCTGCGGCAGCCTTGAGGAGCTCTTTATCTCGGGCTACAACGGCGATATGAGCGCGGCGATGGAAAACTTCGCCGACACCTTCAACCGCTGCGCGGGGCGCGATAACATGTTCCTGCTTCCGCGCCCATCGAAGGGCAGCGCCTGCAAGCGCATGGCCCTCTTCCTGCGCTGGATGGTGCGGCGCGACGACGTCGACCCCGGCGGCTGGCGCGGCATCTCCCCCGCGGAGCTGCTGATCCCGCTTGACACCCATATGTTCAATATAACGACGACCCTCGGGCTCTGCCGCTCCAAGAGCGCGAACGGCAAGGCCGCCGCGGAGATCACAGAGAACTTCAAAGAGATCTGTCCCGAGGACCCCGTGAAATACGACTTCGCGCTGACGAGATACGGCATCCGCGAGGAGATGACGGTGGAAGAGCTCTTCGCGAAGTGGCATCTGGAACGCTGACTCTGGGAAGTCCTAAAATCGGCGTTTATAAGCACGATTTGCGTCATAAAACGGTGGCTCCGAATCCTCGCCGTATGAAGATACGGCTCCGGTATCGGAACCACCATTTTATTTAGCAACTCGCACTTCTAAACGCCGATTTATCTTCGACAGGGTAAACGATAAATTGCGATTTACCAAAGATTTTGGCGCCCTCTCCGAGGGAGGCTATAAGGGCAAAGTCAAAAGCTAAATCGTTGTTTATCTTTTTGTCTCTGACCATTATTGACGCGTTTGTCATTTCTATTTTCGCGCGGCAATTTACCGCGCCGCCCGGTGATGTTATAATCTTACCAAATAATAAAAAAGGAGGCTGCGGCTGATGATAAATTCCGTACTCCCATACTGGGATCAAAACATTGACCTTGACATCGCGCCGTGGGTTCCTTATGGCAAAGATTATTCGCCGGTGACGGTGAACAGGCTCTATAATCCTCTCCTTGGCAGCCTCGCGGGGCTCGCGCTTGAGATGAAGAGCGAATTCCTCTATCTGCGCAGCTTTCAGAGCGGAAATGTGGGAACGATGGCGCGCCAGAATATGATCGATCCGGGGCGCAACGGCGGGCTGGAGCTTGGCTTCACGATGGTATTCTCCTACTCCGAGATGCTTGAACATTCGGTGCTGCCGCTGCTTCACCAATATCCTGGGCTGATGGCCGGGCTTACGCTCTGCGATATCTGGAGCGATAACGTCCTTGTGGACGAATGTAAGGTGCTTCTGCTCGTCAATGAAGATCCTTTCTTCAACGAGGCGGCTTTCATAGAGTCCCTCTATAAGTCGTTCCAGGCCCTGTCGGGGCGCGAGAGTTCAAACCTCTCGTTCTTCGCGGAGAAGTTTGGCTACCGCCGCTTTTCTATAAGCTATGAGACGGACAATCTCACGCAGATGCGCATAACGCAGGCTCTCTTCGACATAGAGCTCGACGCGACGAAGGACGTCCTTGGCCCTGTGCCGGAGCTGAAGATACCGCTGCTGCCGTCTATCGGATAGGAGCGCCGGAGTAAAAGGCAAAATAAAAACCGGGGAGCCGTAAAAAATGGCTCCCCGGTTTTTTGTCACGGCTTTACCGCGGTGATGAGGGCGCTTGCGGAGACACCCTCGATATCTTTCATGTCCGCCTCGGTGAGATCCATGACGCTGCTCTTTACGACCTCCATGTTTATCTCATGCGGTTTGGTCACTGTCACGCGGACCTGCGTGAAGCCCGCCTTTTTGAGTTTTTCTCCGTACTCTTCCGCCGGAAGAGCACCCGCCACTCACCCAGACCAGGCGGCGGGGCTCTCTTTGAGCTTTTCCGGCACCTTTTTCAGCAGCACGACGTCCGAGACGCAGAAACGACCGCCGCGTGTAAGGACGCGGAAGGCTTCGCGGAAGACCCTATCTTTGTCGGGGGAGAGGTTTATCACGCAGTTTGAGAGCAGCACGTCTACGCTGCCGTCGTGCAGGGGGATATCTTCGATGTAGCCGCGCAGCAGCGTTATATTTTTCAGGCCAAGCCGGTCGATGTTCTTTCTCGCTTTATCGAGCATCGCCTGCGTCATGTCGAGACCGTAGACATGTCCCGCCGCGCCTACGCGTCTTCCCGCCAGCAGAAGATCCAGCCCCGCGCCGCTGCCGAGATCAAGCACCCGCTCGCCCTGCTTGAGCAGCGCCGCCTCAATGGGGTTGCCGCAGCCGAAGCTCTGCACCGGCAGCTCCCGCAGCAGCTCTTCATCGTAGTTGCCCGCGCTCATATTGCTCAGCTCCACGCCGCGCGGAGCCGATTCCACCGCCTCCGTGTAGGCCTGTTTTACCGATTCCCTTATATCCGGCATCCTCGCACACCAATCCTTTTATCACCATATTGTATTGACAGATGTCAATGTGACTATATTATAACAATATATTCAAAAGAATCAATGTGTCGATTTGTAAAAACATAAAAAGCCGCCCCTTTTGTTGCCGGGGCGGCGCGCAGCTGTATTCTGCCGCAAAGATGATCAGTTGTTTTCCGCGAGCACCTTGAGCAGCTTGGTTTCGTCGATATTTCCGCCCGAGATGACGATGCCGGTCTTACGTCCCCTGACGGGGGCCTTTCCGGCAAGCAGCGCCGCGATCCCCACGGCCCCCGCGCCCTCTATGACCATATGCTGCTCACGGTGCACAAAGGCGATCGCGGCGGCGAGCTCCGCCTCGGTGACCTCCAGTATCCCCTTGACGCGGAGCTTCGCGAGCGAGAGGAGGCTCTGAGGTATGCCGCCGGCGAGGCCGTCGGCGAGGGTCTCGCCATATTCGACCTCTTTTACGCGCCCCTCTTCCCAGGAGACCACCCAGGGATTTGAGGTGTCGGTCTGGACGCCCCAGATCTCGACGTCGGGGTTCAGCGCCTTCGCGGCGATGGCGATGCCGTTCATCAGCCCGCCGCCGCCCGCGGGCACCAGCAGCAGCTCGATATCTGGTTCGTCGGTGAACATTTCAAAGCCCGCCGTCCCCTGTCCTGCGACGACCGCCGCATCCTCGAAGGAGGAGACGTAGGTTACGCCGTGTGCCGCCGCGTATTCGTGCGCCGTCTTCTCGGTGAAATCGTAATCGCCGTCGGCGACGATAAGTTCCACGAAATCTCCGCCGCGCCAGCGGATCGCCTCTTTTTTCGTCTCCGGGCAGGCGTTGGGGACGAATATTTTCGTCTTTATCTTCAGCTCCTGCGCGGCCATCGCCACTCCCTGCCCGTGGTTGCCGCTCGAGCAGGTCACGACGCCGAGCGCCCGCTCTTCCGGGGTGAGGGAGTTCATCTTATAGAGAGCTCCGCGCAGCTTGAAGGAGCCGCAGAGCTGCTGGTTTTCAAGTTTGAGATAGACGGGGGCTCCGGCCTTCACGCTCAGCGCGTGGGAGTATTCTGTAGGGGTGTGGCGCACGCGCCCCCGGAGGAATTTGTATGCCTTTACCACGTCGGTGATGCCGGGGTTTATCGGAAGAGTGCTCATCATGGTGCCTCCTTAAATAAATTAATATATAATGCTGTAATATTAACACAGAGTGGATAGTTTTATCCAAGGATGTATAATCCGCCGCTGTGATTTGGTAATTTTTACCGGGAGGTATGTTTGATGCCGTTGGAGCAAAGAGAGATAAAATACCCGCTTTTGAGGGTGAAACTTGACGGGATCAGGGAAAACGCCCGCCGTCTCGTAGATGAGTGCGCCCTGCACGGCGTCGGCATCTGGGGTGTCTCGAAGGGCGTATCGGCCCTTCCCGAGGTTGCGCGCGCCTTTGAGGCCGCTGGAATAAAGGTGATCGCCGACAGCCGCCTTGATAATATCCGCAGGATGCGCGAGGCGGGGGTGGCGCTTGAATACGCCCTGATCCGCATACCGATGCGCTCCGAGCTGGAGGAGCTTGTCAGCCTCTGCGATTATACGCTCATCTCCGACATAGGGACGTTTGAGGCGCTCTCTGAGATCTGCGAGAGAAGGGGGCGGGAGGTGAAGTGTGTCGTCATGTTCGATATGGGCGACCTGCGCGAGGGCTTCTGGTTCGGGGATGCGGCGCGCACGGCGGCGGAGCTGGCGAAGTTTACCGGCAGGATGAAGATAGTCGGCGTCGGAGCCAACTTTTCCTGCGCGAGCGGCGTGCTGCCCTCCGCTAAAAATCTCGCGGAGCTTGCCGCCTGCGGTGCGGCGATGGAGTCCGCGCTGGGCTGTCCGCTCCCCGTTTATTCCGGCGGAGGTACCTGTTCTTTTGTGATGATGCGGCGCGGCATGCTGCCGAAGGCCATCAACAATCTGCGGCTTGGCGAGGCTCTGCTGCTGGGACGCGACACCTCTTTCGGCATGGTCCTCGAGGGGCTTTCGCAGGATACGATGGAGATAGAGGCTGAACTCGTCGAGGTGCGGAGGAAGCCGACGCTGCCGGTGGGCGAGATCGGACACGACGCCTTCGGCAACATTCCGCACTTCGAGGATCGCGGCGAGCGCCGCCGCGGCATCCTCGCGATCGGCAAGCAGGATGTCTATGTGTCGGGGCTGACGCCGCTCAACGAGGGTGTGCGCATTATCACGGCCTCCAGCGACCATATGCTCGTCGATATAGAGGAGCGCCCCGACCTTTCGGTCGGCGATATCCTCTCCTTCCGTCCAGACTATACGGCGATGCTCTCCGCCTCGACGTCGCCCTATGTGACGAAAGTTTTTGAATAGAGGAAAAATTCTATCATAAAAGTATTTTTGTCATATTAATATATTTTGTGATGCTAAAGGACCGTGTTTGATGTAAAATCAAATGACCAAACCCGGTTCTTTTTTTATTTATGATGTATCACCATTGCTGAAGGGAAGATCTTTATGTCCACAGGTAGTAAGAGAGATGGTTTCAGTTCAACATTGGCGGCGCTGATGGTCGCCCTCGGCTCCGCCGTCGGCCTCGGCAATATCTGGAAGTTCCCCTACATGACCGGTACGGGCGGCGGCGGAGCCTTTCTGGTGATCTATCTATTTTTTGTCTTTTGTGTCGCGGTCCCGATCATGATCAGCGAATTTGTCATCGGGCGCCGTTCGCGCCTGAATGCGGTGGGTGCCTTCCGCAGGCTGACTGGAAACCCGAGCACCCCCTGGTCCGGCATCGGCTTTCTCGGCGCGGCATCTTCCTATTTAATTATGTTTTTCTATAGCTGTGTCGCCGGCTGGGTCTACTGCTATACATATAAGGCGGCGACGGGAGCCTTCGCCGATATCACAAAGGAGGGGGCCGAGGCCCTCTTCTCCGCGACGATTGGCGCCGGCGGCGCGGAGGCCTCTTTTTTCTCCTCAACGGTGCTTGCGCCGATATTCTGGCAGGTTTTCGTTCTCGCCGTGGTGGGGACGATAATCTCCCTCGGCGTCGCGAAGGGGATAGAGAGGGCCATTAAGGTGATGATGCCGGCGCTCTTTGTTCTGCTGATAGCCTGTGTTATCCGCGCCCTGACTCTGCCGGGGGCCGCCGATGGCCTCTATTTCCTCTTCCACGTTGACTTTAAGCAGGTGACGCCGGCGGTCGTTCTCGCGGCGATGGGGCTCGCCTTCTTCAAGCTCTCCCTCGGTATGGGGACGATGATCACCTACGGCTCTTATTTCACGGACGATGCCGACCTCTCCCTCTCGCCGCTCAAGATAGCGGTCGCCGATATCTGTATCTCAATGCTTGCGGGGCTCGCGGTATTCCCGACTGTCTTTTCCTTCGGCGTTGAACCGGGGGCGGGGCCGGGGCTTCTCTTTATCACCATTCCGCTGGTATTCTCACAGATGCCCTTCGGACAGGTGTTGCTTTTCGCCTTCTTCCTGCTGACGGCCTTCGCGGCGAACGGCGCGATGCTTTCGCTTGTAGAGGTGCCGACTATTTGGATGGCGGAGGAGTTCAACATCTCACGCAGGCGGTCCGCGCTTATCAACTGCGTAATAATCGGCGCGGTCGGCATACTCGCCGCCTGCTCCGCGGACGGCACTGGGTACTTGGGTGCGGCCACTCTCTTCGGCAAGGGGTTCTTTGACCTGTTCGACTATCTCTCATCGAATGTGACGATGCCGATCGGCGGCCTCTGTATCGCGATATTTACCGGCTATGTGATGAGGCGGGCAGATCTCTTTGACGAACTCAGCAACCACGGCACGCTCCGTAACGACGGACGCGCCGCCTTTATCCGCGTGCTGCTGCGTTATGTGACGCCGGTGCTCGTTCTGGTGATATTCCTCAACGCGCTGGGGGTAATAAAACTATAGGGGAGCGGCCGGCGGACGCCGCCTCTTTGATACAGGGAAAATAGTTATTGTTTCGGAGGTTCCGGGCTGTTTTTCGGAGCCTCTTTTTTGTCGGGTTCCGCGGTATAACCAGCCATCTCCCCGCCCTCTTCGTCTTTTTTCTGGGCGATACGCGCCTCCACCTCGAGGCCGTCAGTCATGAGGCCGGCGAATTTTGTACGCACCCATTTTACGAAGGGCAGGTTGTGCCAGCGGACGTCGACGTCCTCCGCGGCGTTGAAGGCTTCGATCTTCTCTTTGATGCCGGCGGCGTCGATCTTCTGGTGGTGTTTAAGGCTTTTGAGAACGAGGCAGAGCTCTTCGACCTCATCCTCCGAGAGCAGCGAGAAGCGGCGTATCTGGCGCTCGACGGCGACCAGGTGCGGGTTGCGCTGCTTGGGTCCCGAGTTGTTCATGATGCGCCCGGCGAGGATACTCGTGAAGGAGCTTATACAGGCGACGCCGATGACCATCAGGAAGACGGAGACGACGCGTCCCGCCTCGGTGTGCGGCACGATGTCGCCGTAGCCGGTGGTGCTTACCGTCACGAAGGAGAACCAGATCGCGTCACCGTAGCTGATATGCTCAAAGTTTGAGAAGAGCAGCGCCGCTACAACGATCGAGACCATCGTGACGCCGCCGGTATAGTGGAGCAGATTCGTCTTAAAGAAACGGCTCTGCGTCGTATAGGCGCGTCCGAGGTAGGCGAGGAATTTTATGAAGAAGACCAGCTGTATCAGCAGCGACGAGGTGTCCTCCAGTTTCAGCAGTTCAAAGGCGTAATTAAGCATTATAAGGGGAAATATCGGCAGCACCGCCACAAACTCCGAGATGTGAGTCGCGATAAAATCACGAAAGCTCTTGGCAAAGCAGAGGCGGACGCAGAAATCGGCGGCGAAGATGGTCCAGATGAGGTGGTCGGCGACAAATATGAAGACCGGCTGTCTTTCCGGATGAAAGTAAGCCGCTCCCAGCGCCACGAGGGTAAAGAGCGAAAATAGCGCCAGCACCGGCAGCATGACCTCATAGATGAATAAGAGCTGTTTTTTTCTCTGCGGCTTCAATTTCTCCGCCTCCTCTCCGTATCTATTATAAAAAAAGGGCCGCGGTCCGTCATCCGCAAGGATGTCGGCCTCCGCGGCGCGGTCTTTTTATTTGCCGAGGATGCTGCGCGCGGCCCATAGCCCGCTGGCCGAGGCCTGGATGACGCCCCTGGTGACTCCCGCGCCGTCGCCGGCGGCGTAGAGCCCCTTTATCGAGGTCTGAAGCCCTTTGTCGAGCGCCACTTTGAGACTGTAGAATTTGACCTCCACGCCGTAGAGCAGCGTGTGGCTGCCGTTGATACCGGGGATGATGTGGTCGAGCGCCGAAAGCATCTCGGTGATGCCGACGAGGTGACGGTAGGGCAGTACGCAGGCGAGGTCTCCCGGTTCGGCGCTTGTCAGCGTCGGCGTGACGAGGCCGCGCTCGATGCGCTCGTGCGTCGAGCGGCGTCCCTTGCGGAGGTCTCCGAGGCGCTGCACGAGGATGCCGCCGCCGAGCATGTTGGCGAGGCGCGCGATGTGGCTGCCGTAGCCGATCGGGTCTTTGAAGGGCTTGGTGAACTTAGTCGATACGAGGATCGCGAAGTTGGTGTTGCCCGTCTTTTTGTCGTTCTCGCGATTCGAGTGTCCGTTGACGGTGAGGATGTTGTGGTGGCTCTGGAACTCCGTCGTCACCTCGCCGTGCGGGCACATGCAGAAGGTGCGCACGCGGTCGTCGAAGGTCGGCGTGTCGAGGATCGCCTTGATTTCGTAGAACTGGTCGGTGATGTCCTCGGCCCAGGCGGCGGGGATCTCCACGCGCACGCCGATATCCACCGGCAGCGACTCTATTTCAAGGCCGAGCGCGTGGACGGTGCGCTCCATCCAGGCCGCGCCCTCGCGTCCGGGGGCGAGCAGCACGCAGTCTGAGAAGAGCTCTTCGCCGTTTTCAAGCGCTACGCCGGCGACGGAGCCGTCGGCTTTGAGCAGCACGCGGTCGACTGGCGTGCCAGTCATCACGTCGCAGTTGTCTTTCATCGTCTCGTACATCGCGCCGAGGATATATTTGGAGCGATCCGTTCCCATGTGGCGGATCGTCGCGGGAATGATGTCAAGCCCCGCCTGCAGGGCGCGCGCGATGACCCGTTTCGCGAGGTCGCCGCTCGGTTCGAAGAGTGTTTTGCTTGCGCCGTGGCGGAGATACATTTCGTCGGCCTCGGCGATAAGCGAGAGCAGCTTTTCACGGCCGCAGTATTCTTCGAGGTTCCCACCGAATTCTGGGGTGAGGGTGAGCTTCCCGTCGCTGAAGGCCCCGGCCCCGCCCCAGCCGCAGACGACGTTGCAGGGGCGGCACTGGACGCACTCCTGGCTGCCGAGCTTCATGGGGCATTTTCTGCTCTCAATGGAACGGCCCTTGTCGATGACGACGACCTTTTTCCCTTTATTAGCAAGCTCCATCGCGGCAAAAAGCCCCGCTGGGCCGGCACCCACTATTATCGCGTCGTAACTTTTTGTCATATTGATTCCTCCATAAAACGTAAACACTGTTGGGTAACTTTTGCATTATACCTGAAATTGTCCGCCGGGGAAATGAGTAAAAAATTGTAAACGGCGGAGCGCGCGGCAACAGTGGATTTTTTTACGGCCTAAGTTTATACATAAATTGAAAAATTTGTGCGAATGCCGCTGTACTATGTAAAAAAATATGCAATAATATTTCATTAGTGATATGATAAACACAAACGCACGAAAAAGCGGTTGATTCAGGAGGAAATATAAATGGTGGTCAGGACACAGGACGAAAATTTCAACGCCGAGTCTCTTCAGGCGATAGGTATTGTTTTGCAGCAGGGCGACCCGGAGTCGCTCTCTCTCGATCCGCTCCGCGGAGAAATGCGCGACTTCTGCCGCCGGGTGGTGGTAAATGAAAAGTTTCGCGCCGAGGCCGGTTCGTCGCTCGTCATCCCGCTGGCGGATAAGAATGTCCGCTGCGTGGTCCTCGCGGGCACTGGCTCCGAGGAGGAGAGCACGGCGGAGGCGGTGCGCGAGGCGGCATTTCGCGTTACCCGCGCGGCGGCCTCAAAGGGACTCGCGTCCCTTTCTATAACGATGGCCCGTCCGCAGGACGAAAGACGTGCCTGCGCGGCGGCCGAGGGCGCGGTGCTTGCCGGTTACCGTTTCGGTAAATACCTCGAGAAGGATGAAAAGGATAAATTTGCGGCCCCCGAGACGGTCGTCATCGTCGACGGCTGTAAGAAGGGGATCGCCTGCGGCGAGATCATGGCGGAGGCCCAGTGCTGGACGCGCGACATCGCGAACGAGCCTGGCAACGTAATCAATCCCGTGACGCTCGCGGCGAAGGCCGCGGCGCTCGCCGATGAGCTCGGCCTCTCCTGCGAGATATGGAACGAGGAGCGCATCCAGAGGGAAAATATGGGCGCCTATTACGCGGTGGCGCGCGGCTCCGCAAACCCGCCGCGTTTCATACACCTCACCTATGAGCCCAAGGTCGCGGCGAAGGGGTATATCGTCCTCGTCGGCAAGGGGCTTACCTTTGACAGCGGCGGCCTCGACATAAAGCCGGCGGATTTTATGACGACGATGAAGGGCGACAAGAGCGGCGCCTGCGCGGTGCTCGGAGCGCTGCGCGCGGCGGCGAAGCTGGAGCTGCCCTGGAAGGTAAGCGTCATCATCGCCGCGGCGGAGAATATGCCAGGCGGCAGGGCCTACCGCCCCGACGACATCCTGCGGGCGCGTAACGGCAAGACGATTGAGATAAACAATACCGATGCGGAGGGGCGCCTTACGCTGGCCGACGCGCTCGTTTACGCCTCGGAGCTCAAGCCTGACATGATCGTGGATATCGCCACGCTCACTGGCGCCTGCGCGGTGGCGCTGGGAACGACTACCGCCGGACTCTTCACCAACGACGACGCTTTCGGTGAAAAGGTGCTCAAGGCCGGCGAAGCCAGCGGTGAACGCTTCTGGAAGCTGCCGATGAACGACCCCAACCTCCGCAAGCAGATAAAGTCCCCCTGTGCCGACCTAGTCAACAGCGGCGGCCGCTACGGCGGCGCGATCACGGCGGCTATGTTCCTCGAGGCCTTCGTCGGCAAGGATATCCCCTGGGTACATCTGGACATCGCGGCGGCGGATTTTGTGAAGGCGCCCTACAGTTACTATGTAAAGGGAGCCTCCGGCTTCGGAGCGCGCACGCTCGCGGAGCTTATCAGAGAGCTGTAAGAATATAAGAGGACGGGAATCTTTTATAAAATGGCAGAGAGCATCAGAACTGACTCGATAGCATTGATAAACAGCGTGATCTACCCGATGGCCTACCCGGGGCGTTCACAGGCGATCTTCGCGCGCGGCGGCGTCATTGAGGCGCTGGGAACCGACAAGGAAATACTTGCGAAGTGCGACACCAAGACGGTGGTCCTCGACATGAAGGGACGCTACATCATGCCGGGCTTCACCGACACGCATAACCACCTTCTCGCTGCGGGGCGCAGCCTGGAGACGCTCGACCTCAGCGACGCGCGTTCAATAGACGAGATGATCGGCAAGGGACGCCACTTTCTCGCGGAGAATGACATCTCGGCCGACGGCTGGTTCTTCGCGCGCGGCTGGGACCAGAACCGCATGGCGGAGAAGCGCTTTCCGAACCGCTTCGACCTCGACCTGATCTCCTCAGATATCCCGCTCTTCTTCGAGCGCTCCTGCGGCCATATCGCCGCTTTAAACACCAAGGCGCTCGAGATATTGAAGATCGGCGCTGGTTTCAGGATCTCCGGCGGCATCATCAACAGCGACGAGAAGGGCGAGCCCAACGGCGTCGTCAGCGAAGCGGCCGTCAACTGGGTGCGCATGAACATCCCGGAACATTCGGCTGAGACGCTCCGCCACTGGTACGATCTCGCCACGGAAAAGATGATACGCTGCGGCATCACCTCCGTGCAGACGGACGACCTTGAGATGGTCGGACGCACGCAGGGGGTATTCGACCTCTACGAATCGATGGAGGAAGAGGAGAAGATGCCTCTGCGCATCGCGCAGCAGTGGCACCTGCGCGACGAGGGCGAGCTCGCGGCCTTCATTGAAAACGGAAACAACAGGCGGGGCGGACGCTACTTTCGCTCCGGCCCGCTGAAGATACATGTCGACGGCACCCTGGGGGCCCGCACCGCGGCGCTGCGTGAAGAATATTCCGACGACCCCGGCAACCGCGGCGTATACGCCCATTCGCAGGGCGAGCTGAACCGTCTCGTCCAGCGGGCGCAGGAGGCGGGGATGCAGGTCGCCTTCTACGCGATCGGCGACGGCGCGATCGAACGCTGCCTCAACGCCGTGGAGACGGCGAACGGAGCCACCGGCAGCAGGATCGCGCACCGTATCGTCCACTGCCAGGTCGGCGGCGCGGACCTCTACTCCCGCATGGCCGCCCTTGGCGTGATGGCGGACATTCAGCCGGCCTTCGTCACCTCCGACTGGCCGATCGTCATCTCCCGCCTTGATACAGAGCGCGCGCGCTGGAGCTACGCCTGGAAATCCCTGATAAATTCCGGCATCCCCGTGGGCGCGGGCTCCGACGCGCCGACGGAGCCGCTCAACCCCTTTGTCGGCATCCGCGCCGCGATCCTGCGGCAGGATATCAACAACGAGCCCGAGCACGGCTGGATGCCCTCGCAGTGCCTTGACCGCGTGGAGGCCTTCTCCATGTACACCAGCGGCGGCGCGAACATCTGCGGCGAGCTATCATGGCGCGGCACCCTAGAACCGGGCAAGGCGGCGGATATGGTGGCCTTCATGGAGGACCCCTTTATAGTGACGGAGAACGAGCTTCTCAATATCGAGACGGGACTTACCGTCGTCGACGGCAAGATAAGGTACATAAAATAGGAGCGTCGGTTGGCTGAAAAAGAAGATAATGTAATAATCTCGCCCGTCCTCATGATCGAGCTCAAGGGACAGGTCGAGCGGATAACCTACCATAACGCGGAGAACGGCTATACCGTTCTCCGCCTCAGCGTGCGCGACCATGCCGACCTCATCACCGCCGTCGGCATCATGGCGGAGCCCGCGCAGGGCGAGATGCTGACTCTCGAGGGGCGCTGGGAGGAAAACGCCAAGTACGGCATGCAGTTTCACATCTATAAGTGCGAATCCACCCTGCCCGCGACGGTGACGGGGATCGAAAAATTCCTCGGCTCCGGCCTCATACGCGGCATCGGCCCCGCGATGGCGAAGAAGATCGTCGACAAGTTCGGTGAAGATACGATCCCCATCCTTGACGACGAACCGGCGCGTCTCGCGGAGATAAAGGGTATCAGCGAGAACAAGGCCGAGACCATCGCGGAATCCTGGCGCGAGCAGCGCGAGATACGCGAGGTGATGGTCTTTCTCCAGAGCTACGGCATCGGCACCGGTTACGCGATGCGCATCTTCCGCCAGTACGGCGCGGGCACCGTCGCGGTGCTTAAAGACAATCCCTACCGGATGGCGATCGACATCCCCGGCATCGGCTTCACGATCGCCGACCGGATCGCGCAGAGGCTCGGTATCTCCAGCGACTCGCCGATGCGGGTCCGCGCCGGCGTCCAGCATGTGCTGAACCAGCTGATCGCCGAGGGACACGTCTATGCCCCCGCCGAAATACTCGCCGCCCATTCGGCGCAGACCCTGCAGGTCAAGCTTGAAATGGCGCGCGAGGGGATCGAACAGGCGCGGCTCGCCGAGGAGATCATCGTCGAGAGGTTTGACGACATGGAGGGCAAAGAGCAGGAGGCGGTCTACCTGCCCGCCTTCCATTACGCAGAGGTGAGCTCCGCGAGGAACCTGCGGCTGCTGATAAACGAACCCTACAACAGCCAGTGCGTCGACTGCGATAAGATGCTGCCCTGGCTGGAGCGCGAGATGGGCATTACGCTCGCCCAGGCGCAGCGCGAGGCGATCATCACAGCCGTCAATTCCAAGGTGATGGTGATAACGGGCGGCCCCGGTACGGGAAAGACGACGATCATCCGCGCCGTGCTCCGTATGCGCGAAGAGGGCGGCTTCCGCGTCATGCTCGCCGCGCCGACGGGACGCGCCGCGAAGCGCATGACCGAGGCGACGGGACACGAGGCGAAGACGATACACCGCCTGCTCGAATATGTCGGCAGCCCGGGAACGGGCGGCTCCTTCATGCGCAACGAGACGAACGCCCTCGAGTGCGACCTTCTCATCGTCGACGAGGCCTCGATGATCGACCAGATACTATTCCACCACCTGCTCAAGGCGGTGCCGCGCGGCGCATCGCTTATCTTTGTCGGCGACGTCAATCAGCTTCCTTCGGTCTCGCCGGGCAACGTCCTCAAAGACATGATAGACTCAGGCGTCTGCCCTGTGGTGATGCTGCGGGAGATATTCCGCCAGGGGCGCGAAAGCCGCATCATCGTCAACGCACACCGCGTCAACGACGGCCTGATGCCGATCCTGCCGGAGGACCAGAGCCTCGAACTTTCGGACTTTTATTTCATCGAGCCGCGAATTGATAAGGAAAATATCAGCGAAGAGGAATACAAAAAAATCTTCGAGAACAAGGTGCTCCAGACGATAAAAAAGCTGGTCGCCGAAAACATTCCGAACCGCTTCAACTTTGATCCCGTGAGCGACATCCAGGTGCTCGCGCCGATGCACAACGGCAACGTCGGCACCAAACGGCTCAATATGGAGCTGCAGAAGATACTCAACGGCGACGGCGGAGCCTCCGTGCAGCGTCTTGAGCGGGTCTTCAAAGAGGGCGACAAGGTGATGCAGATAAAGAACAACTACGACAAGGACGTCTATAACGGCGACATCGGCACGATAACGAAGGTCGACGGCGAGGAGTCGCGCGTCACTGTGAAGATGGACACCGGCCCCGTAAACTATGAGTTTGCCGAACTGGAGGAGCTCGTCCACGCCTACGCGGTCTCGATTCACAAATCGCAAGGCTCCGAATATCCCGCCGTCATCATCCCGCTGCTGACGCAGCACTACGTAATGCTGCAGAGAAACCTGCTCTATACGGCGATAACGCGTGGCAAAAAGCTCGTCGTCATCGTCGGCGCGAAAAAGGCCCTCCGCATCGCTGTGGAAAACGACCGCACGCGCACAAGATACACCCGGCTCGCGCAGCGGCTCAGCGGCCCCGAGCTGCCGTTTGAGATGCCGTCCGGCCTCTCGCCCGACGAAGATGAGCTGGAACGCATGTTCGAGGAGCAGATGAAGGGAGAGACTAAGGAATGAGACACCAGGGAACGAAGAGACTGGAGACCGAACGGCTGATACTGCGCCGGTTTGCCGAGGTGGACGCGGAGAGCGTCTTCAAAAACTGGGCCTCCGACCCTGAGGTGACGAAGTTTCTCAGATGGAAGAGCCATACCTGTGTCGAAGAGAGCCGCGAACTCCTGGCAGGCTGCGTAAAACGCTACGTCGAGGCGGATTATTATCACTGGGCCATCGAAGAGAAGGGCTCTGATTCCGGCGCGGTAGGCTACATCGGCGTATTCTGGAGCGACGAGACGGTGGACTCCGTGGAGGTCGGCTACAGCCTGGGCAGAAGATGGCAGGGCCGGGGATACATGAGTGAGGCGCTGATGGCGGTCATCGATTTTCTGATCGATGAGGCCGGAGCCAACCGCGTGGTCGCGGCGCACGACCCGCGCAACGCCGCCTCCGGCGGCGTGATGAAGCGCTGCGGGATGAAATACGAGGGGACGATGCGTCAGGTGGACCGGAACAACCAAGGGATCTGCGACCTCTCCTTCTACGCCGTTCTGGCCTCCGACCGCCGGTAATCCTGAGCGCGGAAGTCCAACGTATCGGCGGTTTTTGCAATCGTTGGCCGATGTGTTAAAATAACGGCGTTCGTCTGCCGTTTTATGCCGCTGCGATAAAATGTCGGCGCCGTTATATTTGTCTGGGAGGTAGCATACAAATTGGATAACGCGGAAGAGCGTGCCTATAGATTTATCATAAACGCCATACTCACGGGAGAATTCAATCCCGGGGATTTTCTGCTCGAACTGGACCTTGCCGCTAAACTCGGCATGAGCCGCACTCCCGTCAATAAGGCTCTCGGCCTTCTTGTCTCCGAGGGTTTTCTCAATAAATCTCCCAAAAAGGGCTGTTATGTTCCCCTTCCGACGCCGCACGACGCGGAACTGGTCTTTACAGCACGCCAGGTAGCCGAGGGCGCGGCGGCGGAGCTCGCGGCAAAGCTTGTGACGACGGAAGAGATCGAGGCTTTGGAGGAAATTCTCAGCAAAGATACCAAGGCTTTTGAAGAAAATGATAAACAGTTCTGGGCCAGTATCAACGAAGATTTTCACCTCTCGATAGCGAGGTTTTCCCACAACGCCTATATCGAAAAATGGGTTCGCAATATGTTCTGGCGTTCCAATATCTACGTCTTTTATTTTGACAGCTTCTACCGGGCCTCCGATATCGCGATCGTGCACGAGACCCCGCAGCAGCACGCCGCGATCATCGGCGCCATAAAAAGGCACGATCCGGAGGAGGCCGGCGCGCTGATGCGCCGGCACATCCAGACGACCTTCTCAAAACTTTTGCTCAGATAAACATCTCCCGCTCCCTTACAGGATAACCGCGCCGCGTCCCCGCTATGGAGGCGCGGCCTTTTTGTACCCGCCGCCGTTATAAGCGGCGCGGCAGCCTCTTTGGATGTTCTTGAATTTGTTATTAATTAGAAAACAATATTCAATATATGGAACTATTGGGCAATATTTATATTAGGCTTGACAAGAGGGCAGTTTAATAGTATTTTTTAATGCATGCATTAAAAAATTTATTTACACATGCATTTAGAAAAAGACTGACTATACGAAGTCAAGAGGAAAGTAACAAAAAAGAGTAAAAGAACTAGGAAAACATCGTACCTTGACAAAAGCATACAGAAATTGACCTCTTCCCAAGCCAGAAGTCAGAAACGAGAAGTAGTTTGTGATGGCATCCTAAATCAGGCAGCCATTGAAACGAATACCTCGTTTGTATAAAGCATGTGGAATATAACGCGTATGAGTTTTTTTGAAAGATGTCCCAAAGCGACAAAGTAATGTTTTCCCTGGGCAATCTTGTGCTCCATATAGTTTCGAAAGTCACGGCAGTGGATAGAACAGAGCCTTGCCGCCTGCATCAGAGACCAGCGCAGATATGTCGAACCGTGTTTGACCATAGGCGTGTTCGCCGCGTTGAACTTGCCGGATTGATATGTGGACGGGTCAAGTCCAGCGAAGGCCTGAAGCTGGTCAGGTTTTTTGAAGCGTCGTATATCGCCTATCTCCGCAAGTATGACGGCGGCGGTACGAAAGCCAATACCAGGAATCGTCAGCAGCGGCGTATTTATTTCAGCGACCATAGCCGCGATCTGTCTGTCCAAAAACGCGATCTGTCGTTTAAAGAAACGTATCTGCTCAATGACCTGAGAGAGTTCTAAAGAAAGAGCCTTGCTTGTTCTGGCAATAGAATTCTTCGCCATTGATTTTATTGCCTCAGCCTTTTCTCTCCCATACCTGCCCTTTGATGCGTAACGCAGGATATTTGTCAGCCGGTCGATGCGACACGCGGCAATCATATCCGCCCCCGGCAGTTCTGCCATAAGCGCCAGTGTAGACGCCTGCCCCGTTCTGAGCCCTAAAGAGGGCAGTTCTGGAAAAAGCAAGTCGACCATTCTGGACATGGAAACCTTTGATCTGCTGCAAATGGCAACTAGCCTGTGCCTGTGGCGTGTAAGAGACTTTAGCTCCTGAATCTGGTAAGATACAGTGACAGGACTTGAGACTTCTGACATCAGTATCCCCGCGATACATTTTGCGTCGGCCTTGTCTGTTTTTGTTCTGCGCAGTGAAATTGCCTGTCGATAAAGCTTCACGCGCAAAGGGTTGAACACCACGGGTTGAAATCCGCTGGAACGGAGGAAAGCCACAAGGTTTGCGCTGTAATGTCCGGTAGCTTCAAGTCCTGTCCTTATCTGAGAAGAGTCTGCGCTCTTTCCGGAAACAGCCGAAATGGCGGCAATGAGCTTTGAAAAACCTTCCTTGTCGTTCGAAAAGGAGAAAGACTCCCGCAGACACGTGCCAGAATCGCCAAGAATGCAGCAGTCATGCTTATCCTTGGCAACATCAATACCAACATAAATCAAGACCATCCCCACTTTCAAAAAGAAACAGCACGCTGGGAAACCACATACTTTTTACCAACGGATCCTCGTTATATATAAACCGTCGAAGCGGTATCTGACTAATCACCGGTCAAGTAAAAAGCTGTGGCTGGAGCCTTTAGGAAACCGTCTATGCGGTAGGAGGTTATACCAGCCCACAGCGTCTGTATGTTTTGTACAAGAACAATACTATGAAACGTGCTCTTGAACAACTAACTTATTATACGAGGAGGTTTGAATTTATTTGCGGCGGTGGGCGCGAGGGCGCGTTTGAAGGTTGGTATGTGACATAAATGAAAGGAGCAATCAATATGGGAGAAATAGCACCGAAGGGAATAATCTCGTTAATACCGGTATTCATTACTTTGATTCTGGCGTTCAAAACAAAGGACGCCGTATTTTCTCTGCTTATTGGATGTATATCCGGCGTGATGGTCGCGGGATTTTATAACCCGGTGTTTGGTCTGGCGCAGCTTTTCCAGGCGGCGCTCGGCAATGCCGACTTCATCTGGGTCGTGATGATAGAGGTCGTGATGGGGATAATGATCGCCAACTACCTGCGCGCCGACGTTATCAGCGGCGTGGCGAAATGGGGGCGGCAGATGGTTAAGAGCCGCCGCGTCGCCTACGGCTTCGGCTGGATCGTCGCGCTGTTCGTCTTTTTCAGCGATTATTTCAGCCCTCTCTTCACGGGGCCGATCGCGAGGCCGATAACCGACGAGTATAAAGTCCCGCGGGAGATGCTCGCATATCAGCTCGACTCGACGAGCGGCCCGCTATGCACCATAACCCCGATCTCCGCCTGGGCTGTTTATATGGCCGGACTTCTCAAAGGGCACGGCCCCATTGAGACGGCGGATCAGGGAATGGCCCTCTTTATCCGCTCTATCCCCTTCAACTTTTATGGACTGGCCGCCGTCATCGTCTGCGGCCTCTTCGCCTTCCAGATACTTCCGCCCTTCGGCCCGATGAAAAAGGCGATGCGGCGGGCCGACGAGACCGGCGAGGTGATACGCCCCGGCTCAACGCCGCTTATGGGGGACGAATTTAATTCTATCCAGCCGATACCGGGCAAGGGTACGCATATGGTGATCCACCTCGTCGTGCCGGTCCTTCTTTTGATAATGGTGGCGGTCGGCTCGTTCTTCATCTACGGCGGCGTCAAGATTCTTGAAGCGTTTATCTCCGTGGTCCTCTATCAGTCCGTCGTAATGGCCGCGGGCGGATATTACCGGAGCATAAAGGATTTTATCGATACGGGGACGATGGGCATCAAGGCGGTCCTTCCGGCAATCTTTATCCTTGCACTGGCCTACTGCATCAACACGATATCGAAGAGCCTCGGGGCGCAGCAGTATGTCTTGGAGCTGACGCGGCACTGGATGACCCCGGCGATGCTGCCGGCGATAATCTTCGCGGCGGGAGCGGCGATCTCTTTCTTCACGGGAACCTCATGGGGTACCTACGCGCTGCTTGTTCCCTTCGCCATTCCCATCGCTTTCGGACTCTCAGGCGGAGAGGTAAACAATCTCGTCGTCGTAACGGTCGCCGCGATCATGGGCGGCGGGCTCTTCGGTGACCACTGTTCGCCGCTATCCGATACCACCTGTCTCTCCTCGTTCGGAGCCTCATGCGACCACATGGACCACGTGGCGACGCAGCTGCCATATGCGCTGGCTATCGCGCTCTTCTGCGAGGTGCTTTTTGTCATCTGCGGCGTAACGATGCTGTAGGGCTGGCGAAGATATGGAAGCGATGAAGGCCGAGATCGCCGTTCTCTGCTGGGAGGAGGGGCATGTGCCGAAGGGGCTTATGCAGCTTGAGTCTCTGGCGGGCAACAGCACGAATCCCGACTCGTATCCTTTCCCGGTGCATTTTTGCCGGATTAAAGGCGCCAATGTCGAAACGGTGCTGGAGAATCCCAGCGGTGAGGTGCTGCGGCGCATGATAGAGGCGTCGAAGAGACTCATCGCCGGCGGAGTGCGGGCCATAACGACCAGCTGTGGCTTCAACGCAATCTTTCAGAGGGAGCTTGCCTCGGCTCTGCCGGTGCCGGTCTTCTCGTCCAGCCTGCTGCAGGTGCCGCTCGTCCATCGGATGATCTCGGCGGAGAGAAGCGTCGCCGTGCTGACGGCGAAGAAGAGCGCGCTCCGCGGCGAGCACCTTGCCGCCGTAGGGATCACAAAAGAGATGAGGGTCAATGTCCTGGGGATGGAAGAATCTCCCGAGTGGAACAAAATATTTACCGCTCCGGAAGAGCCGGTCGACCTTGGGAGGATCGCGAAGGATACTGTGGCCGCGGTGGAAAGGGGGATCGCGGAGCATCCCGAGACTGGAGCCGTAGTCCTGGAATGCACGGACCTGCCGCCGTTTGCCCAGTCAATAAGAGAGGCCGTCGGGCTGCCGGTATTTGATTTTATCACGCTGATGGGAATGACAGCCGCTTCGATCGGCGTGGCAAGACCGTACTGGGGCCTGGCTGGCAGATAAAACAAAGGAGTGTTCTCTATGAAAACAGTACTGCTGTTGGGTGCGGGACGAATCTCCGCCCCGTATGTCGATTATCTTCTGCGCAAAGGCAGCTGCAAAATAGTTGTCGCCGATGTGTCCGAAGAAAACCTGAAGGCCATCTCCGCGCTTTCTCCGGCGGTCGAAACGGTAAAGGCGGACGTGGCAAGAGAGGCGGGGGCGCTGATAGATAAGTACCGCCCGGAGGTCGCCGCCCTGTTTTTGCCGCCGGAGCTTCTTACCGGGGCTTCGCGCACCTGTCTTGAAAAGCGGGTTAATGTGGTGCATCCTGTTTACCTCACGGAGGAGACGCGCGCCATGGCCGACGAGATTAGGGAGGCGGGGCTGATATTTGTCGCGGAGCTTGGGCTGGACCCCGGCATCGACCATATGTCGGCGTCGCAGAATATCAACGAGATCCACGCGGCGGGCGGTAAGGTGCACTCCTTCCGCTCCCTCTGCGGCGCGCTGCCGGCGCTGGAATCGAACACTAACCCGTGGGGGTACAAGCTTTCGTGGTCGCCCTCCAGCCTTATTGGGGCCAGCAAGCGGACGGCGAAAATTTTACAGGATGGAAAAGAGATACTTTGGCCGGACGGAGAGACATACGAGCATGCCTTCCTGTACGAGGTCCCGCGGCTCGGCGTCTTCGAGGCCTACGCCAACGCCGATTCGACCGTCTATAGGGAAAGCCACAATATTCCCGAGGCTGAATCGATATATCGCGGCACGCTGCGTTTCCAGAGCTGGTGCGAAACTATCTGTTACATGAATCAGATCGGTTTCTTTGAAACGGAGCCGCAGAACACGGAAGGAATGACCTTTGCCGGATTTACGGCCCGCCAGTGCGGTTATGAGGGCATGGAGGCGAAGGATGCCCTCTGCAGGCGCTTCGACCTCAAAGGCTGGTCCGCCTTTGTCCTGCGTATGGGCTGGCTTGGCTTCTTCGACGACAGGACGCTGCCCTTTGCGAGCGCCTCGGCGCGGGACGTGGTATCGTACCTCTTTGCCGAGAAGCTGAATTTCGCCCCGGACGAGAGAGATCTCGTCGTGCTCTGCGATGAGATCGTCGCCTCCTTCCCGGACGGAAGCACGAAACAGTATAATTCCGTGCTGATAGATTACGGCATCCCCGGAAAATGGACTTCCTGCTCGCGGACCACGGGCGTTCCTCCGGCAATCGCGACGCGTTTCATCCTTGAGGGGCGGATAAAGACGCCGGGACTGCATGTCCCGATGTCTCCCGAAATATACGAACCGGTGCTCGCCGAGCTGAAAAACGAGGATATCGTTCTGGAAGAGACTGTCGTATCGCTTTAGCGGAGGCGTTTTCTTAAACTAAAGAGCAGGCGCCCCCAAGATGAGAGGGGGCGCCTGCCGCGTAATAGGTTTTCCGTCGTTTTGCTTTCCGCCTGTTATTTTATCCGGCCGCTGTATTCGTCCAGCTCCATAATTCCGGAGATTATCATATCTTTGGTGACCTCGTAGGGGTATTTCCGCACGTCGATTCCCGCGAGCGCCTTCTCCGCCACGGCGGGGAGGTCGGCGGGCGACGCGTGGATATCGGCGAGGCGCGTCGGCAGCCCGATGGAACGGCTGAAGCGCAGGACCTTGTCGCGTTCGTCAAACTGTCCGTCGGCGGTGAGCATCGCCAGGATGCCGAAGGAGACCACCTCGCCGTGGAGGTGATGGTTTGCCTCCGTGCTCGGCAGTACGGTGAAGCCGTTGTAGATCGCGTGCGCCATGCCTGTCGTATAGTCCACCTGTACAAAGTTTGAGACAAGGCCGGTGGAGACGATGATGCTGAGAATCACCTCGGAGAGCTCGTAGGTGACGCGCCCGGCGCGGCAGTCCGCGAGGGCCTTTTCGCCCCAGCGTAGGATCGGCGCGGAGCACATGGGGCTGAGGGCGATGCCCATGGCGTCGGAATGCGAGGGGGTGTCTCCGCGGGAAGAGATCGTACACTCATAACACTTGGCCATGGTGTCGCCCATCCCGGCCCAGAGGTAACGGTCGGGAGCGTCGGCGATGATCTGCGTGTCGATAAAGATATGGCTTGGAGGAACCTTGGAGAAGGAATAGTCCCGCAGGCTCCCGTCCGGGTTATAGACTATCCCCAGGCTTGTGCACGAGGCGCAGGTCGAGGCGATGGTGGGGAAGGTGAAGAAGGGCCGTCCCGTGCGGTGCGCCAGCACCTTGCATGTGTCGATGGCTTTGCCGCCTCCGACCGCGAAGAGCATGTCTGCCTCCCGCACCTGCGGTTCCAGCATGTCCACGTTCTCATAACTGCATTCGCCGCCATACCAGAAACAGCCTAAAGATTCGATAGACGAACCGTCGATAGCCCGGAGGATCTTATCCCGTGCGGCGGCAAGCGCCTGCTTCCCGCCGATGATCGCGGTCTTCTTTCCATATTGGGCGCAGATGTTCACGATATCGTCATAGGCGTCGGTCCCGATGGTATAGCCGGGAATTAATGTTCTTTCCATGTGTAACCAGTCCTTTCAAAAACCTGTCTTTTATTCCGCTTTTCCGGGTTCCGCCCGCTCGGGGGCGATCTTTTCGCCTATCCGCAGGAATCTCCCCGATATGGAAGAGCCGCGGTATTCCGGGTTGGCCTCCAGGAATTTTCTGTTTTTATAGATGCCGGCCGTCATAAAGGGGATGATGACGACGGCGATGGCATAATAGCCGCAGTATCCGTAGCCGTATTTGATGATGTTGGTCAGCCCAGCGAGGGAGATGCCCATGGAGAGCGCGATGATGAAAGCTGCGACGATGGCGCTTCTGACCGTCGAGGAGGAGATGCCGCGGAAGAGCGGCAGCTTTTCAAACCTTGCCACAAAGCCGAAGGTCGTCGTGACGCCGGTGGAGATCAGGCACAGCAGCAGGCAGATCCCGTACATCACCGTCAGCCAGCCGATACCCATCTCCCGGCAGGAGGTCAGCGTGGGGATGACGGAGCCGCCGGCCACCGACGTATAGAAAGGCTTCCAGCAGAGCAGCATCAGCACGGAGAGCACCAGCGCCACGGTGTTCATGACGAAGGATACCCACATCGAGCTGTCGCAGGCCTTTTTGTTTATCAGCGGCGTTCCGCAGGCGACCATCGTCGGCAGCGTCACGCACTGGAAGGCGGCATAGGTGAAACCGTTAAGGATCGCCTGGGGAAGGCCGGAAAATCCGCTGGACTTAAAATCCGCGGAGAGCACCGCGCCGATGCCGCCGTTTTTAACGATGCCTATCAGATAGATCGTGACGGCGGTCGCGAGGATGGCGATTCCCATGTATGTCGTCGCCATGCGCACCAGCCGCGCGCCGAATATGGTGAGCGCCAGGACGATGGCTCCGACGATGACGATGCCCAGATAGTAATTGATGGCGAAGTACTCGCGCAGCGCGGAGGCCGCTCCGGAGATCGCCGCGGCTACGGCCATCAGCACCATGATATAAAAGAATATCTCAAACATGACGTACAGCCCGTCAAAGGGGTGGTAGAGGGTCTGAAAGAGCTCCTTGTAGGAGGAGAGCCCCCGTGAATTGTACATAAACATCGCCTCGCGCATGGTTATGGCCAACAGCAGCATGGCGAGAACGGCGGAAAAAGGTCCGAGCCAGCCGAGGCTGACATAGTAGGTATTAGCCTGGTTTCCGGTGGCGAAACCGCCGCCGGCGTGGGCGGAAAACAGCACTGAGCCAACGGAAAAGGCGATGGCAAATGGTACTTTCGCAGATACGTCTTTGTTCATGTTAAAAATCCTTTCTTTCTTTTTTCTTGTGCCGCACGGCGGCCGCAGGCCGGGGTCACAGCCCCGGCGAAATCCGTCTTTCGGAACAAAAAAAACCCTTCCGTCTTTTCTGTTCCGAAACGGACAGAAGAGACGAAAGGGGAAGGCTTCCGCGGTACCACTCTTCATTCATTCTAAAAGAATGCTCTTATACGGGATACTGACATATCCCTGCCGCTGTATCGGGCGGACCCGTCCGCGCTTACTGAAAAACTTCTGCGCAGCCGCTCCGTGACGAGTTCGGCAATATACTCTTCGGCTGCCTTGCACCAACCGGCACCTCTCTGAATCGGTATGATTGCTTACTGCTTCACATCATTGCGTTATTCTTATTGACAAGCAATTATAATAATTCATTTTTGAAAGTCAATAGTTATCTTAATGTTTTTACGTATTTTTACGTTAATGTTATCTCTGAAAATTTCACGCCGCGGCTGGCGGCGGATAAATATATCCCGTGATAAGTCGTTCTGTTACCGGCTTCGCTGCCGCTTTGCCTCACGGAATATATGAAAGAGGGCGCGGCTTCCGGCCGCGCCCTCTTATTGAACGTTAAATCTTTTCCGTTACCGTACTACGGTGTATACCTACAGATATCTTGTACTGCTCCGGTAGATGTTTTCGCGGCGTCCCTGCTTGCCGTCGTTCTCCGCGGCGGCGAGGCGTTTCTCCGTGAAGCGCGCGAAGCGCACGAAGGGCAGGCCGAGGATCAGGTAGATTATCGCGACGATGATGCCCGGGCCGAAGTAGTCGTAATAGGTCGCCGAGACCTGTCCGTAGACCTTCGTGAGGTCCACCATCGTGATGATCGAGACGAGCGACGAATCCTTGAGCAGCGAGATGAAGTCGTTCGTGATCGGCGGGATGACGACGCGGACGGCCTGCGGCAGGATGACCTCGCGCATCGCCTGCCATCTCGTCATACCGAGCGCGAGCGCCGACTCCCACTGTGTGCGGGGGATGGCGAAAAGTCCCGTGCGGTAGATCTCCGCCTCATAGGCGGCGTAGTTGAGGCCGAGGCCGATCGCTCCGGCCCAGAAGGGCGAGAATTTTATCCCCACCGACGGCAGGCCGTAGAAGATGAAGAAGAGCTGTATCAGCACCGGCGTGCCTCGCACGATCTCGACATACCAGGTGGCGATCAGCGCGAGCCAGCCTGGCGCGAAGACGCGCGTCACCGCGAGGATGAGGCCGAGCGAGATGGCGATCACCATCGCGACGATGGAGACCTCCATTGTGACGAGAGCGCCCTTCGCGAAGAGCGGCATCGCGTCCCAGTACCTCTCCATGCGCTTCTGCATCGTCAGGTTGGGCCTGTGGGCCTCCGCCCACTCGTTGTAGTAGACCGGCTCGTACTTCGGCGGGTCGAAGTCGTTGAACTCCGTCGCCATTACCGGTGTCCAGAGGTTCCATTTATCATATATCTCGCGCAGCTTGCCGCTGTCGCGCAGCGCCACGAGCGCACGGTTGACCTCCGTCAGCAGCTCTTTGTCCTGCTTGCGGATGGCGATGGCGTAGGTTATTTCGCCGATCGGCGGCCCTACGAATTTGATCTCGGGGTTGAAACCCGCCGAATAGAGGGCGATGGGCTGGTCGAAGAGCGCCGCGTCGAGGCGTCCGTTTGCGAGGTCCTCGTAGGTGTTGGCCTCGACGATGTAGGTGCGTATCTCAACGTCGCCCACCTCCTCGAGGACCATCTGCGCGTAGCTCTCCTTCAGCGTTCCCGCGACCTTACCCTTAAGGTCCTGGAGGTTCTTTACCGAATCATCCTTGCGGCGCACGGCGAGCTGCAGGTAGGTCTTGTAGTAGGGGATCGAGAAGTTGATCGCCTCTTCGTGCTCCGGCGTCACCTCAAGCCCGTTGATGGCGATGTCGTAAAGGTTGCGGTCAAGGCCGGGGATCAGGTTGTCCCAGGCGTTGTTGACATAGACCGGTTTGCGCCCCATCTCCTCGGCGAGCGCGTCGACGATGTCCACCTCAAAGCCGATGAGCTTCTTGGGGTCCTTCGGGTCGGGGAACATATAGGGAAAGCCGCCCTCGGAGTCTCCGCCCCAGCGAAGGATTTTTTCGCCGCTGTCCGCGGATACCGCCGCGGTCTCGCCGGCATATAGCGCCGCCGGTGAAAGCAGCGCAAGGATAAGCGCGGTAAGCGCGATTAACTTTTTCATCAGCATGTCACCCCCGCGTTGACGAATAAGCGGCGAACCAAAATCTTTGATTTTGTGCGAGCGCTTAGTCTCTTCATGTACAGGCCTTGTTTGCGTATGAACGACGTCGGCTCTCATCAGCATGTTACCCCCGCGTTGACGAAATGGCGCAGGAAAGCGCGCGTACGGTCGTTCTTCGGATTGGCGAAGAGGATGTCTCCGTCCTCATATTCGACGATCTCGCCCTTGTCCATGAAGATGATATAGTCCGAGGCGTCCTTGGCGAACTTCATCTCATGCGTGACGATGATCTGGGTCATTCCCTCGGCGTCAAGGTCCTTCATGACCTGAAGAACCTCTCCGACCAGCTCGGGGTCAAGCGCCGAGGTCGGTTCATCGTAGAGCATCACGCGCGGGTTCATCGCCAGCGCCCTGGCGATCGCCGCCCGCTGGCTCTGTCCGCCGGAGAGCGTTGAGGGATATTTCTGCGCGAAGCCCTTGAGGCCGACCTTTTCGAGCATCTTCATGCCAAGTTCGTGGGCCTCGTCCTTCTTCATCCCTTTGACGACCATCGGCGCGAGCATGATGTTCTGCAGCAGGTTCTTGTTCGGAAAGAGGTTGTAGCTCTGAAAGACCATGCCGACCTCGGTGCGCAGTTCATGGACCTTCTGCAGCATCTCGTCGCTCGGCACCTCGCCCGGCTTGCGCGAGACGGTGACGCCGGCTACGGTGACTGAGCCGGAGTCCATCAGCTCAAGACAGTTGATGCAGCGCAGAAAGGTCGACTTGCCGCAGCCCGAAGGGCCGATTATTGAGGCCAGGTCTCCCTCGCGTATGGTAAAACTGATGTTTCTGAGAACGTCGCCGTCCTCGAAACTCTTACAGAGATTTTCGATTATTATCAATGGTTTGTTGATGGTGTTCATCTATATGCCCTCCTCTGGATTTTTATACGAAGACCAAGGGAGCGTGTCATATACGAAGATATTCGCCATATAACACAAAAGCTGACGTACCGGCAGCCTTAGCGATAAAGCCGAAAGCGGTTCGGCGTGAAGTTAACGGGCGGAAGTTTTGGAGTTTCGCTCCATGTCTGACACACCAGACACCAGTGTTTTTTTTCAATTTACGTCTCACGTCCCTTCCGTGTAGCGACATAGAATGCATAAAGCAGAAACAGTTTAATTGTTTTCCCGATTAATTGCAAGGATATGTTGGGGCTGCTGCGGTAAATATTTGGCAAATATCAGGTAACATTTCAGTGGCGCAAGGAGATAGTTTTGCGAAGAGCGCCGATATCCTCCCGGAGAAAACTGAGTATAATAAAAGAAAATATAAAAACTTGTCCGGGGAGGCGCGTTTATGAAAGAGATAGTCTTAAAGACGGAGCTGCACAGGTTTGAAAACTGCAGAGAATTTGCCGGGGAATTTTCCCTCGGCCGCGGGGACTTCATACTCACCATCCGTCCCATATATGAAAAATACTTCGCCCCGCTGGGGCTGCCGCTCAAGAGCCTCTTTGTGGAGGACTTCGGCGGCGGGGAACCGACCGACGTGATGACCGACAGGATAATCGAGGCTGTGATGGCGCTCGGTTTCGAACGCCTCATCGCCGTGGGCGGCGGCACGATCGTCGACATCGCGAAGATCGTTGCGGCCTCCGGCGGCAAAACTACCGACGAACTGTACGCCGCCCCCTCCGATATCAGACGCGAAGCGGGCTTTATCATCGTGCCGACGACCTGCGGCACCGGCAGCGAGGTGACGAACATTTCGATCATCAACCGCACGCGCCTCGGCACCAAGATGGGGCTCGTATCAGACGCCCTCTTCGCCGACCAGGCGGTGCTCATCCCGGAGCTGCTGCGCGACCTGCCCTTCGAGGTATTCGCCGCGAGTTCGATAGACGCGCTCGTTCACGCCGTGGAGTCCGCGCTCTCGCCAAAGGCCACCGATTTCACCAGGCTGCTCTCTTACAGGACCGCCGAGATAATCATAAAGAACTATCTGGAGATAGCGGAGAGGGGCAGGGAGGCGCGCCTGCCGCTGCTCGGCTCCTTCCTCACCGCCTCCAACTACGCGGGTATCGCCTTCGGCACCGCCGGCTGCGCCGCCGTCCACGCGCTCTCCTATCCGCTCGGCGGAAAATACCACGTCCCGCACGGAGAGAGCAACTACGCGGTATTCACCGGCGTGATGAAGAACTACATCGAGATAAAAGATGACGGAGAGATATCGGTGATGATGGATTTCCTCTCTTCCCTGCTAGGCTGCCCCAAAGGCGGCGCCTGGGAGGCTCTTGAAACTCTGCTGGACAAGATACTCGCGAAAAAACCGCTGCGCGAATATGGCGTAAAGGAGGACGAACTGGACGAGTTCGCCGACTCCGTGATGCAGTGCCAGCAGCGGCTGATGGCGAACAACTTTGTGCCTCTCGACCGCGGACGGGTGCTGAAGATATACAGAGAGCTCTATTAGCGGCCTATTTGCATTCCCGCGCGGCGGCGGGATTGCGGGAGCCATTTGCTGAGGTGAATTTATGAAGGCGCGCCGGTAGTTCGGGCGCGCCTTCCAGCAACTGCATTCTATCAAAAGCCGGACATTGCGGGCCGGCCTGTGATAACTGATTTACCTACGGTGCTTTTTTCTGATCAATGCCGCGCCGCCTGCTGCCAGCAACAACATACCGCCTGCGGCCGCACCTGCATTGCAGCCGCTCGAAGAGGAGCCGCCTTTGTAGGGCTCTGTCGATTCTATCGGGGCCGGCAGTGTTTCGTCATGGGCCAGCTTTTCCACCGGTGTCAGCTTTGACGCCGGGATGACGCTGAATTCGTGGAACTTCCACATGGGGAATACCACCCTTGCTTTGGATACTGAATCGCTGGTCATGAAACGGTCGTAGCGCGCCCCCTCAGTCGTGATCAGCTTGTCGAGATAGTTCCAGGAGACGAGTCCGTCGACGCTCTTGGGCTCAAGCAGCAGGGCGGCTAATGAGCCGTGCGGCTGGGCAGTTGAGACGACAAAGCTTCCGGAGGGTATCGTGAGGTCCTTCGAGGTTGTCCAGTCGCCGGAGACGACATTCATATAATGCCCCTCGTAGAGCGATTTCTTTGTACCAAGGGTATCAATCTTGAACCATTCAAAGTCCGTTACCTCCACGTCCTCCGTGAGTCTGTCGACGGTGATGCCGTGGCGGAGAAGGAGCTGCACCGCGTCGTCGGCGCCGGGGCGGAGGACATAGAGCGCCCCCATTTGCTCGGTGCCGGTCGGTACGAATTTGCCGTAATAGGGGATGTGGTGCACGGCCTCTTTCTCAAAGTAAATGGCGGTTTTGAACCCGTCCTCATCGTAATCGGTGCTGGTTGGCTTAACCAGATCATCGCTGTCCACGGCGTACGAATCGACGCTGACATAACCGCCGTCGATCTCGTCCAGCGTAGCGAGAGACGAATTGAGGCAGACCTTATCGTCGGATGATATGCCAGCCGTCGTTCTCGCGAGTCCCCGCTCGTCGGCCCTCTTTATGAGGGCCTTGATCTTATCCTTGTCCTGCGCCACCGTCTGAAGTATTCCATAGATACAGGCGTACTGCGTATCCACACGCGTCTTGAAGTCGTCGTAGGAATAGACCTCCAGCAGCATCGCGAGACGGTTGCGGAGCCCCGCGTAGTTCGTCGTGTAGCGCGGATAATCCTCGAAAGTCCACCAGCCCTCGGAGACCTTGCCGCTGTAATTTTTCCCGAAATTGCCGTAGGGGATCGACTTATGTCCGAGCTTCTTATACAGGTACGAGTCAGGGCCGATGGCCTTGCGCGAGAACTCGCCGCGGTTGTAGTCCATGATGTCGGGATCGGTGTTTGGGTGCAGTCCCCAGTTGTAGGTGACGGCGTGGCGCATATAGGAGCCGTTTGTCGCGTGCGCGTCCACGAAGATCACAGGGTCCCATTTGTTCATCACCTCGACCACCGCGCGCGACTCATAGGCCTCGAGCTTCGTCATATCGCGGTTCATGTTGAAGCCCTGGCCGTTGTACCGCGTTCCCACCAGCGCGGGGGTGAACTGGCTTCCCCGGCGCCAGGTCCCGAGGTCGTCGTTGCCGTCCGGGCTCATGTTCGGGGCAATTAAAATCACAAGGTCTTTGAGCAGATCGTCATGCTGCCCCAGCGCAACCTCCCGCGCGAAGATGAGCATCGACTCCTTGCCCTCGACCTCGCCGGAGTGGATATTACAGTTCACATAGGCGATCGCCTTCTCAGCCGGCACCTCTTCCGGCGACTTTGGTGCTGGTGTGCCGATTACCAGCAGGGGAACGAGATTTCCCTTCGTCGTCCAGGCGATAAACTCCATGCGTATCCTGCCGCCGCTGTTCTTTGCCACCTGCGTCAGATAATCGATAACCTCTTCGCTCGAAGTGGTCCTCGTCCAGTTGGAAAGCTCCGCCGGCGTCTTCAGCTCTTCCAGCGGATTTGCCGCGAAAGCCGCCGCGGCGCTTAGGATTATGGTACTGATGATAAAAAGTATAACTGCTGACCTTTTCACGCTATAACCTCCTCTGCATCCCCAGACAAATTCGAGTTAAACAGGATAGAACTCCGCTCGGTTCAATGGTTTTTATGATTTTTTTTGATGACCACACCCCCTCTGCGAAATATCTTTCCAGTTATTCCTCTCTCTCCTGCTTGAAAAAGACGAGCCCCTCCGCCTGCAGCACGCGGAGGTCATTCATCCGCCGCAGCATCAGAAGATCTTCTTCGGATACAGAATGACGGTCCTCCGTCATTTTTTTGATAAAAGAAAGCTGCGCCTCCCGGAAATCACGCCCGGCCTTTTGCGAGGCGAACTCCTCCCGCCGATAACGCTCCTCCATCAGATAAATATTTCGTGAGGCCCGCTCGTTGAACCTGCGCTTTTCGAGGTGTAGAGATTTTTCAGTGTCTGTGATTTTCAAAGGGGTAAAATTTCCCTTTGTCCAGCGGTCCAGATCGCTTATCCTCTGTTTATAGGAGGCGATAACTGCGTCGCGGCATATATTGGTTATCCGCTCTTTGCCTTTTACGCCATAAAAAACCTTCACGGGAGTGTCGAGCTGGGGAGTCAGAGTCTTCTGCAGAGAAAGAAGAAAAATATTCCATTTTGACTGACTTGCGGACAACAGCTCTTTTTCTTCTTTGTTGAGGGATCTGAGAAGCTTTTGATATTTGATGTCGCATAATTCTTTCAGCGATTTCGTTTCGCGCTCATATTCCCTTTGCGAAAGCCGTACAGAGGCGGTTTGCGGCGATGATGAGGCAAAATTTACTGCGGGCAGCGGAATCAAGTGATCTGAAACCGCGGCGGAGGGAAGGGCCGCTAAATTTCCACTGAAACAGAGGCTGAGAAAAAAGACAATACACATACACTTACGTCGCAAAACTATCACTCTCTTTCGAATAATGTGCCGCGCCGTGTTTACTGAACTTATTTCTTTACAAAAATGCCTTTAATTATGCTCTTCAGTTGGAACCAGTAAACTTCATGAAAAATAAATTTATGATTCATAAATAAGTATATTTATAAATCATAAATTGTCAATTAAATAATTTATGTTTCGTGATATTTAAATAAGAGGAAGAATAAGAGCTTATAAATAACTGAGGAGCCGTAAAATGCTCGGAGAAGAGATACGTGCGAGAAGAAAAAGACTGGGCCTGACGCAAAAGGCATTAGCAGCCTTAATAAACGTTAAACCTACGACAATGTGCCAGTATGAAAACGGCACAAATGAGATGTCGTTTGCCGTTTTGAAGAGCATAGCGGAGGCGCTCAAATGTTCCACCGTTGATCTCGCCTATGAGGAACTTGCCCTTCCTGGCAGCTCCGAAACCTTTGATGAAAAAATAAGAGGCGCAGCCGAGCAGAAAGAGGACGAACCGGCATTCGCCGACCCGCTGGACACGGAAATATTTAAACTCCTGAAAGACCTTGACAAAGTCGCCAAAGAAAAGGTCATCGCCTATATGAGAGATCAGAAGAGCCTTACCGTCTACTACAGCGCCGTCCGCAGGAGAAGATAGTTTTCCGGCGTGAAGTTTTCCACTTTGTCATGGCTGTATAACTGCCCAAAGGCACGGACGCGCCAATCGCGCGCGGTGCCTTTGGGCATGGTGGAGCATCTCCGGACGGTAGTTTATTTATAATTTGTTCTCTAAGCGAGTTTTTGCTGCAAGGCTTTTTGTTTTATAAAAATAAACGGCCGCCGTTAAAAGCACGACTATAGAGCATACGCTTGCCGTGATGTCGTGATGTATCGCGGCGACCGCCGCGGCGCCGATGACGGCGCGCTCCGCCACTCGAAGATCACGGAAGAGCCAGCCCTCAAGCGCTCCGGCGAGCATCATCACGCCTAAAAAAGCGGAGATTACGAGAATGGCCAGCTCCCAATATACCACCCTCTGCAACAGCAGCATGGGATTATATACGAAGCAGTAGGGGAGCATGAAGCTCGCGATCGCGATGCGCGTCGCCGTAAATCCTGTCTTAGAGGGGCTTGCCCCGGCGATTCCCGCGCCGGTGAAGGCGGCGAGACAGACTGGCGGCGTGATGTCCGCCATGATGCCGAAGTAGAATACGAAAAGATGCGCGGCAAGCGGCATGACCGACATACCGATGAGCGCCGGCGCGATTATCGTGCTGCATACGATGTAGTTTGCCGTGGTCGGCAGCCCCATGCCAAGGATGATACAGGCGCACATCGCCATGACGAGCGTAAGAAGCAGATTGCCGCCCGCGATCTCGATAATGTTGTTTGATATGGTGAGGCCGAGCGAGGTCAGCGAAGAGGTGCCGACGATGAATCCGACGAGGGCGCAGGCCATCGCGACGCCAAGCGCTCCTCGCGCTCCATCCTCCAAAGCCTTAAATATGGTGGCGAAGCTCATGCGCGTGTTCTTTTTCAGCGAACTCACGACTATGACGGAGATCACGCCGATGAATCCCGCCCGCAGGGGTGTGTATTTCATTAAGAGCGTCGCTATGATGACGATGACAGGAATCACCAGATGTCCGTCCGCCCTCATGACCTCCTTCAGTGCGGGTAGCTGTTCCTTTGGCAGCCCCTGAAGCCCTTTCTTCCTTGCCCTGATGTGCACGTTTGTGAAGATCGCCGCGTAGTAGAGAAAGGCGGGAATGACGGCGGCTCCGGCGATCGTGAGATATGGAATGCCGAGGAATTCGCTCATAATGAACGCTCCCGCCCCCATGATCGGCGGCATCAGCTGTCCGCCCGTCGAGGCGCAGGCCTCTACCGCCCCCGCGTAATAGGGCTGATAACCGACGCGCTTCATCAAAGGAATGGTAAAGGCTCCAGTGGTCGCGACATTTGCCACGGAAGAGCCGCTTATCGTCCCTAGGAGTCCGGAGGCGACGACGGCGACCTTCGCCGGGCCGCCGGGCCGGCCGCCTGCTACCGCAAGCGCGAGCTCATTGAAAAAACGAGCGCCGCCGCTGTGAGAGAGAAAGGCCCCGAAGATGATAAAGACGATGACGAAGGTTGCCGATACGCCAAGCGCGAGGCCGAAGATTCCCTCGGGGGTGAGATACATGTGCTGTATTATCCGGCTCAGCGAATACCCCCTGATCTGAAATATTCCCGGAACATAATTTCCGAAATAACAGTAAGCGAGGAAGATTATTGAGAGGCACGGCAGCACGTTGCCGACTATGCGGCGTCCGCCCTCGACGATAAGTACTATCGCGGCTATCCCCAGGTATATCTCCATATCGGTGGGATTGGCGCCTCGCCGTGAAATTTCATTGAAAAAGACCACGATATAGCCGATGACGGCGAATCCGGCGGCGGCGAGCAGCCAGTCGTACCACGGCGTGCGGTCCTTAGCGCCCCTCCTTGTCGCGGGATAGAGTATAAATACCGCCGTTATCGCGAATGTCAGGTGCACCGCGCGCTGGATAGCGAGCGGCATAGTGACGAGCCCCGCGGTGGCGAGGTGAAACAGGGACATCGCCGCCAGCCACAGGCTGATCAATTTGCCCGGCAGTCCTTTCAGCGTCCGGTACCTGCTCTCGGCGTCGTACTTTTCGATGAGATTCGTTATCTCCTCATTGCTGTCCGTAAGCTCTTCCAGCAGATCGACTTTCTTATTTTCATTATCTTTCATCAAACTTCTCCTTTGAAAGCTCCTTATCCATGTTGTACAGGCGCGGTATGCGTCCCCTGAATAAATTGAAGGCTTCACAGGCGCTTGTCCCGAGATATCCGCCAAGCTCCTCCGTCGAGATCTCCTCTTCGCCCTGCCTGCCGGCGAGGATGACCTCGTCGCCGACAGCCGCCCCCGGCACGCCGGTCACCTTCAGAAAAATCTGGTCGCAGCAGATGCTGCCTACGACGGGAACCCTGTGTCCGCGGACCAGCGCGTAACTCTTTCCCATGTACATCCGGCTGTAGCCGTCTGCATAGCCTATCGGCACCACCGCGATAAGGTCGTCGTCGCGGCAGACATAACGCAGACCATACCCGAAAGATTCGCCGATCGCGGCCATCCGTATGGAGGTTATCTCTGAGCGCACCTTGAAAGAACACTTTAGTTCGACGGGTTTTTCAACGGTTTTCGGGCAGAAGCCGTAGAGTATTTTACCGACGCGTACCGCGTCAAGGTGCATCCGCGGATACAGCAAAGTGCCGGAGCTGTTGCAGATATGCCTCGTGCCGACGTTTATGCCTCTGGCCTCAAGCGTCTTCAATACCCTGGAAAAGCGTTCGAACTGCCGTTCCGTGAAGCCGCTGCGCCCCTCGTCGGCGACGGCGAAGTGGCTCATAATGCCCGCCGCCTCGATACCGGGGAGGGAATAGAACTTGCCGGCCTTTGCGAGAAAGTGCTCCGGGGCGAAACCGCTCCTGCCAAGTCCGGTCTCTATCTTGAAATGTACCTTTACGCGCCTGCCCTGTTCGACGCCGCAGGCGTTCAGCTGATCGAGGAACCCTTCATCGGCACAGACGGTCTCGATGTCATGCTTCACATAAAGCGGGGCGCAGCTGCCTATCGCCGGGCCGATCACCAGCACGGAGCCTCTAAAACCGGAGGCGCGCAGCTCGAAGGCCTCGTCGGGCGTGGCCACGGCGAAATAACGGCATCCGGCGTTTGCCAGCGCCCCCACCGTTGGCAGCAGCCCCATCCCGTAGGCGTTGGCCTTCACAACGGCGATGATCTCAGCGCCGTAGACGTACCTCTTTATATTCTTGTAATTTTCCTTTATCGTTTCCAAATCCACCTCTACCCACGTGGGGCGAAAGACAGGGGCCATTGCCTCATCTCCTTATGGAAGAATACCTTGCTGAATGTCTGATTGATTGTTATATAAACTACGCGCCGCGCGTGTAGGGCTGGGGATAGGAGCGGGGGATAATATACCGCTCCCATCCTCAGCGGAGTTGGGAGAGTTAGTTACTTGATCACGCCGATCTCTTTATAGTACCGCATAGCGCCCGGGTGCAGAGGTATCATAATGTTCTTGGCGCCCTCTGGGGTCATGTTCTGCATATTGGAGGAGATAGTAACGAGGTCTTTTTTATTTTCAAAGGCCGTCTTTGTCATCAGGTAAACGAGATCGTCAGGGATCTCCGCCGTGACGGTTATGATATTGGGCCCCGCATATGTCTTGACGGGGGCCGGCTGTCCCTTGTAAGTGTTTGTGGGGATCGTGAACTTGAACCAGTAGGGCGACTGCTTGATGACCTTCTCAATAATATCGTCGGGGATATCGATGAACTCGACAAGGCCGAGCGTCGACGGCTCCACAACGCCGCCCATTCCAAGCGCGCCGAGCATCACCGCCGCGTCGATATGCTTGTCGGCGAAGGCGCTTCCTGTATCGCCGACGCCGAGATTTTCACCTTTGATATCCTTATCGGGGTCCAGCCCCGCGGCCTTGATCAGCTCGCGCGCACTGAGCTCCGTACCGCTGGCCACCGCGCCGATAGAGATACGCTTGCCTTTGAAATCCTTCAGAGATTTGATGCCGCTTCCCTTAGCCACCATTATCTGCACCGGCTCAGGATAAAGGGGGAGCATCCCGCGCAGGTATTTATGCTCCTGCCCCTTATATTTGAGCAGCCCGTTGTAGGCGTTGTAATAATTATTATCCATCGTCGCAGCCTGGATCTCCTTCTTCTCCATTAACTGAATATTGTGGACGGTGCCGCCTGTTGACTGGGCGTCGGCCTTAAGATCCGGAACATACTTCGTCCATATCTTAGCAAGCCCGGCGCCGACGGGGTAATAGGTACCGCCGGTGCTTCCCGTGCCGATTGTGATAAAGGTAGTTGCCGCCATTGCCGATGATGAGATGATAAAGGTGAGGATCAAAACCGCTAAGATAACTTTTTTCATATAGATACGCCTCCCGTTAAAATAAAAATTCTCGGTGCCAGATCAAGCTGTTGTGACTGAACTTTTCAGACACACTCTGTTACGAACGCCATTTTCTTTCACATATCCCCAAATATTCCGCCAGCTTCTCACACTCCGCCTCAGTTGGAACGACATACCCCCTCTCAATACGCGAATACCTGCTGCACGAGATCCCGATGATCTCGCACATCTGCCGTTGAGTCAGGTTGTTTTTCAGACGCAGGTACCGCAGCTCATTTTTGTTCACGGATATTACCGCCTTTTTGAGAATTCCATACATCACATAACGAGATTAAATATAGTCTCGAATTCGAGAACTGTCAATTAAATAATTCACATTCCGTGATATTCAAACTATGTAGAAACTATAAATGGAGGAAAAGATAATGATTGGAAAAGAGGTTGTTGCAAGAAGAAAAAGAGTTGGATTGACTCAAAGAGAGCTCGCCAGATTGATAAACGTAAAGCCGAACACGATGAGCCAGTACGAAAGCGGAGTAAGAAAAATTCCCCTTGATGTTCTAGCCAATGTGGCAAAAGTATTGAAGTGCTCCGTTATGGATCTCGCCTATGAGGAGATGGGAATCGCCGTTGCTCCAGAAACAGAACGGCGGATAACCGATGGCAGACTCGCCGAACCGAAAGAGGGAGAGCTGATGTTCGCTGATCCGCTGGATAACGAAATAGTGGCTCTTCTAAAAGACCTGGACAAGATAGCGAAGGAAAAAGTGATCACATACATGAGAGACCAGAAGGTGATCACGGGATATTATCGGGCTGTGAGGGAGAGGGGATAATAATATGTGCTGGTGGAAAGATAAGTCGTGTGTTACATTTATAAGTATTATAGTAACGGCAATTGTTTCATTGTTGTCTGTTATAGTAGGTGGATATGTAAAAACAAATGGCGAATTATCCATCATAAGAGAGAATTACGAACGGGAACAAAAATCATTAGCTAACGCATTTGCTGGAGAAATTACAATTATTTTGAGTTCTATGGAAGCTAGAGAATATCATAAAATTTTTATTAACATTCTTAAAAACATTGAAAATGATGTTATGCCGTTAAGTGACTTACCATTATTTTCAATAAACCTTGACGTCGCCTTTCCAATGTATAGAACACGCATAGGGGATGTTGGGTTATTACCGGCTGATGCATCGAAGAAATTAGTGATGTTCTACGGATATGTTTTCTCTTTGTTAGAAGATGTTCAAAATAGCCCCAAATTGTTCTTAGCTTCATCAAAGGAAATTGCAACAGACGAGAGTGAGATAAAAAGGAATTATTATCGCATGTGGAAAATGACGTGTGAACAAGACCTAAAGATTTTAAATAAATTATTTACGCTTGGAAATTGTTTGATTAATGATTTAGAAAAATTTGCAAAATAATTATATACTATTAAAATGGACGTATGAAAATAATAAATGGATGTTACTTTTAGATGATTGCTAATATACGTGGAGGGGTTTGTTATGAGTAAAGTGTTAAGCAATAATCAAATATTGTTAGATGAAGTTATAGAACAAGAGTTTGATGAATATTCACAGTTTCAATCAAAAGATGATTTCTTCGAATTTTTTGTAGCTCAACAGATATTAAAAGATTACGATCTCAGTTATGAAGAAATAGAACATGGCCTTACTGGTGGTGGCTCTGACGGAGGCTGTGATGGTATATATTTATTTGTCAATGATGATTTAATAAGAGAAGATAATGACGTATCAGAAAAGTATATGAAAGATGTAAAGTTGACATTAGCAATCATTCAGGCAAAAATACTAATTCTTTCAATGAAGATGTTATTTTGAAATGGAAAACAGTATGTGATAATTTGCTTGATCTGAATCACAAAATTTTCGATTTTCGAGGAAGGTATAATGAGAAAATTCTTCAAGCTTTTGAATTGTTCAATGATACATATATAAGACTTATTAGAAAAAAGCCTAAGTATAGATATCAGGTTTTACTATGTATCAAAGGGACTTGATGTACATCCAAATGTTCAGGCTCAATCATTAGAATTGCGTGCTGGAATTAAGCAATTATTACCTAACCCCAATGTCTCTGCAGATGTTATTTTTGTGAATGCCGACAAACTTATGGATCTTGTGGGAACCCAATCAAACAACGAGTTTTTCTTAAAGCTTACTGAAGCTCCAATTACGATATCATCTCAATACGTGTTTGTTACTCTTGTAAATTTATCTGATTATTTTAATTTTATAACTAATGAAAATGGTGAAATAATAAAGCATATTTTTGAGTCTAATGTTCGTGATTATCAAGGACATACGTCAGTTAATAAGGATATTCAAGAATCGCTTGAAAATCCATCGACAGAAGATTTTTGGTGGTTAAATAATGGTGTAACGATTCTAGCATCCAAGGCTAGTTTGACTACTGGAAAGGAAATTGGAATTACTGATCCTGAAATAGTGAATGGGTTGCAAACTTCAACTGAAATATATAAATATTTTTGTACCGCCATAGAGAGATTGAATCAAGAAAAAAGAAATATATTGGTAAGAGTAATAGTTCCAGATAGTGAAGAATCTAGAGATAAGATAATTCTAGCAACAAATAGCCAAACAAATATTCCTAAAGCATCTTTAAGAGCTACGGATAGTATTCACAGACAAATTGAGATGTACTTGAGAAATAGAAATCTATATTATGACCGTAGAAAGAACTATTATAAAAATCAGGGGAAAAAAGTAACATAAATAGTAAGTGTTTCGTTTTTAGCTCAATGCTTAATGTCTACTTTATTGCAAAAACCAAATTACGCAAGAGCAAGGCCTTCTACAATTATATCAAATGATGATGAGTATACCAAACTTTATATAGAAAACCAAAACTTAGATACATTCTATGTTGCTGCATGTGTAAGTAAAGAAGTAGAACGTATTTTAAAGAAAAATAATGAAATATATTCTGTTTCTGCACGCTCAGATATTCTTTTTTATGTAATATTTTTAGTGACGGCAAAAGCTTTGAATTCGGTAAATATTACAAAAGAAACAATGGCGAAACTAGATCTTAAGATGATAACAGAAAATCTTATTGTTGAAAGTGCAAAAGAAATATTTTATATATATCAAGAATTAGGCGGGAACGATAAAGTTGCTAAAGGTAGTGATTTAATTAAAAAAGTCGTTGACAAATTTAATTATTAAATAAAGAAGTAAATTCACTCAAAATTGCGCTGATTAAAGAGAATATGTGTCGGTCCTTAATTTTTTTGCCAAATTTTTTGCGATAGGCCGTGATGAGGTCGTATATTATTTTTATGCTTAACTTCGGCGCGATAATATGTCTCCGGTAATGTTTAAGGAGGTAAGTTATAGAAAAGTTTTCTTCGATTACCATTATATATGTATGGGAAAGGATGCGTTGGCGGATGTGGTAGGCGGTGCTCGGCGGGGTTTTATCGTCTCCGACCCATTTATGGTTTCGAGCGGCAAGATATCTTACTGTCACCGATTATCTAGCGGGGACGGAGCTCGTATCGTTGAGTTCAAGCCGGACCATGTGGTCGTGCTTGGCGGCGGTTTTCCGATCGACTCGGCGAAGACGATCGTCTTTTTTGCGCACCAGCATGGGCTATCCCCCTGTCCCTTAACAGTGATCCTGACGACAAGCGGCACGGGGTCGTCTGTGAGCGGCTTCGCCGTCATCACGGATCATAATAAAGAACTTATAGACTAAGACACAATGTCTGCACCCCTAGAATAAATGCAGCTCCATGACAAAACCTCATATGTACGTTATAATGTACATATGAGGTGATCGAAATGTTAAATACTAATGCAACTACGCTGCGCAAAAACCTTTTCGGCATATTGGAACAGACAATCAAGTATAACGAACCCGTGAACGTCAGCACCAAGGACGGCAACGCGGTTATTCTGAGCGAAGATGACTATAATAGTATGATGGAAACGCTGTACCTGGCTTCTATCCCTGGAATGCGGGAAAAAATAATAGACGGCCTAAATACGCCGATCGAGGAATGCGTTCCGGAGGATAAGGTTGTCTGGTGATGTACGAAATTGTGTATACCAAAAAGGCGGTTAAAGATATTCTCCTCCTGAAAGCTGCGAAGCTTGATGAAAAAGCCAAGGCTTTAATAGAACTCATAAGAGAAGATCCCTATAAAACGCCTCCCAGATACGAGACTTTGCGGGGAGACATGGCGGGAGCTATATCACGGCGTATCAATATCAAACATAGGTTTGTGTATGAAGTGCAGGAAGAGATAAAAACGGTAAAGATAATCAGCATGTGTTCTCGCTATGACATTTAAAATTCTAGGCCGACGCTGAAAATGAACATCATCGTTACCGGGTAACAAATCTATTTTTTTAAGTTGTTGCTACACGGTAATACTGTGTCTCCCAGTAGTTCCTAATATCTCGCCATCGCCGACCATGTGCCGGTACGGTGGGCGAGGCTGTAATTTTTTTAAGTATTTGTTAAGTTAAAGATATTTACCTTAATCATTCAGTTTATGCAGCTTTAATTTCGGCTAAAATTATTCTTACCAAGAAATTCGTCCAACACAGGATCTGTGCTTCATTTGTCCGGTCTCACTGCGGAAAACACGCAGGGAGACCGGCTTTTTTTGCCTAATTTTTGCTGAGTAGATAGGCCGTGGTGAGGCCGTCTATTATTTTTATACTTAACTCATGCATGATAAATATGTCTCCGGTAATGTTTAAGGAGGTAAGTTATGGAAAAGTTTTCTTCGATTACGACTATATATATGGGAAAAGATGCGTTGGCGGACGCGGTGGGCGGTGCGCGGCGGGTCTTTATCGTCTCCGACCCGTTTATGGTTTCGAGCGGCAAGATCTCTTACGTCACCGATTATCTGGAGGGAACGGGCGCGGAGTATGAGATATTCTCCGACGTGCAGGCGGACCCAGATATCGAGACCGTCGCCGCGGGTACGGCGCGCATCATAGAGTTCAAACCGGACCATGTGGTAGTGCTTGGCGGCGGCTCGCCGATCGACGCGGCAAAGGCGATCGTCTTTTTCGCGCATCAGCAGGGGGCTATCCCACCCTGTCCCTTCACGGCGATCCCGACGACGAGCGGCACCGGGTCGGAGGTGAGCAGCTTCGCCGTCATCACAGACCATAAGAAAAATGTCAAATACCCGATGGTCGATGACAGCCTGCTGCCGACCTCGGCGGTGCTTAACGCGGAGTTGGTGATGAGCGTGCCGCCGAAGGTGACGGCCGACGCGGGGCTCGACGTGCTGACGCATGCGATAGAGGCCTTTGTTTCAACAAACCGCACGGATTTTACAGACGCGATGGCGGAGAAGGCGATCAAGCTCATTTACCGCTATCTGCTCACCGTCTATCAGGAGCCGGATAATTACGAGGCGCGACAGCGCGTTCACAACGCCTCCTGTATGGCGGGCATCGCCTTTTCCAACGCGGGGCTGGGGCTTAACCACGCGATGGCGCATACGCTCGGTGCGAAGTTTCATATCGCCCATGGGCGCGCGAACGCAATCCTGCTGCCATATGTGATGAGTTTCAACGCCGGCTGCGCGACGCAGCTGACGGATACAGCCCAGCGTTACGCTAAGATCGCCTATCTCTGTGATATTTCGACGGCAAGCGTCAGGCAGAGCGCGCTGAACGTGATCCGCATGATACGCTCCTGGACCAAAAAGATGGATATTCCGCCGACGATCAAGGCGGCCGGCGTCAGCACGGAGGATTTTCAAGCGGAGCTGCCGGAGATGGTGGAGGACGCCCTCGCGGACGCCTGTCTCACGTCCGCGCCGCGCCGCTGTACGAAAGAGGATATCCGCCAGGTCTTTGAAAACGCCTATATCGGCAAGCTGCCATAATGTCTGAATTTGAGAATAAACAGCGAATAATACAGGAATTTGTGCCGGGTAAGCATAAGTGAGATCGGAAATCTTCGATTTCCGTAATCGAACTTAGTCATCCCGCCGGAGGCAGCCGATGAGTGAATTTGAGAATAAACAGCGGATAATACAAGAATTTGTGCCGGGTAAACATAAGTGAGATCGGAAATCTTCGATTTCCGTAATCGAACTTAGTCATCCCGCCGGAGGCAGCCGATGAGTGAATTTGAGAATAAACAGCGAATAATACAGGAATTTGTGCCGGGTAAACATAAGTGAGATAGGAAATCTTCGATTTCCGTAATCGAACTTAGTCATCCCGCCGGAGGCAGCCGATGAGTGAATTTGAGAATAAACAACGGATAATACAGGAATTTGTGCCGGGTAAACAGGTTACTCTCGCGCATGTGATCGCCCACCCGGTGGAGGAGCTTTACGGCAAGCTCGGGCTCTTTGAGACGGGAGGGGCGATCGGCATCTTTACGATTACGCCGAGCGAGGGCGCGATGATCGCCGCGGACGTCGCTTCGAAGGCGGCCAATGTCACGATCGGCTATGTGGACCGCTTCAACGGTTCTCTGCTTATCACGGGGGATGTGGCGGCGGTGGAGGCGGCGATGCGCGACGTCATGTCGGTGCTCTGCGACCTGATGGGCTTTACCCCCGCGCGCATCACGCGCACCTGATGGCAGCCGCGGACAAGAGGCGGCGCGTCATCTTCATCGGGGCTTCGATGGCGGGCAAGACGACGCTGACGCAGGCGATGATGCGCGAAGAGCTGCGCTACCGCAAGACGCAGGCTCTGGATATCGTCGGCGGCTTCATCATCGACACGCCAGGTGAGTATCTTGAGCGGGGCGGGATGCGCGGGGCGCTTTCTGTGGCGGCCGCGGAGGCGCGGCTCATCGTCTTTCTTCAGAGCGCCTCCGCCGCGCAGAGCTTTTTCCCGCCCTCCTTCGCCTCGATGTTCGGCAAGCCGGTAGCCGGGGTGGTGACGAAGGCGGACATCGCCTCACCGGAGGAGATCGCGGAGGCAAAGATACGGCTTACGCGCGCGGGGATAGGACGGATATTTGTCACCAGCGCCTACACGGGCGAGGGGATTCAGGAGTTTGTGGAATTTATTGATTCGTTAGATTGATTAAGGAGATGAGCTGAGGATGGGCGGAGAGACGATCACAAGCGTCGGCATAGACGTCGGCACGTCGACGACGCAGCTGATTTTCAGCAAGATAAGGATAGAGAACCGCGCCAGCTCCTATACGGCTCCGCGTATCGCCATTGTCGGCAAGGAGGTCTTTTACCGGAGCCCCATATATTTCACGCCGCTGCTTTCGCCGACGGAGATCGACGCGGAGGCGGTGAAGCGGATTGTCACCGAGGAGTATAAGAGGGCGGAGATGACGCCGTCCCAGGTAAACACGGGGGCGATCATCATCACGGGCGAGACGGCGCGCAAGAAGAACGCCAATCAGCTGCTTTCGGCGCTTTCGGCTTTAAGCGGGGACTTTGTGGTGGCGACGGCGGGGCCGGATCTGGAGTCGGTGCTCTCGGCGCGCGGCGCCGGTACGGACAAGATATCCGAGGATAACCGCGCGGTCGTCGCGAATCTCGATGTCGGCGGCGGTACTAGCAACATCGCCTTTTATGAGAGGGGAAATCTGCGCGGCGTCACCTGTCTCGACATCGGCGGCCGTCTCGTGAAGGTGGAGAATGACTTGATCACCTATGTCTATCCTAAGATAGAAAGGATCGCCGCCGACAACGGCCTTGCGGTAAAGGCCGGCGCGAGAGCCGATACGGAGCAGCTGCGCGGCCTCTGCCGCCTGATGGCGGGGTATCTCGCGGAGGCGGTCGGCCTTCTGCCGCAGTCGGAGACGTGCCGTTATCTATATACGAACGACGGCAAAGGGCTTCCCTCCGGACTTCCGGCGCTTACGGGGGTGACATTTTCGGGGGGCGTGGCGGACTTCGTCTACAGCCCCTCTCAGGGAGACCTCTTCCGTTTCGGTGACATCGGCGTGATTCTCGGGGGCGAGATAAGGAGGCATCCCGCTTTTTCAGGTGTAGAGCTTTACACGCCGCTGGAGACGATCCGCGCGACGGTCGTCGGCGCGGGGACCTGCGCCACGGAGATCAGCGGCAGCACTATCGCCTACACTCCGGGGATACTGCCGATAAAGAACGTCCCGATCCTGCGTGTGCCGGAGGCGGACGAGGCGACGCCGGAGGGGGTGGAGCGTTCGATAAAGTTTCAGATGCCGCTTTTTATGCCGGAGGGACGCCAGGAGCAGATCGCGGTCTCGCTCTCCGGCGGGCTATACAAGTCTTTTGCGGCGGTACAGCGGCTGGCCGAGGCGGTGATCTCGGGGGCGCGCGGCGTGGTAGAGGGCCCCTTCCCGCTGATCGTCGTCGTGGAGGCGGATATCGGCAAGGCGCTTGGACACGCGCTCAATGTAAAGCTGGAGCACAAAAAGCCGGTGATCTGTATCGACGGCATACATTCAGACAGCGGAGATTATATAGATTTGGGCGAACCGGTATTTGGCGGACATGTGCTGCCGGTCGTCATCAAGACATTGATTTTCAATTCCTGAACGGGAAATATTTATCCCGTTCTCAGATTGGCAGTCACATTAGAAATGGAGAGGTGATAGCTGCATGAAGCTCAAGACAAAACTTTTGGGCCATACCTATGAATTCAAGTCACTGCGCGAGGTGATGGCCAAGGCGAACGAGGAGAAGTCGGGCGACAAACTTGCCGGGATCGCCGCGGAAAACGCGGAGGAACGGGTCGCCGCGAAGGTCGTCCTTTCCGAAGTGACGCTCGCGGAGCTGCGCAACACCCCCGCCGTGCCCTATGAGCAGGACGAGGTTACGCGCATAATCCAGGACGACATCAGCGAGAGGATCTACGACGAACACAAGAATATGACGGTCAGCGAATTCCGCGAATGGCTTTTGCAGGAGGAGACGACGACGGCGATGATCCACCGCGCCTCCCGCGGCCTTACCTCGGAGATGGTATCGGCCGTCTGCAAACTGATGAGCAATCTCGACCTCATATACGCGGCGAAGAAGATTCCCGTCACGGCCCACTGCAACACGACGATCGGCCTTCCGGGGACGTTCTCTTCGCGCCTGCAGCCCAACAACACGACCGACGACCCGAAGGGGATCGCCGCCTCGCTGATGGAGGGTTTCAGCCTCGGCTGCGGCGACGCGGTGCTCGGGCTCAACCCCGTTGACGACGGCGTCGAGTCGGTGGCGCGCATCCTCAAGCTGTTCGACGAGTTCAAGAACAAGTGGGAGGTGCCGACGCAGATCTGCGTTCTCGCGCACGTGACGACTCAGACGGAGGCGGTGCGCAAATTCAACGCGCCGATCGACCTTATGTTCCAGTCGATCGCTGGTTCGCAGAAGGGCAACGAGGCCTTTGGGCTGACCTCCGCGATGCTGGAGGAGGGGCGTGACATGATGCTCCACCACGGCACCTCGACGGGGCCGAACGTCATGTATTTTGAGACGGGGCAGGGCTCGGAACTCTCCTCCGACGCGCATAACGGCTGGGACCAGCTGACGATGGAGGCGCGCTGCTACGGCTTCGCCCGCCACTATCATCCCTTCCTGGTCAACACCGTCGTCGGTTTCATCGGGCCGGAGTATCTTTACGACGCGAAGCAGGTGACGCGCGCTGGGCTCGAGGACCATTTCATGGGCAAACTCTCGGGCGTCCCGATGGGCTGCGACGCCTGCTATACGAATCACATGAAGGCCGACCAGAACGACATTGAAAACCTCGCGGCGCTGCTCGTGGCCGCCGGCTGCAACTACATCATGGGCGTCCCCCAGGGCGACGACTGCATGCTCATGTACCAGTGCACGGGTTATCACGAGGCGCAGACGCTGCGCGAAATATTCGGCCTGCGTCCCATCAAGCCCTTTGAAGAGTGGCTGGAGAAGATGGGCTTCCTCAAAGACGGCCGTCTCACGCCGCTGGCGGGGGATGCCTCGGTCTTCGCGGGCAGATAGGAGGCTTTAAAAATGGTAGATCAGAACGCGCTTAAAGCGATCATAGAACAGGTGCTGACGGAGATGAACATCGGGAACGCCGCGGCTGCCGCCTCGCCCTCCGCCGCCGAAGCGGTGAAGGCGGGAGAAACCCCAGCCGCTCCCGCGGCGGAAGGCGTTGTGAAGGTGGACGACGGTTTCATTCCCGACGTCTCGGAGATCGACATCCGCAAACAGTATCTTGTGGAAAATCCGGTAAACGGCGAGGCCTATTACGACCTCAAGCAGTACGCGCCGGCCCGTCTGGGTATCGGCAAGGCCGGGGCGCGCTACAAGACGCTGCCGGTGCTGGAATTCCGCGCCGCGCACTCCGCGGCCCAGGACGCTGTATTCTCACAGATGGACCTTGAGTTTGTCGAAAAGCTGGACCTCTTTGTCGTGCGCACCATGTGCACCAGCAAGGACGAATATCTCACGCGCCCGGACCTCGGCCGCAAGCTGAATCCTGAGGGTGTGGCGATGATAAAGGAGAAATGCAAAAAAAATCCCACCGTGCAGATATTCGTCTCCGACGGCCTCTCTTCGGCGGCGGTGGTGGCGAACATCCCCGACCTGCTTCCGGCCCTCATGCAGGGGCTTCAGAGCTATGGTATCGACGTGGGCACGCCGTTCTTCGTTGAATATGGGCGTGTCGGCGTCGAGGACGAGATCACCGAGCTTACGGGCGCGACCGTCACCTGCGACCTTGTCGGCGAACGTCCGGGGCTGATAACCGCCGAGTCGATGTCGGCATACATTACCTACAAAGGGACGGTCGGCATGCCGGAGGCGCGCCGCACGGTGATTTCAAATATCCACAAGGACGGCACGCCGCCGGTCGAGGCGGGAGCCCACATCGCGGAAGTCATCAAGATAATGCTGGAAAAGAAGGCCAGCGGAACAGATTTGAAACTGTAACAGGGGAGGCACGGGTTATGAAAAGAGATCCTTTAAAGGCTAATGTACTTGCGACACAGATAATTCCCAACGTTGACCCCTCTCTCGCCAAAGAGCTCGGCCTCGCGCCGTCCCAGCGTTCGCTGGCGCTCATCACCTCTGACTCCGACGACGTGACCTACACGGCGCTTGACGAGGCGACGAAGGCCGCGGACGTGCAGGTCGTATACGCGAAGAGCATGTACGCGGGAGCGGGAAACGCGACGACGAAGTTCGCGGGAGAGATAATCGGCATCCTCGCGGGGCCGAACCCCGCAGAGGTCAAGAGCGGCCTCGCCGCCGCGGTGGATATGATTGAAAACGTGGCGCACTTTGTCTCGGCGAACGACGACGACTCGGTGCCATACTACGCCTTCTGCATATCGCGCACCGGCTCCTACCTCTCGAAGATGGCGGGCATCGCCGAGGGAGAGGCGCTCGCCTATCTCATCGCGCCGCCGCTGGAGGCGGTTTACGGCATAGACGCCGCGATGAAGGCCGCGGACGTCAGCATGTGCGTATTCTACGCCCCGCCCTCCGAGACGAACTTCGGCGGCGGCCTCCTCACCGGTTCGCAGTCGGCCTGCAAGGCTGCCTGCGACGCCTTCGCGGCGGCGATAGAGTACGTGGCGGAGAATCCCAGGGTCTAAACGATGAAGGCGCTGGGGCTGATGGAATTTCTCGGATACCTGCCCGCGGTCGACGGGCTGGACGCCGCGCTGAAGGCCGCCGACGTCCGGCTGCGGAGCTGCCGGCGCGACGGCGGCGGCCTCGTATCGCTGCTGATAACGGGCGAGGTGTCCGCGGTCAAGGCTTCGCTCTCCGCCGTGCGCGGCGCGGCGGAGGGGGCGCTGCTCTCGGCCTCCGTGATCGCGCGCCCCTCCGACCAGCTCGCCGCCATGATCGAACGGATGTTCCCCTCGCCGCTGAGAGAGCGCCGCTCTAAAAAGAACGGTGCGGAGGGAAAAAAGGCCGGGAAAGGCTCCCTGCTTCCGGCGGCCCTTCCAAAAGAGCGGGAAACGGCGGCCGCGCCCCTTAAAGAACTTGAGGGAGAGCTGGCGCGCGAAAAGGAGACCATTGATAAAGAACTCGGCGCAATGACGCTGGGAGAGCTCCGCGCGCTGGCGCGGCGGATGAATCTCCCTATGGGCGTGGAAAAGATCGGCCGGGCCAACAAGAGGACCCTCATTGCGGCGATAGAGAGAGAACAGGAGAGATAATATGCAGCTGCGTGATAAAGATCTTCTGTCCGTTCAGGAGGTGCGCGAGCTGGTCGGCGCGGCGAAAGCGGCGCAGGCGGAACTCGCCGGCAAGAGCCAGGAGTACGTGGACCGGCTGGTGAAGTCGATCGCCGGCGCGGGCGTGAGAAACGCCGAGCGTCTCGGCCTCATGGCCTGCGAAGAGACCGGCTTCGGCATCCCCGCGGACAAAAAAATAAAGAACGTATTCGGAAGCCGCGCGGTCTATGAATATATAAAAGATATAAAGACCGTCGGCGTAATAGACTGGGATGAGAAGAAAAAGGTGCGCACTATCGCCGTCCCGCTGGGCGTCATCGCGGGGATCATCCCCTCGACGAACCCAACCTCGACGACCTTTTACAAGGCGCTCATCTCAATAAAGGCGGGCAACGCGATCGTCTTCTCGCCGCACCCGCAGGCAAAACGCTGCATCATGGAGTCCGTCAAAGTGATAAAGCAGGCGATCAGCGAGGCGGGCGGCAACGAAGACCTCGTCGGCTGTATCTCCATGCCGACCATGCAGGCGACCGAGTCGCTGATGCGCCATCCCCATGTCGCGCTCATTCTCGCGACGGGCGGCGCGGCGATGGTGCGCGCGGCCTACTCCTCGGGAAATCCGGCGATCGGCGTCGGCCCCGGTAACGGCCCCTCATTCATCGAACGCTCGGCAGACCTCAAAGAGGCGGTGGCGCAGATAGTCGCCTCCAAGACCTTTGACAACGGCACGATCTGCGCCTCCGAGCAGTCCGTGATCTGCACGGACGACTACCGCGGCGAAGTGCGGGCCGAGATGGAACGCCAGGGCTGCTACTTCCTTAACGACGCCGAACGGGCCCAGCTCGGGAGATATATCCTCCGCGCCAACGGTACGATGAACCCCGAGATCGTCGGTAAAAGCGCGCAGGTCATCGCGAAGCTCGCGGGGCTCACAATTCCGGAGGGGACGAAGATCATCGTCGCGCCGGAGGACGGCGTCGGCTACGGCCACCCCTACTCGAACGAGAAGCTGGCCCCGATACTCGCCTTCTACAGCGCCCCCGACTACAAAGCGGTGTGCGAAAAATGCGAGGAGATACTTCACTACGAGGGAGCGGGGCATACCTTCTCCATCCACTCGCAGAACGAGGAGATCGTCTCCTACTTCTCGGCGCGCGTCCCCGTCTCGCGCATCGTCGTGAACGCGGGCAGCACGCTGGGCGCGATCGGCGCGACGACCGGGCTGGTACCGGCGCTGACCCTCGGCTGCGGCGCGGAGGGCGGCAGTTCGACCTCGGACAACGTCGGGCCGCTGAACCTGATAAACCGGCGTCTCGTCGCCTATCCGCTGCGGACGCAGGCGGAGGTGCGCGCCTCGATGCCAGACTGCCCCGACGGCATCTGCGAAAGCGGCATCGGGGAGCCGGAGCGGTTTGACAACGTCGACGTCAACGCCGTGGTCGCGGAAATACTGAAAAGGCTGCGTTCCTGACAGCGCACGTAATGTTCGTTAATAGACCAACAGAGATTTAGAAGATATTAAATATAAATGGAGGAATGAACGATGATGAATCAGCAGGCACTTGGAATGATCGAGACAAAGGGACTCGTCCCCGCCATCGAGGCGGCGGATGCGATGGTGAAGGCGGCCAACGTCAGCCTTATCGGCAAGGTACAGGTGGGCGGCGGACTTGTGACCGTCATGGTGCGCGGCGACGTCGGCGCGGTAAAGGCCGCGACGGACGCTGGCGCGGCGGCGGCGGAGCGCGTAGGCGAACTGCTCTCCGTCCATGTGATCCCGCGTCCCGCGGATGACGTGGACTACCTCCTGCCGTCACTCAAGACAGAGGCGTAAAGTACCGCCGGCTGCACGCCGGCATTATTGAAACATCCTCCTCACTGATATGAGGAAAAGATAAAAACAAAGGAGTGGCTGAAATGGCAGACCAGCAGGCGCTTGGAATGATAGAGACAAAGGGGCTCGTCCCCGCGATAGAGGCCGCCGATGCGATGGTGAAGGCGGCTAACGTGAACCTCATCGGCAAAGTACATGTCGGCGGCGGCCTGGTGAGCGTTATGGTGCGCGGCGACGTCGGCGCGGTGAAGGCGGCGACGGACGCCGGAGCGGCGGCCGCCGAGAGGGTGGGCGAGCTTCGTTCCGTCCATGTGATCCCGCGTCCCGCGGCGGATGTCGACTACCTTTTGCCGACACTAAAAGATTAAGCCGGGACGCTCTTAGGAGTTGATTCCCTTGAAAGTTATCACAGAGGCGATGCTGCGCGATGAACTGAAAAGAAGCGAAATCACGGAGTACCGCGTGCCGGATGGCATGATGCTTTCGCCCGCGGCGCGCGAATACCTGCAGCAGAGAAAGATAAAGATCAGCCGGGAGTCCGCCTCCGAGCGTCAGAAGGAGGCGGCGGTTCCCGCCGAAAGAACACCCGAAATGGCGGCGCCGCTGCAGGCGAAATACAGGGATTACGAGACGGGCGCGCTCTACCTTGAAAAGCCGGAGTACATGACGCAGATCGAGGGCGACATGCTGGTGGTGAAGAACCATCCGCGGATAGCCTTCCGCGGCAAGCTGGACAGCCTTCAGGCACTCATCGTACTCGACCAGGCGATACTTAATGAGAAGACGGGCTACGGCAAAATGATCGCGGATCTTGACGACATCCTCGGCGTGCTGCGCGAAATAATGCGCTGCGACGCCCTTAACGAGCCGCTGCGCGTGGAAAAGATAATCGGCCTCACATCCGCCGAGCTGCGCGAGCGCTCGCACGCGCCGATGAAGTTCTTCCACGTGAAATACATGCGCCTGCCCGATTACAAAATGGGAATCGCCTACGCCCTGTTGAACCAACTGCGCACCGCGGTGCGCGAAGCGGAGGTGACGGCGGTGAACGCCTTTAAAAACGGAACGAACTACGAGCGGCAGGATATCCTCGAAATATTCAACCGCCTCTCAAGCGCCGTACACATCATGATGTGTACCTATCTGCAGGAGAACAACATATGAGCGGCGCGGCGAACGGAATAACGGCGGCGGTCGTTGACCGCGTGATGGAGGCGATCGCGAAGGCCGGGCTCGTCGAGGTCGAGGTCTCGGCGCGCCATGTGCACCTCTCGCAAAAGGACTGGGAGGCCATATTCGGCACGGAAAAAAGCGACCTGACGCCGAAACGCCCCCTCTCCCAGCCGGGACAGTACCTCTCCGAGGAGCGCGTCAGCCTCATTACGCCGAAGGGACGGATGGACAGGGTCGCGGTGCTCGGCCCCTTCCGCGGACAGACGCAGGTGGAGCTCTCAAAGAGCGACTGTATCGCCCTCGGCATCGCCGCGCCGATACGCGAGTCGGGCCACATCGACGGCAGCGGCCGCATCACGATCGAGGGGCCGCGTGGGGCGGTGACGATTCCCCAGGGCGTGATAATCGCGAAGCGCCACGTCCACGTGCCGGAGACGACGGCGCGGCACCTGGGCTTTAAAAACGGCGAGATCGTCAGCGTCCAGCTCTTCACCGACCGGCCGGTGATCCTCCAGGACGTCGTGCTGCGCGTGAGCGATAAATTCAGCTACCGCATGCACATAGACTTCGACGAGGCGAACGCCGCCGACGTGCGCGGCTTCACGCTGGGACAGATACTCAAACAGGAGCCGGTCAAATGATGGATCTGAAGAGGATAAACGCCTATATGGCGAAGGTGGCGGCCTCCGAAAAGAGGTGCTTCAAACCGGCGGGGAAAAAACTCAAGGCCGGGCTTGACCTCGGCACCGCCTATATAGTCATCGTCGTTCTCGACGAAAACGACAACCCAGTCGCCTGTGAAAAAGAGGCGGCGGGCGTGCTCCGCGACGGCGTCGTCGTCGATTACCAGGGGGCGCTCTCCGTCGTGCGGCGGCTCAAAGGCGAGCTCGAGCGGCGGCTGGGCACGGAGCTGACAAAGTGCGCGATCGCGATGCCCGCCGGCACCGAGGGCAGCGTCCGCACCCACCAGTACATCGCGGAGGGCGCGGGCTTCGAGGTTACGGAGATACTGGACGAGCCGACGGCGGCGAACTCCGTCTACAAGATAGACAACGGCGTGGTCGTGGACATCGGCGGCGGCACCACAGGTCTCGCGGTCTTCAAAGACGGCGTCGTGGAAAAGATATATGACGAGCCGACCGGCGGGACTCATCTGAGCCTCGTCCTCTCGGGAAACTACCGCATACCCTTTGAGCAGGCCGAGGCGGTGAAACAGGACTATAGAAAACACGGGGAGATATTCCCCATCGTACGCCCCGTGATCGAAAAAATGGCGACGATCGTGGCGCGCAGCATAGACAGGAACGAGGCCGACACCATATACCTCTGCGGCGGGACAAGCTGTCTCACCGGTATTGAAGAGGTCTTTGAAAAGGTAACCGGCATCCATACGGTGAAGCCGGACGATCCCTTCCTCGTCACACCGGCGGGGATTGCGATGAACTGCAAGGTATAGCCGGCCGCTGATCAGATGCGCCCTCCGGCGGGCAAAGTAAGTTCGGCCGCCGGAGATATGGTTTATTTTTGCGGCGCAAATCAGCGGCTATACAGGAAAGGAGGCTGCCCGGATGAATTACGAAAAGCTGATCGCGGAGATTGTAACGCGCGTCATTGAAAAGCTGGAGGCGCTCGAAAGAGAAAAAGCTCCCTGCGCGCCCTCTTCCCACGTCCCTGAAAGGGAGCGGGAGACCCCGCGCGCGGAGGTACGGCTTGAAAAACGGGTAATAACGGAAAAGGACATCGTCGAGGCACGCAGAGGCGGGGCCTCGGCGGTACGGATCGCGGAACGCGCGATAATGACGGATCTGGCCAAAGAATACGCGCATGCGCACGATATAGCCGTAAAACGCGGCTGACGGAGGAATGAACGATGAAGGTCGCAAGAGTGATAGGCAATATATGGGCTACGCGCAAGGAACAGAAGCTCTCCGGCTTCACCCTCTTGATCCTTCAGCGCATAAACATAACGACGGGAGAGGACGACGGAGCGCCGATCGTCGCGGCGGATATGATCGGCGCGGGCTGCGGCGAAATGGTGCTCTTCGTCGGAGGCAGTTCGGCGCGCAGCGCCGCGGGCGACATGTCGCTCCCCGTGGACGCCACCGTCGTGGCGATAGTCGACAACTTTGAGCTGCCCGGCTGCAAGAGGGAGTGAAAAGATGGAATTATTAGAGGCGATAAAATGGGCCGGCGTGGTTGGCGAGGGCGGCGCGGGCTTCCCGACCTACGCGAAACTCAATACCAGGGCCGAATGCTTTATAGTGAACGGGGCGGAATGTGAACCGCTCATCGAGACGGATAAATACCTCATGCGCACCTTCCCCGAAGAGATCATCGCGGGTACGGCCGCGGTATCCGCCCATCTCGGCGCGAAACGCACCGTCGTCGCCCTTAAGGAAAAATACGAGGCGGAGGCGGCGGCCCTCTCGGCGGCGATCGAAAAAAGCGGCGCGGACATTGAGATCGTGAAGATGCCCGCCTTCTACCCCGCGGGCGACGAACATACGATGGTCTACTACGTGACGGGGCGCAGCATCCCCGCGCGCGGCATCCCGATCAGCGTCGGCTGCGTCGTGGACAACGTCGGCACGATGCGCAGCGTCCACGAGGCGCTTGAGGGCCGTCAGGTGACGGACAAATACCTCTCCGTCACGGGAGCGGTGCGCGAGCCGGTGATGCTCCGCGTGCCGGTCGGCACCTCCTTCCGCGAATGCGTGGCTCTCGCGGGGACGAAGCTCTCCGAATACGCCGTGATAAACGGCGGCCCGATGATGGGGCTGGTCCTCTCGGAAAAAGAGAAGATCGACGCCGCCGTCGTGACCAAGACGACGGGAAACATCCTCGTCCTGCCGCCGGACCACTACCTCGTGGGCCGTTCAAAACTTAAAATGCAGCGGATACGCCTCCAGTCGCGCAGCGCCTGCATACAGTGCCGCTACTGCACCGACCTCTGCCCGCGCTGGCTGATCGGCCAGGAGATGGAGCCGCATATGGTGATGCGCGGCCTCTGGATGGAAGGGCAGATAAAGGACGACGCGGAATTCGTGCGCGCCTTCGGCGATGCGATGAACTGCTGCAGCTGCGGGATATGCGAACTCTACGCCTGCCCGATGAATCTCTCTCCGCGCCGCGTCAACGAATACTTTAAAGGGGTACTGCGCTCGCGCGGCCTTGAATCGCCGGTCGATCCGCATCCCGAGGCGCGCGGCTCTTTCAGCGACAGGCTGATACCGACCGAGAGGCTTGTCGCGCGCCTCGGCCTCCGCGACTACTATCCGGGACACGCGGAACGCTGCCTTGAATACCAGCCGAGGACGGTCTACATACCCTTCCGGCAGAGCATCGGCAGGGCGGCGGAGGCGGTCGTGGCGGAGGGCGCGGCGGTGCGGCGCGGCGACCTGCTCGCGAAGGCCGCGGAGGGGCTCTCCTCAAATATCTACGCGAGCATAGACGGAACGGTAAGAGATATCAGCGTGCAGGGCGCGCGCATAGTGAGCGGGGTGTAAACGAAGATGGGAAACGCCATAGGAATGATAGAGCTATCGAGCATCGCGGAGGGTATCAACACCGCCGACGCGATGGTGAAGGCGGCGAATGTCGAACTTATCCACGCCTCGACCATCTGCCCCGGCAAATACATAACGATAGTACACGGGGAGGTCGGTGCGGTGCGCGCCGCGATGAGCGCGGGGCAGACGGCGGCGGGACACTACGTCGTCGACGAACTGCTGATACCGAACATCGATCCGCAGATATGCCCGGCGATCATGATGACCACCCGCCCCGGCGAGATAGAGGCGGTCGGCGTCATGGAATACTTCTCCGTCGCCTCGGCGATAACGGCGGCGGACATCGCGGCGAAGGCCGCTAACGTGAGACTCATAGAGATACGCATCGGCTTCGCGATCGGCGGCAAGGGCTTCGTCACCCTCACGGGCGACGTCGGTTCTGTGCGCGCCGCCGTCGCCGCGGCGACGAAGGAGGAGGCGCTGCTGGTCTCCAAGACGGTCATCCCGCGCCCCTCCAAACAGCTCGTCGAGAAACTTATATAGACGCGGGTAAAAATGGGAAACGGCGGCGCGGCCGCTTTGCGAAAAACAGGAAAGAGGGAATGGTAAATGTTTGACGAACTGATCGGCAACCTTTCAAACATACAGGTGTTCACGGAAAGCCTGCACAGCTGGATCAGCAATCTATCGGTCAACTCGGCGATCATCTTCGTGATGATGATATTCATGCTGCTCGGCGCGATAGACAAAATACGCGGCAACAAATGGGGCTACGGGGAAGAGTTCGACAATGGCTTCAACGCGATGGGGCCGCTTGCCATCGCGATGGCTGGCGTCGTCGCCGCCGCGCCGGTGCTGGCGATAATCCTCAAGCCGATAATCGTCCCCATCTACGGCATGGTCGGCTCCGACGCCTCGATGTTCGCGACGACGCTGCTCGCCTGCGACATGGGCGGGTACCCGCTCGCGATGAAGCTCGCCGCCAACGATTCGATCGGAAACTTCTCAGGGCTGATACTCGGCACGATGATGGGGCCGACTATCGTCTTCACGATCCCCGTCGCGCTCTCGATCATCAAGGTGCAGGACCGCCCCTATCTCGGCGCGGGCGTCCTCGCGGGGCTCATCACCATTCCGCTCGGCTGCATCGCGGGAGGCCTGCTGATGAACATGACCCCCTACAAGATAAATCTCGCGACGATCCTCGTGAACCTCATCCCCGTCATCATCATCGCGGGACTTATCTGCGTCGGCCTCTGGTTCCGGCCGCAGAAGATGATAAACGGCTTCAACGTCTTCGGCTCGGCGGTCACGATACTGATAACGATCCTCACCGCCATCGCGGTATTTGAATACCAGACCGGCATCCACTTCCCGCTCTTTGACCAGATGGTCGTCCCCGCGGAAGAGGGCGGCAGCATACCGCTGGAAGACGGGCTGCTGATCTGCGGCCAGATCGCGACCGTGCTCATCGGCGCCTTCCCGATGGTCAAGTGGATCACGCGCACCTTCGGCGGCGCGCTGGAGGCGGTCGGACGCCACCTCGGAATGAACGAGGAGGCGGCAGCCGGTATGGTCGCGAACCTTGCCAACAACATCGCGATGTTCAATATCTTTGAGAAGATGGACCCGAAGGGCAAGCTGCTTAACGTGGCCTTCACCGTATCGGCGGCCTTCGTCTTCGGAGACCACCTCGGATTCACCGCGGGGGCCAACCCGGAGATGATCTTCCCCGTAGTCGTCGGCAAACTCGTCGCCGGTATCACGGCGGTGATCCTCGCGAACTTCCTCGCGCCGATGCTGCTCGCGAAGATAAAAGAGGCAAAGGCCTGATGTCATGCCGGGTCTCTGCGAGGGCGGCTGCGCAGGCTGCCCGATAGTCAAAGAGGAGGCAAAAGAAATGGAAAATACAAATAAAATGAACGTCAGCGAACAGATGCTGCGGGAGATAGTGACCGAGGTGATACAGGGCCTCGCCGCCCGCCGTCCCGAGTCCGGCGGCTTCACGAAGGTCGTGGACCCGAGCGGCATAATCCTCATCAAGAGCGAGACGGTAAAATGTGAGCCCTTCCAGGGCGAACCAGGAGTGAGGCTCAAGGATGTTGTGACGCTGGAGGAGGCGCCGCGCATCGGCGCGGGCATCATGGAGCTTGACGGGGCGAACTTTGAGTGGACGCTGACCTACGACGAATACGACGTGGTATTCGAGGGGGTCCTCGAAATAGAGATCGACGGCCGCGTCGTGACCGGTAAGCCGGGGGACATCATATACATCCCGAAGGGGAGCCACATCCACTTCCGGACGCCGAAGACCGCGAGGTACGCGTATTTCGTTTATCCCGCTAACTGGCAGTAAATCGGTAAATCGGCGTTTATAAGCACGATTTGCGTCATAAAACGGTGGCTCCGAATCCTCGCCGTATGAAGATACGGCTCCGGTATCGGAACCACCATTTTATTTAGCAACTCGCACTTCTAAACGCCGATTTACCATCCTGGCCGTAAAGGCAAAGCTATCATTTGCCATAGTCTTGTCGCTCCGGCCTCCGAGCCGGAGCCCAGCGCCTTCAGGGCTGACTACGAAATGCGAGAAAAACAAGACTCTGGATGCCGGGTCAAGCCCGGCATGACAAATCAAACAAAAATACATCGTTTAGTCTACCGGAGCTAAACTGCTATTTATCATTGACCCCATCGAAGATAAATCGGCGTTTAGACGTGCTGGATGCTAAATAACTTGCCCCCTGAGTACCGGAGCCGTATTTGCATACGGCGAGGACACTCAGGGGGCAAGTTATGACGCAGACAGTGCGTATAAACGCCGATTTACAGATTTAGAAGGCGGGAATGACACCCTTGGCCGACAGCTTCTCGTTGATGAACTTCTTCACCTCCGGTGAATTCAGCGCCTTCGCGAGCGCCTTTATCTTAGCGCTGTCCTTGTCGCCGCTGCGGCAGGCGAGCACGACGGCGTAGGGGGAGTCCTTCGACTCAAGCGCGAGGGCGTCTTTCGAGGGGTTGAGCCCCGCGTCGACGGCGAAGTTCATGTTGATGACGGAGATTGTCGTGTCGGGAAGTGTGCGCGGCAGCTGCGGCGCTTCAAGCTCCCTTATCTTAAGCTTCTTGGGGTTTTCAACGATGTCGGCGGCGGTCAGCTTGTTGCCGGGCTTCATCTTGAGCAGCCCTTCGCGCTCAAGCAGCTTGTAGGCGCGGAAGCCGTTTGTCGGGTCGTTGGGAACGGCGACTACCGACTTTTCTTTAACGTCTTTCAGCGACGTTATTTTTTGCGAGTAGATGCCGATGGGGAGCAGGTGGACCTTTACGAGCGGCACGATGTCAAGCTTTTTTTCGCTCTTCATGTTCTCAAGATAGGGGATGTGCTGGAAGAAATTGGCGTCGAGGCTCTTGTCCTCCAATGCGAAGTTCGGCTGCACGAAGTCGGTGAATTCTTTGATATCCAGTTTGTAGCCCTGTTTTGCCAGCACCTCTTTGGCGACGTCCGCGATCTCTTTCGCGGGGAAGGGGGTGACTCCGAGGACGATCTTTTCCGCCGCGAAGGCGGATGACGAGAGTACGAGCAATGCTATGGCCGCAAGAATTATTTTTTTCACAGTGATACCTCCAGTAGTTTTATATATTCATAATTAAAAATTGCCTGCTGTCTTTTGACCAGTCTCTTATCTCCTCTCCCGTAAATTTTTCAAAAGACATAAAAAAGACCGGACCCGCAGCGGCGGACCCGGTCCTGTAATGACAACGCGCGTACTTAAGCGCCGGTCAGTTCAGGAGAGGACCCGCAGTGAGCGCACATCATCATGTACATTATCGAAATATGGCTTGCTGAATACACGGCGTTTCCTCCTTCCCTCCAAAATAGGCGCTGAAAAATCATTGGTGAGATTTTATACTCATCAGCCGAATAATGTCAAGTACGCCGTTGATTATTTCCGGGCAGCGCGTCAGTCCCCTAACAGAAACATTGAGCAGCCCGCGCTGCCGGGCGGCGGCATTTTTCGCTCTCACATGGCAGTGACAGACTGCGGTGAACATTTACAGGGGGGAAAGCGCGTGATTTTTTAATATCTCTAAGGTAATTTACGGCGAACGTTGTGAAAGCGCTAAAAATGGCGCTGCCCGGCGGCACGGGCGTTGGCGGCTGGCTTTCATTTGTTTGTCCCGATGATTATTTTGACAGATTGCCGTTAAAAGTATTTTTACGAAAAAATACTAGGTACACAATGCTGTGCCTGAAAACTGAATTTGTATTATAATAAAAAAAGTTATAGAGAAATTGGAGTGTTTTTATGAAAAGGATATTCATCACCGCGTTAGTTTTTATCTTCGTCAGCGCGGCCGCGGCCTGCGCGGCGGCTCCCTGGTCGCCGAAGGCGGGGGAGTACTGGATCAAGATCAACAAGCAGCAGCTGAGGCTCACGCTCTTTAAGGGCGGCGAGGTCGTGAAGAGCTGGCCCGTCTCGGTCGGCAAGGGGCGCGGCAAGACCAAGACCTCGCGTATGGACCTCATCACGCCGACGGGAACCTTTACGATCTACCGGGTGATCCCCGACGCCACGAAGCTGGTCTTTGACCCCGCCTGGTTCAACGAGCCCGGAGAGGCCGCTCCCGGAGCCTACGGTTCGAAGCTGATCTCCTTTTACAACAAATGGCAGATCGCGATCCACGGCACGAACAACCCCGGCTCTGTCGGGCGCTGGGCGACACACGGCTGCGTCAGGCTCAAGAATCCCGATATCGAGGATCTCGTCACCTATGTCAAGCCGAAGATGCGGGTCGTGATCGTTGACGGCGACGATATGCCTTTTTCAAAGGAGACTATCTGAACGGCGAATGACGGGTAATGAATTGGTGTAAGCGCGAGTTTTAATGCAGAATCATCGAAGGGAGGCGGTATGCCCATGAGCCGCGCATTTGTGAAAGAGGATGACGGAGAACGCGGAAACACCGTCGCCGATATACAGTTCCGCGAGGCGAAGGTCGAGTGGCTCAAGATACAGGAGAAAAAGCTCGACACGCTGCTGAACGACCCAAAGTCCAAGAAGATAAAGCCGGAGACGCTCGCCCGCTGGATAAAGGAGACCGAGGCCGACATCGCAAAGACGAAAAAGGAGCTTGGATACGAGGGGTAAAGGGTAAATTGACAAACGACAAAACTCCCGCCGTTTTATTGGCGGGAGTTTTTCATGTCTTTATGCGGCCGGAGCCGTGCGATTTTATCTTTCCCAGTCCACGAGCTTTCCGGGGTTGAGGATGTTCCGTGGGTCGAAGGCGAGCTTCACGCGCTTTATCAGCTCAAGCTGTGCCTCGTCGAGGAAGAACTTCATGTAGCCTTTGCGCTTGAAGCCGATGCCATGTTCGCCGGAGAGGGTGCCGCCCATCTTGATTAGTTCGGCGTAGATACGTTCCTGCGCGGCGTGCAGCCGTTCGTGCCAGTCGGCGCAGTCGGGGGAGATGATCGTGCAGTGCATGTTGCCGTCGCCCGCGTGGCCGTAGGCTATCCATTCGAGGCCGTCGGCCTCGGCCTTTTCGCGGATCATCTCAAGCAGCCGCGGCACCATCGCGGTGGGGACGGCGAGATCCTCTTTCGTGTAACGGCTGTAGAAGAACGATACGGCCTCCGGCACCGATTTGCGGGCCTGCCAGATGCGGTCTTTCGTGCTGCGGGTATCGGCGACGTAGACCTCGACGGCCCCGTGTTTCTGGGATAGTTTGCCGATCTCCTCGAACTCCTTTTCGATGAGGTCGGCGTCGTTGTTTTCCAGCTGGATGATGAGGGCCGCGCCCGCATTTCCCGCGGGGACCTCCGTGTTGAGGTATTTTTCCGCTAGCTTCAGCGCCTTATGGTCGAGGAATTCTATTGACGCGGGGATGAGGCCGCCCTCGGTGATGATGCGCGGCACGAAGTCGATCGCGCTTTGCGTGTCTGGGAAGGCGGCGAGCAGATCGACGGAGTGGCGCGGCAGCGGCATCAGCTTGAGCACCGCCTTGGTGATGATCCCGAGTATGCCCTCGGAGCCGGCCATAAGGTGGACGAAGTCCAGCCCCGTTACGTCTTTGCGGCGTTTGCCGCCGAACCAGGTGACGGAGCCGTCCGGGAGCACCACTTCAAGGGCGAGCAGCTGTGCGCCGGTCGCGCCGTATTTTATCACCTTGTTGCCGCCGGCGTTTTCGGCGATATTGCCGCCGATGAAGGAGGCGTCGCCGCTGCAGGGGTCTCCCGCGTAGAGCAGGCCGTGCTGCGCCGCCATGCGGCTGATCTCCGCCGTTACGACGCCGGGCTCGGTGGTGATGGTGAGGTTTTCCTCGTCGAGTTCGAGGATGCGGTTCATCTTTTCAAAGCTCATGACGATGCCGCCCCAGGCGGGGAGCGCACCGCCGGAGAGCCCGGTGCCAGCGCCGCGCGGCGTTACGGGGATTTTATGTTCATAGGCGATTTTCATTATTTCAGAGACGTGTTCGGTGCTTTCGGGGAAGAGGAGCAGCTCCGCGGTATATTTTTTGTCGTAGGCGTTCTGCGGCACCTCGTCGTGCGAGTAGGCCTCTAGTTTTTCTTCGTCCGCGCAGACGTTGTGCGCGCCTATTTTTTCTTTAAGGGCCGCGGTGATTTCCGCCGTAATTTTATTGTAAGAAAAGATATCGTTCATTGACATACCTCCGAACCTAATATCAGGATATAATAACATAAAGGTGACGCCGGTTAAATCGCTTTGCACAGTCGATCTTCGACGTGTATGGTCGGCGGAACCTTGAGATGCTGGAGGCGATGAACATGCAAAATGAGATAATCTACGGCCCGACGCTTGCAGGCGAGGGAGATGTCTATCTCTTCCGCGAGGGGACTCACAGAAGGATATATGATTTTCTCGGCGCGCATCCGTTCGAGCATGAGGGGCGGAAGGGCGTCCTTTTTTCCCTTTGGGCCCCCGGTGCTAAAAATGTTTATGTAATGGGAGATTTTAATTCGTGGGAGCGCGAGGGCTGCCCGCTCGCGCCGCGCTGGGATTCCTCCGGTATCTGGGAGGGTTTTGTCCCTGATGCGGAGGCGGGCTGCCGCTATAAATATGTGATAAGGACCGCCGGCGGGGAACTGGTCGATAAGAGCGACCCGCTGGCCTTTGCCGCGGAGACGCCGCCGGCCTCCGCCTCCGTCGTCTGCGCCCCCGCGCACGAGTGGCGGGACGCGGAGTGGATGGCGGCGCGCGCCGGGAAGAACGCCACCGACGCGCCGCAGTCGATATATGAGATGCACGCCGGTTCGTGGCGGCGCGGCGACGGCGACAGCATTCTTTCGTGGCGCGATTTGGCGGGCGAGCTGCCGCCCTATCTGGAGGCCAACGGCTTTACACACGTCGAGTTCATGCCCGTCATGGAGCATCCCTTCTACGGCTCGTGGGGCTATCAGACGACGGGTTATTTCGCGCCGACGGCGCGCTACGGCTCGCCGGAGGATTTTATGGCGCTCGTCGACGCGCTGCACGCGCGCGGGATCGGCGTCATCCTCGACTGGGTGCCGTCGCACTTCCCGACGGACTCTTTTGGCCTGTCGCGCTTTGACGGCACGGCGCTCTACGAGCACGAGGACCCGCGCCAGGGTTTTCATCCCGACTGGAAGAGCGCGATCTTCAACTATGGACGCAACGAGGTGCGGAGTTTCCTGATTTCGTCGGCCTATTACTGGCTCGACCGCTACCACGCCGACGGCCTGCGTGTCGACGCCGTGGCCTCGATGCTCTATCTTGATTATTCGCGCCGCGACGGCGAGTGGGTAGCTAATAAGTACGGCGGCAAGGAGAATATCGAGGCGATCGCCTTTCTGCGCGAGATGAACTGCGCGCTCTACGCCGACTTCCCGGGAATATCGGTGACGGCTGAGGAGTCGACCTCGTGGCCGATGGTGACGAAGCCCGTCTGGCTCGGCGGCCTTGGCTTCGGTTATAAGTGGAATATGGGCTGGATGAATGATTTTATCTCCTATATGTCGCAGGACCCGGTCTACCGCAAGTACCGCCACGACCAGCTCACCTTCGGCATGTGGTATGCCTACGCGGAAAATTTCGTGCTGCCCTTCTCTCACGACGAGGTGGTCCACGGCAAGTGTTCGCTGCTGGAAAAGATGCCCGGCGATGGCTGGCAGAAGGCGGCGAACCTGCGGCTGATGTTCGGCTGGATGTTCTGCCACCCCGGCAAGAAGCTCGTCTTTATGGGCGGCGAGTTTGGCCAGAGCCGCGAGTGGAACCACGACCGCAGCCTCGACTGGCATGAGCTTGGCGACGAACGGCACGCCGGTATCGCGCGCTGGTTTGCCGACTTGAATAATTTTTACCGCGGCAGGCCGGAGCTGTGGGAGCTCGACACCTCTCCCGACGGCTTTGAATGGATAGACTGCAGCGACCGTGACGCCGGTGTGGTCTCCTTTATACGGCGCGATAAGAGGGGCGGCGCCCTGGTATTCGCCGCCAACTTTACGCCTGTGGTGCGCGGCGGCTACCGCGTCGGCTTCCCGAAGGGCGGCCGCTGGCGCGAGGCGCTGAACAGCGACTCTTCGCTCTACGGCGGCTCCGGCGTCGGCAATCTGGGCTCCGTCGATACGGAGGAGACGGGTTTTCACGGGCAGTCTTTTTCCGCGGAGCTGACGCTGCCGCCGCTCGGCTGCCTCATATTTACGCCGGAGAACGGAGCGGACGAGGGGGCGGAGGACTAGCGTTTCTTTCTGAGCTGAGGATAATTTTTTCAGAATCGCGAAGGCCGGTTCCCGTGGGAGCCGGCTTTCGCAGTGTCGCGGCGGGTGGGGCCTCTTTTGCCTCTGTAGCCGGTATGTGATTTGCATGTATAATATAAAAATGTTGGTCTGATATCGTGTCATCGGAGGGGCTTTATTTGTCTAGTTCACGCAGAAGCGGAGTTCTCTTGCATATATCGTCGCTGCCTGGCGGCTGGGGCGTAGGTGATTTCGGCTCCGGCGCCAGAAGGTTCGCGGATTTTCTCCAGGGAGCCGGTTTCACTATATGGCAGGTGCTGCCGCTCACTCCGGTGCTTCCGGTCTTTGGCAATTCGCCGTACAGCAGTCCCTCCGCCTTCGCGGGTAATCCACTCTTCATAAGCCCCGAGGGGCTCTGCGAAGAGGGACTTGTTTCAATGAATGATATAACGGCGCGGGTTTTTCCCTCCGCGAGGGAGGCGGATTTTGCCGCGGCCGAACTTTGCCGCCGCGGGCTGCTCTCGCTTGCCTGGGAGAATTTTAACGCTCAGCCGGAGTCTTTCGCGGAGCTGCGCCGGGACTTTGAGTGTTTCCGCGCGGAGGAGAGCTGGTGGCTCCGTGATTACGCCCTCTTTTCGATATTGAAGGAAAAAAACGGCGGCCGCTGCTGGACGGAATGGCCGCGTGAATTTTCCGCGCGCGTGACGGAGGCCCTGGCGGCCTTTGCCGCAGAGAACGGAGACGGCATCTCCTTTGTTGAATTTACACAATTTATCTTTTACCGTCAGCTGGCCGCTCTCGCCTCTTACTGCGCCGAGCGCGGCGTTACGCTGATGGGCGACCTGCCGATATATGTCGCCTGGGACAGCGCGGACGTTTGGTCCGCTCCCTCTCTTTTCGACCTTGATACTGACGGAGCGCCGCGCTGCGTCGCCGGCGTGCCGCCCGATTATTTCAGCCCCACCGGGCAGCGCTGGGGCAATCCCCTCTACAACTGGGAGGCGATGCGCGCCGACGGCTTCGCCTGGTGGCGCGGCAGGCTGTCACACAGCCTTAAATACTGCGGGCTGATGCGCGTCGACCACTTTCGGGGGCTGTGCGCCTACTGGGAGATACCCGCCTCCGAGCCGACGGCGCAGAACGGCTGCTGGCGTCCCGCGCTGGGGCGTGAGATGCTTGAGGCCTTTCACGCCGAGCGCGGCCTCTCCGCGGAGGAGCTGCCGCTCATCGCCGAGGATCTGGGAATCATCACGGACGACGTGCGCGCGCTGATGGAGGATTTTTCCCTTCCTGGAATGAAGGTGCTGATGTTCGCCTTTGGCGGCGACGTCGCGGATAACCCCTACGCGCCGCATAATATAAGGCCGCGCAGTGCCGTCTATACTGGGACGCATGACAACGATACCGCCGTCGGCTGGTGGCGCGGGAGTTCCACGGTGCGCGAGCGGATAAATTTTGCCGCCTATGCTGGGCAGGAGGTCACGCGGGAGAATGTGAGCCGCGTAATGGCGCATATGGCGCTCGCCTCCGTCGCGGAGATCGCGGTGCTGCCGGCGCAGGATATACTCGGCCTCGACGGCTCGTGCCGCATGAACAGGCCGGCGGAGGCGGCGGGCAACTGGGGCTGGCGGCTGCTTCCCGCGGAGCTTGATTCGCTTTTGCCAGGCTCGCATGGTTTTCCTGAAAAGCTAAGGTCTCTGAATATATTATATGGACGTTTTAAAGAGGTAAATTAAATGAATCTTCTTCTGAGTTCCAGGGCAGTCTACCGGGTGGCGGGGCGTGACTACCGCGAGCTGATCTTCTTCTCCTTTATGGCCGCCGCTCTCTTTTTCAAGTTCTATTTTCTTGAGTACGAAGTCTCGCGGCTCGTTGTGCGCGTGCCGCTCTCCGTCGCCGCCTCGGCGGCGATCGTAGCGATGTTCGTCCTCTTCGTTTCGCTCTTCTGGCGCCGGGGGCGGTTTGCGCTGGCGCTGCTGCTGGATTTTCTGCTGACGGCGCTGGTGATAACGGATATTCTGCACATGCGCTATTATTCCGATCTCTTTACCTTCCATAATCTGGGGCTCTCGACCCAGGTCGGCGAGGTCTCGGAGTCTGTCTTCGCCCTCTTTTCAGTGAAGGATCTGCTCTATTTTATTGACATTCCTCTGCTATTCGGCTATTTCAGGATATTTCGCCGCATCTCGGTGCATCCTTTTTTTCACCGTATCACCCTCCGGCGCTGTTTCTGGACGCTGCTGCTCTTTGCCGCCGCCGTCGCCGTGCTCTCCTTTCATATAAGGACCTATAATAAAAAGGTCCCCGGCGTGCTGCGTTCAATGTGGGACCGTCCAGCGGTCTGCAATAATGTCGGCGCGCTGACCTATCACGCGGTTGACAGCTGGAATACGCTGACCGACAGGGCCGCGCGCCCGAAGCTGTCGGCCTCCGAGCTGGAGGAGGTCAGGGACTGGTTTGGCGAAAATCTCGCGAGGCAGCGCCGCCCGCAGGGGGTATTCGGCGTCGCCAAAGGCAGGAATCTCATCGTCATACAGGTTGAATCACTCCAGAGCTTCGTCATCGGCCTAAAGGTCGGCGGGCGCGAGGTGACGCCGAACCTCAACGCCTTTGCGAAGGAGGCTTCGCTGGCCTCCAACGTTTACAATCAGACCGGTTCAGGCAACAGCTCCGACGCGGAGTTCCTCGCGAACGCCGCGCTCTATCCGGCGGCCTCCGGCGTTGCCTATACACGTTTTGCCGGCAATCATTACGAGGCGTTTCCCAAGACGCTGCAGGACAACGGCTACCGCGTATTCGCGATGCACGGTGACCGCCCGGGCTTCTGGAACCGGGGACACATGTATCCCGCGCTTGGTTTTGAGAAATTTATCAGTAAGAAGGATTATGTAAACGACGAGTCTATCGGTATGGGGCTCAGTGATAAGAGTTTCTTCCGCCAGTCGCTGGAGATGCTCACTCAGGAGCGGCAGCCATTCTATTCCTTTATGGTGACGCTCACAAGCCATTACCCCTATAATTTCCCCAGGCTGATGGAACAGGCCGATTTCGATGCCGGCGAATACAAAGGTACGGTGGTAGGCAGCTACCTCGCCGCCATCCACTATCTTGACCGGGAGTTCGGAGTCTTTATCAAGGGATTGAAAAGCTCCGGCCTCTATGACCGGAGCGTTATCGCGCTCTACGGCGACCATAACGCCATCCCCCGCTGGGATTCCCCGACACTCTCGAAGCTGCTGGGGACAGATTTCACGAAGGACTATAATTGGCGCTATGTACAGCGCGTGCCCCTCATGATAAATGTTCCCGGTGTAAAGAGGCTCGTCTGGAACCGGAAGATGGCCTTGGGGCTTGTCAATCTTCCGCGCTCGCTGGCGCTGCTGTTGGGAATCGATTTCAACAGCGGTCTGGGGACAGACATCTTCGACGATTCAGAGGCTCCGGTGATCTTCCGCAACGGCTCTTATGTGGCGGGGGAGATATTCGTCGAGCCCGCGAAGAAGAGCGCCGTCAACGTGAAGAGCGGAGAGCCCAAGGATTACGCGGCATATGCCGGGATGACGGAAAAGGTCAGAAAGATACTCGACGTCAGTGATAAGATATTGGAATATGATCTGATGCCCGAACTCTATCGTAAATAGGTGATTGTTGACAGATGTTTCCTCCTCCTAAAGACCGGCCTGTTTTTATAAGCGGATATCTTTTTACGGCGATTGTCGCCGCGGCAATCTGGCTCAAGTTCATTTCGGTAGACTATGCCGTCGCCGACGTGCTCAACTGGCCCACCTTCGGCGTGCTGACGATGCACGCGCTGCGCCATACGACGCGCGCGCTCGCCGTTTCGCTGCCTTCGCTGGGAGCCATCCTCTGCCTGCTTCTGCCGCTGATGTTCTTCCCGCCCAGGCGGCGCGCGGCGGCGCTCATCGTCATGGATATGCTGCTCTCGGCACTGGTGCTGACGGACCGGCTCTTTATCCGTTACTACGCGGACATCTTCATCTTTCATGACCTTATGCTGGTGCCTCAGACTGGGCTTATCGCGAAATCGATCTGGGCGCTGCTTAAACCGTGGGATTTTCTGATCTTTGCCGACCTCCCGCTTCTTGTCTGGCTGCTGCGCAGCGGCCGGTTACGTGTGGAATTCCGCCGGGAACGGCGCCGGGATGCGCTGGCGCTGCTTGCTCTCTTCCTGATCTCGGTCGCGGTGCAGGGGGCGTCCATCTGGCACCTGAAAAGGTTCCGTCCCAACATCATCAACGCGATGTACGACCGCCTCTCCGTCTGCGCCTGGGTCAGTACCTCCACCTTTCACTGGTGGGACTTCTTCTCGCTGACGCGCAAGGCGCTGGAGCCGCAGGACGTTCCGCCGGAGACGGTGGACGAGATCGGACTCTGGTTTAAAGCGCACCGCCCAAAGCCGCACCCC